>NZ_JAMYPF010000031.1:0-43374 GCF_040320205.1 Mesorhizobium sp. M0761
AGGGAGTAGGGAGTAGGGAGTAGGGAGTAGGGAGTAGGGAGTAGGGAGTAGGGAGTAGGGAGTAGGGAGTAGGGAGTAGGGAGTAGGGAGTAAGGATGGTCTCGGCGTCGTTTCAATCCTTTACTACTCACTACTCACTACTCACTACTCACTACTCACCATTGCCTAACGCCTTCTCGGCTTCTGCCACCCAGTGTCCAGCAATCCAAGCCGGCCGAGTTCCCGGTCCACGGCCCGCGTCACGTCCTTGCGCTGCGCGCCGACGTCCCGCAACTGGCGATCCGACAGATCCTCCACGTCCTGGCGCGGCAGGTTGATGGCGACTTTCGCCTGGCGAAGCCAGTCCGTTACGGCATGCAACCAGTTCGAGCGAGCTGCTGGCGAGTTCAAAACGAAGATGGACATGATGCGCTCCCGTGTTCCGCCGGATATCAAATCCGGCTTGATGGTGTTTCGATGGATGCATCATGCCGCATTGAAATCCATGAGAGAAACGAGTAGTTCTTTTCGGATCGTCAAGTTTTATTTGAGGATACGTTGATGTCCCGTCTGTTGCCCGGAACGCGCGCGCTGAGGACTCTGGAAGCCGCCGCCCGCCACCTCAATTTCACCCGCGCTGCCGACGAGCTCGGGCTGACGCCGGCGGCGGTCAGCCACCAGATCAAGGAAATCGAGGATCAGCTCGGGCTGGTGCTGTTCACGCGAACCAGTCGTACCATCCGGTTGACCGAGGCAGGTACGGTGCTGTTCGAGGCCTCGATCGATGCGCTGGACCTGCTCAACCGGGCGGTGTCGCGGGCGCGCAAGCTGACGCGCGGCACGGCATTGCTGAAGGTGACGCTCGACGCGCAGTTCGCGTCAAAATGGCTGATGCGGCGCGTCGACGATTTTCGCAAACTTCAGCCCAGTATCGAGCTGAGGTTCGACATCGGCTACGAAGTGCGCGATTTCGAACTCGACGACGTCGATGTCGGCATCCGGTTCGGGGTCGGCAAGTATCCGGGGCTTCGCGCCCATCGCCTGTTCGACAACATCCTCATTCCGGTGTGCAGCCCGAGCCTGCTGACCTCCGGCCCGCCGCTGCGCGAACCGCGCGACCTCTTCAACCACACGCTTGCCCATATCGAATGGTCGCGCCAAGGCGTGACATGGCCGAACTGGCGCATGTGGATGGCCGCGGCCGGCATCAACGATTTCGACGACAGCCGGACTATCGTGTTTGGAACCTCTACCGATGCCGTGCAGGCGGCGCTCGACGGCAATGCCGTGGCGCTCGCCGAGTTCGCCATGGTGGCAAACGACCTTTCCCAGGGAAGGCTGGTGCAGCCCTTTGAACTCGGTCTGCGCGTGGGGCCGGAGTTCGGCTACTTCCTGGTCTATCCCGAGAGCACTGCCAACGATCCGCGCATCATCGCTTTCCGTGAATGGATCCTCGACGAAGTCGCCAGGACGCAGACCTGACGACTTCTGCAGGCCTCAGCCGGCGACCGGCGTCCCGAACCAGCCGATCACCGCGCCGATGATCAACAGCACGCCGAGCCAGTGGCCGCCGTCGATGAGGGTCAGGTCCCAGCCGAAATTCTCATAGCGATGGTTGGCCGTCAGCGTCGTGGCGACGAAACCCAGCCAGAGGACGAAGCCGAAGACCAGCCCTGCGACAAGGACCGGCTCGCCGCCGGTCATCGCGCCGACGACCAAGGCTAAGACCAGCGCCATGATCAGCTCGGCGATGAAGGAGATGATGAAGGGCAATATCGATTTCTTTGACGTTGACGGATCGATCCTGGCCGCCCTCATCCAAGGCTTGCTGAGGGCCGTGTACCAGACGGCGCCAAACAGCCACGCCGCGACGGCCGCGACAACCACCGCCAGCCAGTTCACCACTGAAAAATCCATAAAGTCCTCCCCTCAAGCATGCAGCCCAAAGCCTGACGGTTCTGGGATAACGACATGCGTATTCTTCAAATCAATGCGCGATGGAACGCCTGTTCGGCAATGCCGTCAAGCGAAGCGCCACACCGTGGTGCGCTTGACCAGGGCGTCCTCCAGCGCCCGCGTCACCGCCACTTCGTAGACTGCGAGCGGCTCCAGTCCCGCCTTCGGCATGTAGGAGCGGCCCGGATCGCCGACGAGGATGTCAGCGCCGCGCGCCTTCAGTGTCGAAAACCACGGCATCAGCGTGTCGGCGAAGGATTTGTCGTAGAAGACGTCGCCGGCCAGCACCACGTCCCAGCCGGCGTCGGTGCCGATGCAGTCCGTGCCGCAAAAGTCGATGGCAACGCCATTGGCCTCTGCGTTGAGGCGGATCGCCGTTTCGCAGAACGGGTCGATGTCGGCGGCGATCACGTGCGCCGCACCCGCCTTGGCGGCGGCGATGGCGACAAGGCCGGAGCCGGAGGCGAAGTCGAGCACGCGTTTGCCCCGCACATCCGACGGATTGTCCAGCACGTAACGGGCAAGGCCCTGACCGCCGGCCCAGGCAAAGGCCCAGAACGGCGGCGGCAGGCCGATTTCAATCAGCTCGTTCTCCGTGCGCTGCCAGAGGTCATGCGCTTCGTCGGCAAGATTGAGGACAATCTCCGGCACATGCGGCGGCGACATAAGCGCCGTGTTGTCGAGAATGAACTTTTTCGCGCTGTTCGGCGTGAGGGCCGTCACGGAGCCGGCGTCAGGCCGCCCATGCGGCAGACTTCCTTCCATTCGGCCGGCGTCACCGGCTGTACGGAAAGCCGTCCAAGCCGCACCAGAGCCATCTCGGCGAGTTTCGGATTGGCCTTGACCTGTTCCAGCGTCGGCGGGTTCGGCACATCCTTGAAGGCTCGGATGTCGACGCATTCCCAGCGCGGATCGTCGGTGGTGCTGTCGGGATGGGCAAGCCCGCAGACTTCGGCAATGCCGACGACGTTCAGCCCTTCATTGGAGTGATAGAAGAAGCCGAGATCGCCGATCTGCATCGCCTTCATGTTGTTGCGCGCTGCATAGTTGCGCACGCCGTCCCACTGCGTGCCGGCCTTGCCCTTGGCCTTCAGCGCCTCGAAGGAGAAGACCGAAGGTTCGGATTTGAACAGCCAGTAGTTCATGTCTTTGCTCCAACTACTATTTTTTGCGCAATTCCGGACGGAAAACCGTTCCACACTTTTCCTGGGATCGCTCTAGGCGCCGTCGGAACTAACTAGCCGCCGGCTTGTTGAAGGTCCAGTTCCACTGGCGGATTTCGACACTTTCGAACAGCCCGGCCTTGGCATAGGGGTCGGCAGCCGACAGCGCCTGCGCACCGGCGAGATCGGGCGCTTCGACGACGACGAGGCTGCCATTGGGCTTGCCTTCGGCGTCGAGGAACGGGCCGGCAAAGGCCAGTTTGTTGTCGGCGTTCAGGCCTTCGAGAAAGGCGACGTGGACCGGTCGCGTATCGACCCGCACCTGCAGGCTGCCCCGCTTGTCCTTGCAAATCAACGCAAACAGCATTTTTAAAACTCCGTTTTGGGATTGCGACAACAGCTCGCTTGAACTGCCGAAATCGCGGTTTTGCTTTTATGCTGGCTTCGGGTCAATGCCAAATGACGATCTCTCGACGCATTGAATCTCCGCTATGGCTCAAGCCAAGGCGTTGAAATAGTTGACAGTCCTGGGTTGATGAAAATCACAAACGCAACCCGCGTCGCCGAAAGAGTGGACGAAGGCGACAGGCTGCGTCGCGCACCACAACAGCGCACCAGCTTTGCTTGCCGCCGCCTATAAATACACTACCGAGTATTTCGTAAATTCAAAAATAATCAATTTTCGATACGCAACACTCCAGCAAGCCAATTGTGAAATGGGCTGGTCTGCTCAGAACGCCTGAATAGAGGTCGCAATGGAGAGCATCGCGCGCAACACGACGGTTCGGATCGACGACGTCGCGCTTGCTTTCACGGCCGGCATGGGGACCGAGCGTGTTCTCGTCTCTGCAATCATTCCTTGCCTGAACGAGGAACTGACGCTCGGCATTTGCATTCGCAAAGCCTTCAATGCCTTCTCGATGCGCGGCATCAAGGGGGAAGTCGTCGTTGGCGACAATGGATCCGCGGACAAGTCGGTGGAGATTGCGCAAAAGCTGGGAGCGCGGGTCGTTCATCAGCCGGTAAAGGGCTATGGCGCGGCAATCAGTGCCGCGGTCGAAGCGGCCGAAGGCAAATATCTCATCATGGCGGATGCCGATGATTCCTACGATTGGAGCCAGCTCGGCGATTTCGTCGATGCGTTGGAACAGGGTGCGGAACTTGTGATGGGCGACCGGTTCGCCGGCGGGATCCAGCCGGGCGCCATGCCATCGTTGCATCGCTACCTCGGCAATCCTGTCCTTTCCACCATCGCTCGCTGTTTGCACAACTCTCCGGTCCGCGACTTCCATTGCGGCATGCGCGGTTTCACGCGCGAGGCATTTCTAAAAATCGGCGCGCGCTCGCCAGGGATGGAATTCGCTTCGGAAATGATCATCAATGCGCATCGCGCTGGGCTCGCCATTCGTGAAGTGCCGATCAAGCTCTACCCCGACAAGCGCAACCGCGCGCCGCATCTGCGTTCCTTCCGGGACGGTTGGCGACATCTGCGGCTGATCATAGCCCATGCGCCCGATACCATGTATCTCGTGCCTGGGCTGACCTTGTTGATCGCTGGCATTGCCGGCCTTGCCGTTCTCGCGGCTGGGCCTGTTCGCATCGGCGGATGGTACTTTGGAATTCACTTCGTCGCGCTTTCGGCCATGGCGACGTTGATTGGCCTTTCAGCGATCCTGTTCGGTATGCTGGCAAAGGTGGCAATCGCCATCTACCACCCGGTCTACAGCGGTCGAATTGTGCCATGGCTGACGCGCGGCCGGCCTTTGGAATGGCTGGTTTTTTCCGGTGGCGTACTCGCGGCAACCGGCTTCGCGGCCGATGTGTCACTCGCGCTACATTGGATTCTTATTGGCGGCCCCATGGAGCAATCGGTGCACCTGACCTTTGTAGTCACCACCATCTGCGTGGCCGGCATGTCGATGGTGCTGTCCGGCTTCGTGCTCAAATTGCTGCTTGATACGTTGAGTAGCAGACGTGAGCTCTAGCCCTCCAGCAGCCTTGCGAGCGGAAATTCAAGCGGCAAGCCGCGCGGCCGCAAAGCCTTTTCTGTCGGTTGTCATGCCGGTCCATGACGGGGCGGCATGGATTGGAGCGACACTTGACTCGCTTGCTGCAGAGCCGAGCGATGGCCTGGAGATAATCATTATCGACAGCAGCCCGACAAACGCTACTTCCGCCATTGTCGAGCGATTTCTCCACCGGCCGGCCTTCCGGCTGCTGCGGCGAAAGGATCTAGCGCCCTGGCAGTCGAAGACCAATCTGGGCGTTGAGCTGGCCGCCGCCGACTATGTCTGCATACTCCACCAAGACGACCTTTGGTTGCCCGGGCGCATCGAGGCCACGCGACGCTGGCTCGAGGACCTGCCCGAAGCAGCGCTTCACTTGGCCCCGACTGCGATCGTCGACCGCTACGGCCGGGGAATGGGATGCTGGAACTGTCCCTTGCCGAGCGACAAGGTGCTCGAATCCGACTTCTTGCTGGAACGGCTTCTCGTACAGAATTTCGTGTCCGTGCCTGCTCCGATATTTCGTCGGAATGCGTGGCTGGCATGCGGGGGTATGGATGAGAGGCTCTGGTATACGGCTGATTGGGATATATGGGCGAAGCTCGCCGTTTCCGGACCCGTCATTTATCACCAGGAGATAACCACGGCCTTCCGGGTTCATGGCGATTCGCTGACCGTAACCGGATCGCGCGATGCGAACGAATTCCGTTCGCAAATGCAGACTGTCCTGGAGCGCCATTTGGACCGGCTTTCGGCGCGCAGCCGGCGCCGGATCGAATCTGCTGCTCGGGCATCGATCAGCGTTAATGTGTCGCTGGCGGCTGCGTCAGCCGGCGACTTGAAGGCCTTGCTTCGAGCCGCTCGTATCATGCTGTCGCTCGGGCCGACGGGATTGAGGCGCTATTTGCGCGATTCGCGGCTGCGTGAGCGTGTCATGTGCCGGCTTCGCGCGAAACTGACAGGAGCTTTCTGAGGCGATGTCCAGCTCTGTCAGGATCGCCGACATCCCAGTGGACCAGAGTGAAAGACCGCTTCTGGAACGGGGACGGCGGTACATTGTGGTGGGAGCGATATGCGCAATTGCGCACAATGTCATCATGATTACGGTCGATCAGCTGGGCAGGCACTACCTGCTGGGCATCATGATTTCATTCCTGGCGGTGACGCCGACCGGCTACGCTCTGCACAGCTGGTTCACCTTCGGCAAACCGCTGCGCTTCAAGGCATTTGCGCGTTTTGCGGCAGGCGTGGCTGCGGCCTACCCGATCTCGGTAGCCATGATGGTGCTTCTCTGTTCCTGGCTTGGCCTTGGTGTTGCGATCGCGTCTCCGATCGCCACCGTGGCGTTACTCATCTGGAACGTTGTGGTTGCGCATTTGGCTATCTTGTCACGGTTCAGTCTACGGTCCGCCACCGCGCCGACAGCATCTCGCTCAACCACACGACAATTTTCCGGAAACGAGGAATAAGAATGCTACCGCCAGGTCAGATCATGCGCAGGGCTCTTGGCCGCCATTTCAAGCCGGTCGGAGACGTCTACCGTCGCGTTTTCGTCAATCTCAATGCAATCGCGGATTTTCTCGATCGCGAATTGCCGAACGGCGCGAAGGTTTTGGATATCGGCGGCGGCGATGGAGCGCTCGTCGACCGGCTGCTCGATCAGCGCCCCGACCTGAGGATTACGATGTGCGATCTCGCCCCTTCGATCGGTGCGTTTCTAAGCAACGCAAATCGGGCGAAGGTCGAACTTCTGCCCGCGACGGACCTTTCCAGCGTGCAAGGGTCTTACGATGTCGTCACGATTTCCGACGTCATTCATCATGTACCGGTGGATCGGCGCGAGGCGTTCTTCAAATCGCTGGCCAACAGTTGCGAACGCTGGGCCTGCCGGAAGATCATCCTCAAGGACATCGAGCCTGGTGGAATACGCGCCACCTTGTCGCTTCTTGCGGACCGGCACATTACCGGAGACAAGCATGTCGTCTTGTTTTCGCGTTCGGACTTCGCGGCCATGGCAAAGCGGCATTTCCCGACGGCAAAGAGAGTATCGGCATCACCGGACCGGCCGAATTATTGTGAACTGCTCAGCTGGTAGCAGATGGGTGGATCCCGGCGTGTCACGAGGCGGTAAGCGCGGATCAACGACACGCTATTTGGTCGCGATGGTGCTGAGCATGCTGGCGATCCGGTGACTCTCCGGGCGATCGACCAGAAATTTATCGATAAACTTCAACGGGAATGTCAGCGTCAGGATTGCGGCTTTCGCTATCATGTAGCGGGTTCGGTTCTCTCGACCGATAACGACGCCGATATATTCCGAAAGGATGTTGACGATCGCGCTTGTCGGCCCTTGATGCGTCTGGACCTCTACCCTTGCGAACCGCTGGAGAAGCTGCTCGATCCCGTCCTTTGTGAAGTTGCAGTAGTGGGCGGGATAGCCGTGATAGGGGAACAGGAAAGGGTTGATGCAGAGCAGCTTCCCACCCGGCTTCAGGACACGGAACACTTCATCGACGACCGCTACCGGATTGGGAACATGCTCGATCACGCTGTCCAGAATGACGACGTCGACGGAATCGCTCGCAAGCGGCGTGTGCTCGATATTCGCGACCAGATCGACGTTCGGGGTGGGGAACAGGTCAATGTTGAGAACATCGGGGCGGACGCGCCGTGCGCCGGAGCCGAACTCAACGATCATCGAGTCCTGAGGTATCGAGGCAAGAAACGAATTTAGCGTGTCGTGCGGTGAATATTCGCTGGTGATGACCTGCTTGAGCGAATTGTAGAGACGGGCGCGCGTACTGGTACCGGCATACGCCTCTTCATGGAAGCTCGCGTCGAAGCCCTCCCTCACCGGCGACTCGACAAAGAACGGAATCCCTTTGTGCACGGGATAGGGGGCAGGGCAAGATTCGCAGGTCAGGGCAACCGGGCTTGTGCCAAGCCTGGAATAGCAGACTGGGCAGACGAGGCCCGATGCCATCTTGGGTTGTAGCACGCGATGTCCTTTCAAGCCTCCGCATTGTCGCAGAGGCAGGTTGCCGTGTCTGAACGTAACGCTTCTTAGCAAGCAAAAGGCTAACAGCGGCTAAAGTCCGCTACGTATAGACAGGCTGGAGCGGAGCGCTGCAAGAATCCGAAGCGCGACGGCTTCAGTTCCGCACAGTCTCGGAAAATTAACCGCGGTGGAACCATGCTTCGCCAAGCGGAGCTGCCGGCCTCGAAGTTGTTGTCTGATGATGAAGGGCGTTGCGCCCAGCGAGGCAGCACGCCTGGCGTTGGTCTGCCTGGGCACGATCGAGGGGGTTGTCTTGAATACGCAGGAGCCGGGACCAAACAAGCTGTTCGCTCTCGGGCAGCGCCCAACAACAACTTTTCTGCATATCCTGATCGCACTCAAGATCATCTTGCTGTTCGTTCTGGCTTGGAACATCCGCTTCGTCATGGATGAATTCGTCCAACTCGGATGGGCGAAATATTTCTCCAACGGCCTGTTCGATACGATCTGGCATCCCAAGGCGGTCGGCTATGCGGCTTTTTATGAGATTGCTCATCTGATCGGCTGGAATGCCACGTCGGTTCTGCTTGCTGGCCGCATGCAGACTGCGTTGCTGGCCTGCGGGACGATCTCTTTGATCTACGCATGCGCTCGCGCTCTGGGCGAGGATCGCGTGCGCGCTTTGACGATCGTCCTCGTTCTCCTGTGCTTTTCGAATTTCATGGAGCGCATCTTTCGTACCATCGCCGAACCGCCGGCAGTGTTCTTCGCCGTGGCGGCGTTGCTGGTTGTCCTGCGCGCACCTGGGTTGAGGGCAAGGCAGCTTGTTGCCGCCGGCATGCTAAGTGGCCTTGCCTTCGTCATCACTCAGAAATCGGTCTACTTCAACGTTGCGCTCGGCATCGGCCTTGTTGCTGACGCAGCCTTGATGAGACGCTACGCAACAGGGGCGGTTCGCGGAGGGTGGCTCGTGCTTGGATGGGCCGTTCCGATAATGGTCTATTGCTTGATCTTCGGTGGAGGCGCCCCTGTTCTCGCGGCCAAAAACCTTATACTTGGCCCGGTCGAGATTGCGACGCGTGGAGGCGGTGACTACGGGGGACTGAGGCAGTTCGTGTTACAGACACTGGCGCGGAACGCCCTTCTTTACGGGATCTGTTTCTCCGGTATGGCCCTGTCACTGATGCGGATCATGAAACTCGATGGTCGAAGGCGAATTGCGCTGATCTTTTCACTCGTCATCACGGTGCTGGTATTCACGCACGACCAGCCCTGGCCTTATGTCTTCATCATGGCGTTGCCCTTCGTTGCGCTCTGGTCGTTGGAGCTTCTCGACAGCACCGCAACCCACGCGCGCTACCGGGTTCCTGTCCTCGCGGTGCTGATCACAGCCATCGCCATGAGCTACGCGAGCAATGTCGTTTACCTACGCCTCAACAATCAGACCCAGCTTGAACTGGTCTCGCGCGCGGAATCTTTGCTCGCACCGGATGAGAAGTATTTCGACGGCATCGCCATGCTGCCCAATCGACAGGAGCCCTCCACACTCTGGCTCGACCAGCATTATGTCTTGAAAACATTGCAGGAAGGCAGGCAATCGGAAGCCTACAAAGTTCTCTCGGATTCCCCGCCCAAGATGGTCCTCTGGTCATATCGCATGGATTTGATCGATACCGTGATCGCGCCTCTCATCCGCGACAGCTACGTCCAGATCGCTCCCAACATCAGAATGGCTGGTCGTCGCCTCTATTCCGGTCGTCCGGTCGTTTTCAAGGTGCCTGTCGCCGGACGATACAGCCTGTACACGACCAGCGGGGAGCTTGCAGACGGCGAGGTCGAGATAAACGGCACCTCGCATTCTTCGCCCCTATCCTTGGAGGCAGGTACCAGCGACGTTGTCCTGCGCAACGGTCCAGCCGAGGCACTGCTGCTGCCGGAAGGTCACTATGAAAACCGCATCGTGCCTGGCGGGGACAATGCCGAGCTGTTCACGGGAGTTTACAATTAATACCGCTTTCGGTCTTCAGCGGCCGGGTCATCAATGCCGTGACAGCCTGCCGAATGGTGATCGTGCCGTCCAGTACCGCCGACACCGCTGCGATGATCGGCGCGTCGATGTCGCGCTCGGTGGCGATGCGAGCGGCGATCCCCGCCGTCGGCACGCCTTCGGCGAGCGGCAGTCCGGACAAGGGCTTACCTTGCCCCACCGCCAGCCCATAGGCGAAATTGCGCGACTGGGCGGAAGAGCAGGTGAGCAAAAGGTCGCCGAGGCCGGAAAGCCCCATCAGCGTCTCCGGCTTGGCGCCGAAGGACGCGCCGATGCGGCGCAGTTCGACGAAGCCGCGTGTCACCATGGCGGCCTGCGCACTGGCGCCGAGCCCAGCGCCGGTGACGGCGCCAGCGGCAATGGCGAACACATTCTTCAAAGCACCGCCGATCTCGACGCCGATCAAATCGTCGCTGGAATAGCAGCGCAGATTCTGCGCCGAAAAGCGCGCGGCAAGCTCGGCCGCCAAGGCGTCGTCGCGGGCAGCAACCACGACAGCGGTCGGCAGACCCCTGGCCACATCGGCGGCAAAGCTCGGACCGGACAAGGCCGAAACCGGAGTTTCGGGCAGGATCTCACCAACGATCGCCGACAGCAGCGCGCCGGTGTCGCGCTCGATGCCCTTGGCGCAGAGAACCAGCGAGATGCCTTTCGGCATATGGGGCTTTGCCGTCGTCAGCATGGCGCGCAGCGCCTGGGCCGGCGCCACGGCCAGCGCGCAATCGGCATCAGTCAGGGCCATGCCGATATCGCTCGTCGCCGCAATGCCTGTTTCAATGGCGATGCCGGGGAGATAACGCGGGTTCTCGCCGCGGCGGATCGCGGAAACCGTCTCTTCGTCGCGGGCGTAGAGCCGGACATCGTGACCGGCGCGCAGCATCGCCAGCGCCAGCGCTGTGCCCCAGGCGCCGCCGCCGAGCACGGCGACGCGCCAGCCGGTTCTGTCCCTGCCGCTTGTGTTGCCGGCGCTCATGCTTTTGCTCCGCGCCGGCCGGAGCCGACCATCGGGGCCGAAATGCTGTCCAGCGGCCAGCGCGAACGCGGCACGAAATCGAAGCCGTTTTCTTGCGACAGGCCTGCCCGCAACCGCTCGATGCCGGCCCAGGCGATCATCGCCGCGTTGTCGGTGCACAGTTTGAGCGGCGGCGCGACAAAGGCGAAGCCGGCCTCGGCGCACTGCTTCTGCAGCGTCGCCTTGATCGCTCTGTTGGCGGCGACGCCACCGGCAACGACCAGCGTCGGCTCGGCCTTGTCCGGAAATTCGCCGCGGAAGCGGGCCAGCGCGCGGGCCACGCGGTCGCCAAGTGCGTCGGCTACCGCCGCCTGGAACGAGGCGCAGATGTCGGCGACATCCTGCTCGCTTAGCGGCTGGATGGCGGTCGCCGCCTGGCGCACGGCGGTCTTGAGGCCGGAGAAGGAGAAATCGGGCTGCGCCGAGCCCCTCATCGGCCGCGGAAAGGCAAAGCGCGTCGCATCGCCCGACATTGCCGCCTTTTCGACGTTCGGGCCGCCGGGATAGGGCAGGCCGAGCATTTTGGCCGTCTTGTCGAAAGCTTCGCCGAGCGCGTCGTCGATGGTCGTCGCCCAGCGCTGGTAGTCGCCAACGCCGCGCACGGCGACGATCTGGGTGTGGCCGCCGGAAACCAGCAGCAGCAGATAGGGGAAGTCGAGCCCGTCGGTCAGCCTTGCGGTCAGTGCGTGGCCTTCGAGATGGTTGATGGCGATCAGCGGCTTGCCGGCGGCCGCTGCAATCGCCTTGGCCGTCATCAGGCCGACGATCAGCCCGCCGACCAGGCCGGGGCCGGCAGTGGCGGCAATGGCGTCGATGTCGGCCAGGGCTACGCCCGAATCCGCAAGAGCGGCCTCGACAATGCCGTCCAGCGCCTCGACATGGGCGCGCGCGGCGATCTCCGGCACGACGCCGCCGAAGGCGGCGTGCTCCTCGATCTGGCTGAGCACGATGTTGGACGCAATCACCGGCACGGAATCGCCGTCCAGCGTCACCACGCTGGCGGCGGTCTCGTCGCAACTCGTCTCAATGCCCAGAACGCGGATCAATTCGTCGCTGTCTCCAGAGATTGTGTCGCCGGACTTTCCTAGTTAGTAGAGGCGGGCCTCGCTAGGGAGAGCGCCGGAAACGCAAAGCCAGCCGGGGGTTATCACGGACCGCGCGCCATGCAAACTTTGAAAATAGGAACACGCGGCAGCCCGCTGGCGCTCGCCCAGGCGCATGAAACGCAGGCGCGGCTGATGGAAGCGCACGGCATGCCGGCGGAAGCCTTCGAGGTCGTCGTCATTTCGACCAGCGGCGACCGCATCCAGGACCGGCCGCTGTCGGAAGCCGGCGGCAAGGGCCTGTTCACCAAGGAGATCGAAGAGGCGCTGCTGGCCGGCACGATCGATATCGCCGTGCATTCCTCCAAGGATATGCCGACAGTGCTGCCGGACGGGCTGGAGCTGTCCGCCTTCCTGCCGCGCGAGGATGCGCGGGACGCCTTCATCGGAAAGGCGGTGAAGCGCATTGTTGATTTGCCGCAAGGCGCCAAGGTCGGGTCGTCCTCGCTCAGGCGCCAGGCGCTGATCCGGCGCATGCGGCCGGACCTAGACGTGGTCATGTTCCGCGGCAATGTGCAGACCAGGCTGCGCAAGCTGGAGGAAGGCGTCGCCGAAGGCACGATCCTCGCTTATGCCGGGCTGAAGCGGCTCGGGCTCGGCCATGTCGTCACCGATCTGATGCCGCTCGATGCTTTTCCGCCGGCGCCGGGACAAGGCGCAATCGGCATCGAAACCCGCATCGGCGACAGCGAGGTCGAAAAGATGCTGGTGGCCATCCATGATGTGCCGACAGGCCAGGCGCTGGCCTGTGAGCGCGCCTTCCTGGCGGCGCTCGACGGCTCTTGCCGCACGCCGATCGCCGGCTATGCGACGATCTCGGGCGGCAGGCTGGTTTTCGCTGGGCTGATCATTTCGCCCGATGGCACGCAATCGCATGAGGTCAAGGCCGAAGGCCTGGCGCTGGATGCCGCTGACATCGGCACGGACGCGGCCAGGATGGTGCGGGTCAAAGCGGGCGAAACCTTCTTCGACGGCTGGGTCTGATATGCGTGTCCTGGTGACGCGGCCGCAACCCGGGGCGTCGCGAACCATGCGGCGGCTGCAGGAATTGGGATTTGAGCCGCTCCTTCTGCCGCTGACCGAAACGGTGACACTGCCGGTTGGCGCCGATGCTGCGAGCGACAATGCCGTGGCCGTCGCTGTGACCAGCGCCAATGCCGTGCGGCATGCGCCGAAAGAACTCATTCGTGCGCTCGCCGCCTTGCCTTGCCATGCCGTCGGACGCAGGACGGCTGAAGCGGCACGTTCGGCAGGGTTCTTGTCGGTCAGCGAAGGGGCGGGCGACGCCGAGCGGCTGGCCGAGGCGATTGCTGCCGGCCTTTCCGGCAAGGCGGTCGTCTATCTCACAGGGCGCGTGCGGTTTCCGGCCTTCGAGGCGCGGCTGCGAAAGGTCGGCGTCGAGGTCCGCACCGTCGAAACCTACGACACGATTTCGCTCGATTATTCCGATGATCAAATCCGTGCACGCCTGTCCGATCAGGCGGTCGACGCGGTGCTGCTCTATTCAGCCAAGGCGGCGGCAGCGTTGCAGGCCTTGACCAACCGGGCGGGGCTGCGCGATCTCTTTGAAAACATGCAGGCTTTTGCGCTCTCCGAGCGCGTGGCAGCGGCATTTGACAATGCCGCTGCCAAAAAAATACGCATGGCGCGGGAACCGCAGGAGGAGGCGCTGCTTGAGCTGTTGCATCGCGGCGACTGAGCCCCGTGTCATCACGCCGCCCCTTTTCACCTGATGATGATGTGCTAGACCATTTTTCAAACCATCACGCGCCGTCGGGCGCCCAGACGAAGCAGGATTGCGGAGCCCAGGCATGGTCAAGACGCCGAAGATGCGACATTCGAAAAGCCGCCGCGAGCCGGTGACCATCGAACTCGAACCCGGCGCTGTCTCGCGCATTGCCGATGCGGATGCCGCCAAGACGGATGTCGCCAACTCGGATGACGTCGAAGCCCCGGCAGAATCGGTTGCGGCCGAGGATGCGGCTGCCATGGCCAATGCGCAGCCGGAGACGCCTGACGAGCCCGTTCATGCCGATCAAGCCGACCTCGAGCCGTGGGAGCACTCCGACGCCGCGGCGCACGCCGCTCCCGAAAGCGCCGATGCCAAGGCGTCCACCCAGGCGGAGCAGCCTTATCCCACCGCTTTGGATGCGCCACCGCGCGCCAGAACCTCCGACTACAATTTCGAGGATGCCTCGCCCAAGCCGGGTGCACCCAAGGAAACCCCAAGAACAGCCGGGAACCAGCCCATGGCCGCGCAACCGAAGCGCACGAACGGCATTGCCGCCGGCATCATCGGCGGTGTCATCGCGCTGGCTGCCGCCGGGGGGCTGCAGTTTGCCGGCGTGCTTGGCGCTCCGGGCTCAGGGGCGGGCACGGTCTCGCTCGACGGCGTCAATGGCGAGATCGCTTCGCTGAAGCGCGAAATCGCCGACCTCAGGGAAGCCAGCGGCAATGGCGCCGCAACGGCCAAGGTCGACGGGCTGTCTTCGGCGCTGGATCAGGTCAAGGCCGATGTCGCATCGCTGAAATCGGCGGTCGAAAAGGGCGGCGCCGGCGACAATGCCGGGCTTGCAGCGCTTGGCGACAAGGTCAAGCAGATAGAGACGGCGGTCGCCGCCCTTGGCCAGGCCGGTGGTGCAGCGCCCGTCGATCTCGCGCCGCTCAATGAAAGACTGGCGGGCCTCGACGCACTGGTGAAATCGGCCGGCGAGGCAGCCAAGGCGCAGGAAGGCAAGATCGCCGCGCTGGAGCAGTCGGTGACGCAGCTCGCCGGCAAGGTCGATGCGCAGGCCTCGCAGCCAAAGATCGCGATGGCCATCGCCGCTTCGGCCTTGAAGGCGGCGCTTGACCGCGGCGCGCCGTTCGCCGCCGAGTTGGAGACCTTCGCGGCGATCTCGCCCGATGCACCGCAGATTGCAGCGCTGCGCCCCTACGCTGAAAAGGGCGTCCCGACCCGCACCGAGATCGCCGGCGAGGGCGATGCCGCGGCCAATGCGATGGTCGCGGCGGCGACGCCGGTCGATGAAAATGCCGGCTTCTTCCAGAACCTTTTGTCGAGCGCCGAATCGCTGGTCAAGGTCCGGCCGATCGGCGCCGTCGAAGGCGCCGGCGCGCCGGAAACCGTGGCGCGCATCGAAGTGGCGGTCAACCAGGGCGACTACGCCAAGGCGCTCAGCGAATACGCAACGCTGCCGGATGCGGTCAAGGCTGCTGGCGCCGACTTTGCCGGCAAACTGAAGGCGCGCATCGACGTCGAGACGCAGGTCGACGCGCTGATCGCGGGTGCGATGAAGGCATGAGGACGACACGATGATCCGCATTCTCATCTTTCTCGCCGCCGTCTTCGCGCTCGGCCTCGGCTTTGCCTGGCTGGCCGATCGTCCCGGCGAGATGGTCGTCACCTTCAACGGTTACCAATACCAGGTCAGCCTGATGGTGGCGGCGGTGGCGATCGTTGCCGTCGTCGCAGCGGTGATGATCGTCTGGTGGCTGATCAAGTCGCTGTGGAACAGCCCGTACACGATCTCGCGCTATTTCCGCGTCCGCCGCCGCGACCGTGGCTATCAGGCGCTGTCGACCGGCATGATCGCAGCCGGCGCCGGCGATGGCGCGCTGGCCCGCAAGAAGTCCAAGGAAGCCGCCAAACTGATCCGCTCCGACCAGGAGCCGCTGATCCAGCTGCTCGAAGCGCAAGCCTCGCTGCTCGAAGGCGACCATGAGGGCGCGCGCGAAAAATTCGAGGCGATGCTCGACGATCCCGAAATGCGGCTGCTTGGCCTGCGCGGGCTCTATCTCGAAGCCGAGCGGCTCGGCGACCGCAACGCGGCGCGTCACTATGCCGGGCGCGCCGCTTCCGTCGCGCCGCAACTGGCTTGGGCCGCCGAATCGACGCTGGAGGATCTGACCGGGCGCGGCGACTGGGACGGCGCGCTGAAGCTGGTGGAGGCGCAGAAGTCGACCAGGCAGATCGAACGCGACGCCGCCAATCGCCGCCGCGCTGTGCTGTTGACCGCCAAGGCGCAGGCGCTGACCGATAGCGACCCCAATGCAGCCAAGACAGCGGCACTCGAGGCCAACAAGCTCGCGCCCGATTTCGCACCGGCCGCGGTTGCAGCCGCCAATCTTCTGTTCAAACAGAACGATGTGCGCAAAGGCTCGAAGATCCTTGAGGCAGCCTGGAAGGCGGAGCCGCATCCCGAGATCGCCGAGCTCTACACCCATGCAAGGCCGGGAGATGCCGTGGTCGATCGTCTCAACCGGGCGAAGAAGCTGCAGGAGCTGAAGCGCAACAATGCCGAATCGTCGATGACGGTGGGGCGCGCCGCGCTCGATGCGCAGGATTTTTCCACCGCCCGCCGCGAGGCGGAAGCCGCGATCCGCATGGATCGCCGGGAAGGCGCTTACCTGCTGCTGGCCGACATCGAGGAGGCAGAGACCGGCGACCAGGGCAAGATCAGGCAATTGCTGTCCAAGGCGGTCAGGGCGCCGCGCGATCCGGCCTGGGTCGCCGACGGCGTCGTCTCCGAACGCTGGGCGCCGGTATCGCCGGTCAGCGGCAAGCTCGACGCTTTCGCCTGGCGCGCGCCGATGGAGCGGCTGGGCCAGCTCATTGACAGCCATGAAGACGAAGCCGATGTGCCGGTGCTTGCGGCACCTGCCAAACCGGTAAAGGAAGCCGAAGTGATCGATCATCCCGCCATCGCCAGGACGATCAGCGAGGCGCCGATCGAGCCGAAGTCCGCTGTGGGCGACGACCAGGTCACACCGGTCACTTCCGCCGCTTTCGCCGCAATACCGCCCGATGCCGAACCCGTCGAACCTGCCGAGGAACTGGCCCGGCTGCCCGACGACCCTGGCGTCGACCCCGACGACGAAGCCGACAAGTCACCGCGCCGCTTCCGCCTGTTTTGATCCCTGAAGCATGATCTCAAAAAGTGGATAGCGGTTTTGGAAAAGATCATGCTCCAATAAAGTGAAGTGAGCACCATGTTCGAACGCGTCCTGGCCTTTCTGAAAGACCTGCCCTCCGGGGCTGGGGCTCGCGCCAATGCGGACGATCCGCGCGTTGCGGCGTCGGCTTTGCTCTATCATGTGATGAATGCCGACGGCGTGCGCCAGGATGTCGAGTGGGAGCGGTTCAAGCAGGTGCTGGCGCAGAGCTATTCGATCAGCGGCGACGAGCTCGATGCACTGGCTGCCGCCGGCGAGCGCGCCGACAATGAGGCGATCGACCTCTATGCCTTCACCAGCGTCTTGAAGCGCCATCTCGACGCCGAGGCGCGCAAGGCTTTCATCGGCCTGATGTGGGAAATCGTCTATGCCGACGGCGAACTGCATGAACTGGAGGACAACACCGTCTGGCGCGTTGCCGAACTGATCGGCGTCGAGCGCCAGGATCGCGTCGAGGCGCGCCGCAAGGCGGCGGCCGCCGCGCCCGGCGCCAGCGGAACGTCGAGCGACGAATAGGATTCCGCCTTTCCATGCCGCCCAGACCGAGCTCGAAACCAAAAATCCTGATCGTGCTGCATCAGGAGACTTCGAGCCCCGGCCGGGTTGGCCACATGCTGCTCGAGGAAGGTTTCGACCTCGACATCCGCCGGCCGCCTCTCGGCGACAGCCTGCCGGAGACGCTGGAGGGACACGCCGGCGCCGTGGTGTTCGGCGGGCCGATGAGCGCCAATGACGAAGATGAGTTCGTCCGCCGCGAGACCAACTGGCTCAATGTTCCGCTAAAGGAGAACCGGCCCGTCCTCGGCATCTGCCTTGGCGCGCAGATGCTGGCCAATCATCTCGGCGGCAAGGTCGAGGGGCATGGCGAGGGGCTGGTCGAGATCGGCTGGTATCCGCTGAAGCCGACCGAGGCCGGCAAGAAACTGCTGCCCTGGCCCGACATGGTCTACCAGTTTCACCGCGAAGGCTTTTCGCTGCCCAGGGATGCGACGCTGCTGGCGACGGCGGAAACCTACCCCAACCAGGCTTTTCGCTATGGCGACAATGCCTGGGGCATCCAGTTCCATGGCGAACTGACCCGGTTGATGATGCAGCGCTGGGTGGTGCGCGGCGCACACCGTTTCGAATTGCCCGGCGCGCAGCCCGGCCGCGACCATCTCGGCGGCCGGCTGATCTGGGATATGCACCTCAAGCGCTGGCTGAGCGAATTTTTGAGCCTGATCTTCGGCAAGCCTACTGAGGGATAGAGCGAAATCCAACTACTCTGAACGGCCGAGCTTGCCCAAAGACGACTTACCTCTGGGAGGCGTGTAGGATGGATCCGGGACCTTAGCCCGTTCCCGCAGATTTGGATTGCGCCCCAAACACTCCGATGGATCGAAAAACTCCGTGGCGCATTTAAGCTTCGGCTAATAACGGCCCCAGGAGAGAATCAATGAAGAAGACGCTGCTCATTTTGAGCCTACTCATTCCGCTGGCGGCATGCTCCCGCACCGAACAAGGCGCTGCCGTCG
This sequence comes from Mesorhizobium sp. M0761, assembly GCF_040320205.1. Taxonomy (NCBI): domain Bacteria; kingdom Pseudomonadati; phylum Pseudomonadota; class Alphaproteobacteria; order Hyphomicrobiales; family Phyllobacteriaceae; genus Mesorhizobium; species Mesorhizobium sp. M0761. Next base: position 18,732 of record NZ_JAMYPF010000031.1, read on the forward strand.
GTGGTTTGGGTGGCGCAGCTGTAGGCGCAGCAGTGGCCGGCGACCCGGTAAAAGGGGCGGTTGTTGGCGGTGCGGTCGGAGCGCTGGCCGGGGCGGTCATCGGGCACGCCAGCGAAGCCGGCCAGTGCAGATATCGCGGTCGGAACGGTCGAGTTTACGTTGCTCAGTGCCCAGACGGCTACTGATCTCAAAGGCGCGTGATCTCTTTCGATCACGCGCCTGCTCGGGGTAGGATAACTTGAATGGCATATGACAGCAAAAGACTGCGGGCTTTCTGGTTCGCCGTTGTCAGCGCTGTCGCGATAAACGCCGACCTTTCGACCGCGGCCTTGGCCGCACCTGTAGAAGCGAAGACGATTGCCGATCACTTCTCATCGGTAAAGTCCATGTCCGGGGACTTTGTCCAGTCGGGCCCAAGAGCGGAAAGGACCAAAGGGAAATTTTTCCTCCAGCGGCCGGGCAAGATCCGGTTCAACTATGCAGGCCAATCAGGGGTCAGCGTAATCGCAGATGGAAAATCCTTGGTGGTCTATAACAAGAAGCTCAAGACATCGCGGCTTTATGCTCTCTCGAAGACGCCGCTCAAGCTGCTCCTCGACAATCAGGTCAACTTTTCCGGCAATCGCCTCAAAAGTATCAAGGACGATGGCGCCCAGGTGATCATCAGGCTGGCCGACAAGTCGGCCTTCGGCAATTCGAATATCGCTATGGTGTTTGACAGGGAATCGCTCGATCTACGCAGATGGACCCTGACTGACGAGAGGGGCCTTACCTCGACAGTCACCATATCCAACGTGAAGCAGGGCGTTCGCGCTCCTGCGGGCACCTTCACTATCGACTATGCTGCAAACCGTGAATTCAACACCAAAACGAAATAGTCGGCAGCGCCACGAACTGCCCGTGTAACACTACTCGGCGGCCGTCTCGGACGGCACCTCTGCCGGTGCCGAAGGCTCGGCCTCGGCATGCGGCTTGCGCCGTGAGAACATCGACCTGAGCGTCACGTAGAACACCGGCGTCAGGAACAGGCCGACGAAAGTGACGCCCAGCATGCCGGAGAACACCGCGGTGCCGAGCGACTGGCGCATTTCCGCGCCCGGGCCCGTTGCAATCATCAGCGGCACGACGCCGAGGATGAACGAGAAGGCGGTCATCAGGATCGGCCGCAGCCTGAGCCGGCAGGCTTCGACGGCAGCCTCGGCCGCCGACAGGCCGCGTTCCTGCGCCTGCCGCGCGAATTCGACGATCAGGATCGCGTTCTTGGCGGCAAGTCCGATCAGCACGATGAGGCCGATCTGCACGAGGATGTTGTTGTCCAGCCCTCGGAACGACACGCCGAGCAACGCCGCGAGCACGCCGAGCGGCACCACCAGCACGATGGCGAACGGCAGCACCCAGCTTTCATATTGCGCCGCCAGCGCCAGGAACACGAACAGCACCGACAGTCCGAAGATATAGACAGCGGCATTGCCGGTGTTACGCTCCTGATAGGCGAGTTCGGTCCATTCGTAGGAGGTACCGGCCGGCAACGTCTGTGCCGTGATCGCTTCCATCTTGGCAAGCGCATCGCCGGTGGAAACGCCGGGGGCGGCGTTGCCCTGCAGCGGCACCGAGACGTACATGTTGTAGCGCTGGACCAGCGCCGGGCCGGTGACGTCGCGGATCTCGATCAACGTGCCCAGCGGAACCAGCGCGCCGGTCGCCGAGCGCACCTTCAGTTTCAAGATGTCGGCGCGATCGAGGCGGAACGCCTGGTCGGCCTGCGCGCGCACTTGGTAGACGCGCCCGAAAGCGTTGAAGTCGTTGACGTAGGCGGTGCCCAGATTGATCGACAGCGTCTCGAAGATGTTGGGAATCGGCACGTTCAGAATGCGCGCCTTGTCGCGGTCGATCGCCAGGAAGAATTGCGGGCTGGACGCGGAGAAGGTGGTGAACACGCCGGTCAGCCCCGCCGTCTTGTTGGTCTTGCCGGCAATTTCATAGGCAAGCGCAAGAATCTGCCGCATGTCGGCGCTGTTGCGCTCCTGGATCTGCAGCTTGAAGCCGCCGGCATTGCCGACGCCGCGGATCGGCGGCGGCGGCAGTGCGATAATGAAGGCTTCCTTGATGCTTTGCAGGCTGCCGAACAGATTGCCGATGACCTGGGTCGCCGACTGGCCGGCTTCCAGTCGCTCGTCAAACGGCTTGAACCTGGCGAAGATCACGCCCGCGTTGCTGGCATTGGTAAAGGTGGCGCCGGAGAAGCCGGCGAAGGCGACCGCGTAGTCGACGCCTGGCGTTTTCTGGATGATCTGCGACGCCTGCTGGATGACCGCATCGGTCCGCGATAGCGAGGCGCCGTCCGGCAACTGGACGACGACGATCGCATAGCCCTGGTCGAGCGACGGAATGAAACCGCGCGGCACCGTCTGAACCATATAGACCGTGGCGTAGATGAGGGCCGCGAAAACGGCCAGCGTGGCGGCGATCGCTATCCGCGAGCCGACCAACACGCGCACGATGCTCGAATACCAATGGGCGACCTTGTCGAAGCCGCGATTGAAGCCGTCGGCGAGCGCCCGTCCGAACCGCGCCAGGAAAAAGCGCGGCGGCGCCGCAGCAGTGTGGTGCGGCTTGAACAGCAGCGCGGCCAAGGCCGGCGAGAGCGTCAGCGAATTGAATGCCGAGATCGCCGTCGACACCGCGATGGTGATCGCAAACTGCAGGTAGAACTGCCCGGAAATGCCGGGAATGAAGGCTGTCGGCACGAACACCGCTATCAGCACCAGCGAGATCGCGATGACCGCCGTTCCGACTTCGTCCATGGTCAGATGCGACGCCGGATTGGGCGCCAGCCCGCTGGCGATATTGCGCTCGACGTTCTCGACCACGACGATCGCATCGTCGACGACGATGCCGATGGCCAGCACGAGGCCGAACAGCGTCAGCATGTTGAGGGAGAAGCCGGCGGCGTAAAGCACCGCCAGCGTGCCGATCAGCGACACGGGGATCGCCACGATCGGCACGATCGCCATGCGCCACGATTGCAGGAAGACGATGATGACGATGATGACCAGAACCATCGCCTCGAGGATCGTCTTGTAGACCTCCTGGATCGACTCGGCGACGAACTCGGTCGGATTGTAGACGATGTCGTAGCTCAATCCCTTCGGGAAGTCCTGGGAAAGCTCCTTCATCTTGTCCTGGATCTCCGCGGCTGCGGCGAGCGCATTGGTGCCTGGCCGCTGGAAGATGGCGAGCGCCACCGCCGGTTTGCCGTTGAGATAGGAGTTGGTGACGTAATCCTTGGCGCCGAGCTCGATGCGCGCCACGTCATGCAGCTGGATCAGGCGGCCGTCTTCGGCCGATTTGACGATCACGTATCGGAAGTCGCGTGCGTCGTTGAAGCGGCCTTGCGTGGTGACCGTGTACTGGAACGCCGTGCCGGTATTGGTCGGCGGCGCGCCGATGGAGCCGCCCGACACCTGGACGTTCTGGTCGCGCAGCGCCTGCACCACATCGCCCGAGGTCATCCCCAGGGCGGACAGTTTTTCCGGATCGAGCCAGATGCGCAGCGAATATTCGCGTTCGCCAAAGATGATGAGGTCGCCGACGCCGTCCAACCTGAGCAGTATGTCGCGCACCCGCGAGCGGGCGTAGTTCGAGACGTAGAGCTGGTCGTAGGTATTGTCGGGGGACAGCATGTGCACGACCATCATCAGGTCGGGCGAGCTCTTGATGGTGGTGATGCCGAGGCGGCGGACTTCTTCGGGCAGGCGCGGCTCGGCGACCGAGACGCGGTTCTGCACCAGCACCTGCGCCTGGTCGAGATCGGTGCCCAGCTTGAAGGTGATGGTCAGCGCCATCGCTCCGTCGCCGGACGAATAGGACGACATGTAAAGCATGCCCTCGACGCCGTTGATCTCCTGCTCGATCGGCGTTGCCACCGTCGCTGCGACCGTCTCGGCGTCGGCGCCCGGGTACTGGGCGCGAACGACGATGGTCGGCGGCGCGATCTCGGGATATTGCGCGATCGGCAGCTGGGTATAAGCAATCCCGCCGAGGATCAGGAGGACTATCGAAACCACCGATGCGAAGATCGGACGGTCGACGAAGAAATGGGCGAACCTCATTGCTGCAACCCGGCGGTCTCGACCTTGGGCGGCAACGTCACCATCTCGACCTTCACCTTGGTGCCGGGCCTGGCGTGCATCAGCCCGTTGACGATGATCGTCTCGTCGCCGGTCAGGCCCGCGCGGATCACCCGGTAGCCGTCGAGAAGCGGGCCGGTGCGCACGGGCTTCGCCGACACCATCCCAGCCTCATCCACCAGGTACACGATGCGGCGATCCTGATCGGCGCCGACCGCCTCGTCGGGCACCAGAACGCCGCTATGCGGCAGCGACCCCGGCACGTTGATGCGCCCGAACATGCCTGGCTGTAGAACGCCGTCGGCGTTGGCAAACCTTGCACGCACCCGCATGGTGCCGGTCGCGTTGTCGATCCGGTTCTCGGCAAAATCGAGCTTGCCCTTGAATACCGCCTCCGCGCGGTCGGCGACGCGAACCACCACCTCGAGCCCGCCGGCGCCTTCCTGCATGCTGCCGCCGCGCTCCTTCGCGTCGCGGGCGTAGCTGAAATACAGGCGCTCATCGACGTCGAAATAGAAGTCGATCGGATCGCGCGTGACGATGGTCGTCAGCAAGGTGGAATCCGGCTGCACGAGGTTGCCGACCGACACCAGCCGGCGGTCGATGCGGCCGGACAAGGGCGCCTTGATCTCGGTGAACTCCAGGTTCAGGTTGGCCGTCGTCAGCGTCGCCGTCGCGCCCTGCATCTGCGCCTGCGCCGAAAGGTATTCCCGCCGGCGGTCGTCGACCGTAGCGGCCGAGATATTGCCGGTCTTGGCGAGTTCATCGGCGCGATCCAGCTGCATCTTGGAGAATTCGAGCAGGGACTTGGCGACGTCTACTTGCGACTTGGCGGCATCGTAGGCCGCCTGGTACGGACGTTGGTCGATGGTGAAGAGCAGGTCGCCCTTGTTGACCAGTGCGCCGTCCTGGAAGCTGATCTTGTCCAGATAGCCGCTGACGCGCGAACGGATGGCAACCTCGTCGACGGCTTCGAAGCGCCCGACGAACTCGTCGTCTTCGACGATTTCACGCACCACCGGCTTGGCCGCCGTCACCACCGGCAGCTGCTGGTCCTGCGCAAACGCGTTGCTGCTGAAAGCCATGCCGAGCAGGAATGCCACTGGGACGGCGGCGCGGGCCGGCCAGCCGGCCGATCGGCTGGGTCGCCCGCTTGCGTCGCGATGCGATTGCCGATTCCCTAAAGTCTCCATTTGCGTCCCCGCTCGCTGGACCCGGAGGTCGGGTGGTTCTCTTCTATATTTAAGGTTTCTCGTCGAGACCAGAGCACTGCAGTATTGTGCATGGCAACATGATCATTTTCCATACGGACTGAAATGTCCACCCTGTGGCTGCCCCGCCGTCTGGCTAGTTCGCCCAGAACCGCCCATCCGCTTCCGGCCCATCTCAGCCGTCATCGGCGCAAGCTGATTTGGACCGAGCGCCGGATCCCGCGGCTTACCCGATCAGTTGCGGCTGTTGAGATGCCGCACCGTTCGCAGTTGCGGAAACAGCACCGCCCACAGTCCGGCGACGGCAATCGCACCGACGCCGCCGATCACCACCGCCGGCACGGTGCCGATCAGCGCCGCCATGGTGCCGGCGCGGAACTCGCCGACTTCGTTGGAGGCGCCGACGAAGACCTGGTTGACGGCGTTGACGCGGCCGCGCACCTCGTCGGGTGTCCACAGCTGGATCAGCGTCTCCCTGATATAGACGCTGAACATGTCGGTGGCGCCGAGGCCGGCAAGGGCCAGGATCGACAGCCAGGTGATGGTCGAGACGCCGAACAGCACGGTGAAGGCGCCGAACCCGGCGACGAAGCCGAGCATGATCTTGCCGGCATTGTCGCGCAGCGGATGCCCGGCAAGCCAGACCGCGACACAGATGGCGCCGATGCCGGGCGCCGAGCGCAGCAGGCCGAGTCCCCAGGGGCCGAGTTCCAGAATATCGCGGGCATAGACCGGCAGCAGCGCCGAGGCACCGGACAGAAGCACGGCGAAGAGGTCGAGCGAGATGGCGCCGAGGACGATCTTCTCGCTCCAGATATAGCGGAAGCCGGCAAACAGCGTCTCTATCGTCGGCTTGTCGGTGGCGCTCTGCTGCGCCGGTTTCGGAATGGTGAAGATCAGCAGACCGGCCATCAGCATCAGCACGGAGGCAACGGCGTAAGCGGCTTCGGCCGAGACGCCATAGAGCAGGCCGCCGGCGACCGGGCCGACAATGGTCGCCGTTTGCCAGGCGGACGAGTTCCAGGCGATCGCATTGCCGAAATCTTCCGGCGGCACAAGATTGGCGAACAGCGACGACGAGGCCGGTCCGTAAAAAGCGCGCGCCAGGCCGAACATCGCCAGCACGATGAAGATCGGCAGCGGGCTGACGAGACCGCGCAGCGTGAAGTACAACAGGACAAGCGCACAACCTGCCTCGACTACCGTCGCCAGCGCCATGATCAGGCGGCGGCCGAAACGGTCGGCGACAACGCCGGTGACCAGCACCAGCAGCAGCGACGGCAGGAACTGGACGATGCCGACAATGCCGAGATCGAAGGGATCGCGCGTCAGATCATAGATCTGCCAGCCGACGGCGACGGACACGATCATGGTGGCGAAGGTGGTCAGGAAACGCGCCGCCCAATAGCTCAGGAAGGAGCGATGGCGGAAGGCGGCGTAACGCCGGTCAGGCGGTGTATGGGAATGGGATGTCATGGATACAGGCCCCGTTGCTTGCATTGGCCGGCGGGGCACTTCCCGGAAATGGGCGCTGTTCCGGCCAATGAAACTTATCAAAGTTCGGGGCGCGTATGCGTGAAAATCGGGCCTGGATCAAGTGGTTTTCCAGCCGCTCGCCCGATTGCACGCGGACGTTACTGCCTCAGCGCGGCGGTGATGGCGTCGAGGCCGCCCTGCAATTCCGCCTCTTTCGGCCAGCCGAAACCGACGCGGAAGAAGCGCTTGGGCATATCGAACCAGTGGCCGGGACCGACATAGGTGCCGTGGTTTTCCAAGAGATTGACGTAGAAACGGTCGAGGTCGAAGTCTGGACTGACATTGAGCCTTGGAAATCCGACGGCGCCGCCTTGTGGCCGCACCCAGTCGACCAGCGGCTCGCGGTCGATCCAGTCTTGCACGATGTCGCGGCGTTTCGCCATCTCGGGCAGCAGCGCGCCCAAGAAAGCGTCGCGGCGCCCCAGCATGCCGCGCGCAATGCCTTCGTCGATGACGCTGCCGCAAATGCCGATCTGCTCCTTGGCGGCGAGGAAGCGCTCCTGCAGTTCGGCATCGCTGGTGATCAGCCAGCCAATGCGGATGCCGGGAATGCCGAAGGCTTTCGACAGCGACGAGACGCTGATCGCTTTGGGGCTGAGAGAAGCCGCCGCCGGCAGGCGCTGTCCATAGGAGAGGTCGCGATAGGTCTCGTCGACCAGCAGATGGCAGCCGCTCGCTTCGGCCAGCGCAATCAGCGCGTCGAGATCGGCCCGGCCCATCATCGTGCCGGTCGGGTTGTGCGGGCAGGTGACGCTGATCAGCTTGGTGTTCGGTTGCATGCTGGCGGCGACGCGGCCGAAATCGATGGCAAAGCCTGCGTCGAAATCGAGATCGACATAGGAGATGGCGCAGCCGATCGCCTTGGGGGTCTCGATGTTGGTGGCGTAGTTCGGCCGGACGACGACAAGGTGGTCGCGCTCCGACAGAAGCGAGGTCGAAATGATGAAGAGCGCGCCCGCCGCACCGGCGGTCACCAGAACATCGTCAGCGGAGATGCCTTTGTCTTGCGCTGCGATCAGCGCCCGCAACTCCTTGTCGCCGCGATGCTCGCCGTAGAACAGCGTGAGATCCGGCAGCGACAGGCCGACGTCGGAGAGTTTCTGATCGGCGATCGAGCTTTCGGAGAGATTGAAGCGGATGCGGTCGTAGCCGTATTCCTCCGGCGCCTCTTTCTCGATCACCATTCTGGCGTAGTTCATGGCTGCTCCCCCAAAGTCCTGACACTCAGAGGTACAAGCCATAAAAGCACGAAGCCTGCCAAGGCTCATTCGCCGGCAGGCTTCTGTTCCAGTCGTCCAAACGATTGGCTCAGGGCCGAGGCGCTGATCCCACTCAGGCCGGAACTTTGGCCTTCCGACCCTTGGCTTTCGCCGGCGCGGCCACTGCAGCCTTGCGGCCGAGGCCGATCGACTTGGCCAGCTCGGAGCGCGACGCCGCGTAGTTGGGGGCAACCATCGGATAGTCGGCCGGCAGGCCCCATTTGGTACGATAGGCTTCCGGCGTCAGGTTGAAATGGACGCCGAGATGGCGCTTCAGCGATTTGAATTTTTTGCCGTCCTCGAGGCAGATGATGTAATCCGGCGTCACCGACCGCTTGGGATTGACGGCCGGGATCTGCGGCGCCGCCACTGGGGCCGGCGGCTGGCTGAGCCCGCCGATCGACGCCGCAACGCTGGCGATGAGATCGCTCAGGCCGGCAACGGGCAAGCGGTTCTTCTCGACGTAAGCGGACACGATATGGGCGGTAAGCTCGAGCAGGTCGATGTCCTTGTCAGAGTCGTTGCTGTCGTCGGCCAATTTATCTCTCCGTCGCTATGGGGGTGGCGGAAACTCCCAGAGTGGTCCCAGCGGAGCCGGAAATCCGCTCTAGTCATTTGTCTTGCCGCATATGTGCGGTTGCGCCAGATGATTCCATCCGGTGCCACCGATCTAATCGCCAAATCTGCGTAACGCAATGACTTCGCATCGCGCCACACGTCATTTTGAACAACTATACTGAATTTTAATACTATCAGACGATGAGCGCCTTGTCGCGCCATAGTCGAAAACCGCCCTCGAAAGCGCGCGTATTGTCGCCGCGCCTGGATGTGGCGGGCAATTCATCCAGTCTGTCGACATTGCCGCCGCCGATCACGACATAATCCGGCTGCAGCGCCGCACGCAGCCGCCCGACGACGTCGAAAACGTATTTGCGCCATTTCTTCTTGCCGTATTTCTCCAGGCCGCGCTCGCCGACATAATCTTCGAAACTGCCGCCCTTGCGGTACGGCAGATGCGCCAGTTCCATCGGCTGGCCGACATTGTTGAGGATCATCGCCGCGCCCAGGCCGGTGCCGAGGCCGAGGAACAGCATGCGCCCGCCATCGTAGCTGCCGATCGCCTGCAGCAGCGCGTCGTTGACGACCTTGACCGGCTTGCCGAAGGCGGCGGCAAAATCGTAGCCGTCCCAGCCCTTGCCGAGATTGGCGGGATCGAGCGAAGGCCTGTTGTGCCTGACCGGGCCGGGATAGCCCATCGAGATCACGTCATAGGCCAGCCCTTCGGCCAGCGTCTTCACCGTGGCGACCATCTGCTGCGGTGTCAGGTCCGGTCCGGAATCGGCCCGGCGCATCTCGCCGCCTGCGCTGGTGAGGATTTTCACATGCGAGCCGCCGACATCGATCGTCAGTACGATCGGTTCGGCCTTGGCCTTCGCGGGCCTGGCTGCCTTGGCTGCCTTGGCCATGTCGTTTCCTCCGCTCACTTGGAGCATTCCCCGTTTCAGGGAAACGGGGAATGCTCCAACTCTTTGTTTTACGCAATTCCGGACGGAAAGACCGCTCGCACTTTTCCTGGAATTGCTCAACTCGGATTGATCCAGCCGTTGGGCGGCCCGAAGCTGGCCATGGCGTCGGCAGGCCCCCAGGTCTTCGGCTCATACATATGCGGCGGCGTGGTGTCGCCCAGCACCGGGCCGACGATGCGCCAGGCAAGCTCGCTGGCATCCTGGCGGGTGAACAATTGGCCATTGCCGTTCATGGCATCGCCGATCAGCCGCTCATAGGGCGGCATGTCGCCCTTCGAATCGTCCAGCGCGGTGAGCTCGACCTGCTCGCCGACCATGTCGTCGCCGGGCGCCTTGCGCTGCGCGCCGATCGAGATCGCCACCTGCGGGTCGATGCGGAAGCGCACGTAATTGGCGTCGCTGGGCTTGATCGGATCGAAGACGTCGAGCGGCGGCCGCTTCAGCCGCACGATCACTTCGGTCACATGCACCGGCATGTTCTTGCCGGTGCGGATGAAGAAGGGCACGTCCTGCCAGCGCCAGGTGTCGACCATGAAGCGCACCGCGGCAAAGGTTTCGACCGGCGAGTTCGGCTTCACGCCGGGTTCAGCGAGGTAGCCGGTGAACTGGCCGCGCACGACGTCGTCCTTGGTCAGCGTGCGGATGGCGCGCAGCACCTGCACCTTCTCGTCGATCAGATCGTCGGCCGAGCGGCCGACCGGCGGTTCCATGGCGAGCAGCAAAAGGATGTTGAGCAGATGGTTCTCGATCACGTCGCGGATAGCGCCGACATCGTCATAGAATTTGCCACGGCCTTCAACGCCGAAGTCCTCGGCCATGGTGATCTGTACGCTTTCGACGAAGTTGCGGTTCCAGATCGGCTCGAGAAAAGAATTGGCAAAGCGGAAATAGAGCAGGTTCTGGATCGCCTCCTTGCCGAGATAGTGGTCGATGCGGAAGATCGACTGCTCTTCGAACACCAGATGCAGCACGCGGTTCAGCCAGCGCGCCGATTGGAGATCGTGGCCGAACGGCTTTTCCACCATCAGCCGCGCGCCATGCGCGGTACCAGATTGCTCCAGCCCCTGGACAACGGTCTCGAACATGGTCGGCGGCACCGCCATATAGTGCAGCGGCCGCTGCGCCGAGCCGAGCGCCGTCTTCAGCTTCTCGAAGGTCGCGCCGTCGCGGTAGTCGCCGCTGACATAGCGCAGCAGATTGGCGAATTTGGCGAAGATCTTTTCGTCGATCTTGCCGACAGCGTTGACGATGCCGTCGCGGGCCCGCGCCTGCAATTGGTTGATGTCCCAGGCATCGAAGGCGACCCCGATCACCGGCTCGGTCAGCGTCCCCTTGGCTACCATCTGGTAGAGGGCCGGAAATATCTTCTTGTGGGCAAGGTCGCCGGTTGCTCCGAAGAGCACCAGCGTGTCGGACCGTTCCGGGCTCATCTTGCGCGTCTCCCCTGCGGCCTTCACTTGCCGGCCTTCGGCTTTTCGACATGGCCGCCAAAGGCATAGCGCATGGCCGACAGCAGCTTGTCGGCGAATTCGGATTCGCCCTGCGAGGAGAAGCGGTCGAACAAAGCCGAGGACAGAACCGGCGCCGGCACGCCGGTGTCGATCGCCGCCTTCAGCGTCCAGCGGCCTTCGCCGGAATCGGAGACGCGGCCGCCGAACTGGGCCAATGCCGGGTCGCTCTTCAGTGCGCCGGCGGTGAGGTCGAGCAGCCACGAGCCGATCACACTGCCATGGCGCCAGACCTCGGCCACTTGCGGCAGGTCGATGTCGAACTGATAGTATTGCGGGTTTTCCAAAGGGCTGGTCTCGGCGTCCGCCGTGCGCTGTCTTTTGCCGGCATTGGCCGATTTCAGGATGTTCATGCCTTCGGCGTAGGCGGCCATGACGCCATATTCGATGCCGTTGTGGATCATCTTGACGAAATGGCCGGCGCCGCTCGGTCCGCAATGCAGGTAGCCAAAGGGTGCGGTCCCGCCCGCCTTGTCGGGCGTGGCGCCGGCATCGGCGCCGGGCGCCAGCGTGGCGAAGATCGGATCGAGGTGTTTGACCGCCGTATCGGGGCCGCCGATCATCAGGCAGTAGCCGCGCTCCAAGCCCCAAACGCCGCCGCTGGTGCCGACATCGACATAGTGCAGGCCCTTGGCCGCAAGCTCGGCCGCCTGGTCGACAGCGTCGTGATAATAGGAATTGCCGCCGTCGATAATGATGTCGCCGGGCTCCATCAATGCTGCCACCTGGTCGGCGATCTTGCCGGTGATCGCCGCCGGCAGCATCAGCCAGGCGCTGCGCGGCTTGGAAAGCTTGCCGACGAACTCCTCCATCGATGCGGCGCCGATGGCGCCATCGGCAACCAGGGCGGCAACGCTTGCCGGGTTGATGTCGTAGACGACGCATTGATGGCCGTCGCGCATCAGGCGGCGCACCATGTTGGCGCCCATCCTGCCCAGTCCCATCATTCCGATCTGCATGGTGTTGTCCTAGTCGCTTGAGGAAAGAAATTGCTGGCGAGTTAGTTCTCAATGCCGACGGTGAAGTCGACATTCTCCCAACGGTCGCCGTCGGGCCAGAAAAAAGTGAAGACGATCGTATTACCTCGCGGAATATCGGTCACCGGCAGATCCGCCATATGGACGCCAAAGACATTCACGGACGTGTTGATTTCATGGCTGGTCTGCCACTGGTCGCCGCTCCAGCGGATCAGTGCCGGCTGCAGCAGTTCAACCCGCAGCGTCTTGCCGGCTTCCATGGTGCGCAGCCTGTTGTTGAAGCGCCATATCCTCAGCGGCGAGCCGGTCTTGTCCCTGACATAGCGCTTGACGCCTTGCGGCGGCATGTCGAAGACGGCGCCGTCGCGGAGCGAGCGCAACAGCTTGATGTGTTCCGAATGCGCCCAGACCAGCGGCATGGCGCTGCCCGACGGCTTGCCCAGCCACAATTCGCGCTCCGGTATGTCGGCGCCGTCCCAGACCTGTTCCGGCAGCAGACCGCCCACCCCAGCCGAAGCCTCGAATGTGTCGAGCAGGCTTGCCGCCTTGTCCTTGTTACCGGCGGCCAGCTCGTAGTGGGCGCGTTCGCCGGCCAGCAACGGCCAGGGTCGGCCCTGGCCGTTGCCGTCGAAGGGGGCGCCGTCGGCGTGTTCGCCATAACCGTCGCTGGTGTAGCGGTACCATAGAGGCCCTTGCGGCAGATCGCAGCGCAGTTGCGCGTCGATGATCTTGACCGTGCCGACGATGCGCGGATCGTCCGCGGCCCTGAGGCCGAAGCGGACCAGCGCCAGCGCGTCCGGGCTGACAATCGCTTCGGCCGGCTTGTCGGTATCGCCCGGCGGACGGTTCTTGATCGGTACGAAGCCGTCCTTCGGCGATGCGGCGCCTGAAGCGTCGGCCGGCGCGATGCGGATGTAGTACCCGTCGACGCCAGCCTCGTGGCACTCCGGTGTGCCGCTGACATAGGTCCAGCGCTCGATCTGGTCGTTCCAGCAATCTGCGACCTCGCGCAAATAGTTAGCCGGCTCGGGTTTGCCGTTGACGTCGAACAGATCGGCGGCGCCAAGCAGTGCCGATATTTCGACGGCGAGCGTGAATGGGCTGTAGCCCGCGTCCTCTTCCCAGCGGTCCTGCCCGGTGACGGGGCCATTGCGCACGATATAGGACGCTGCTTTCTCGACCATCGGCATGAAGGCGACGAGCTTTGCGCGCGGCAGGTGGCCGGCGCGGTGCAGCGCATCGGCAAGCAGCAGCGGGAAGGCGCATTCGTCCATCTGGATGCCCGGCCAATAGAGCGAGCCGTCGAGCCACACATTTTGTGGCCAGTGGCCGTCCGGCTGCTGGATGGAACGGAGATAGGCGAGGATCTCAAGCGCCTGCGCCGGATCGCCGGCGGCGAGGAAGCCGCCCGCAGTTTCGACGAGGTCGCGCGGCCAGACCAGATGATATCCGCCAAGGTCGTCGTCGCCCTTGCTGAACCCCCAAGGGATCGACAGGCTGGCGACGGCCGCACCGGGCCTCGCCAGCGACAGGTGTGTCGCCAGCACCGCTGTGCTGACGCGGTAGGTGTTGAGGCCGGATGCATCATGGTGGTCGAGCGCCGTCAGGCCTGCCTGCCATTTCCGCCATTTCGCGACATAGGCCTTTGCCGCCGGCTCAAACCCGCGTTTCAGGCTGGCGGCGGCGTTTTCGGCCGCTTCATCCGGCGTTGCCCCAAACCCAAGCGCAAGCAAGGCTTTGCTGTTGCGTAAGGAAAAGCCGATCTCGCCGGTCAGCGCGACATTGCCGTCCTCCGCCCTTTGGCAGGCCGGATCGAGCCGGCCGGCGCGGCTGAGTTGCTGCCAGCCGTCGGAAAAGCCTGCATAGCCGGCCGAGCAATCACCCCAGGGCAGCGAGGATGCAAGCGCCAGGCAGGTGCCGCGCCCGGACGCGAACAGCATCGGCCTCCCCTTGTGCTCGTCGGTCCAGGCGGTGTTGCCCATGCCGGCATTGACCAGATGCGGCGCCAGCAGGGCGTAGACGCGGTAGTCCGTGGCCACGCCTTCGAGTGCCGTGAAGCTGGTTTCATGCAGCAAGGCCGGGCGCGCCGGATCCGCCAGGATGCGCTTTTCGATCTGGTAACGCGCCGTCGCGTTGATCAGCCGGTAGGCGGGCACGCCGTCCTCGAACGGCTCGATGGCATGCGTGGCGTCACGCTTCTCCTCGGAGAACCAGCCGCCGGGACCGGTGACCAGCAGTCCCATGTCGCGCGTGCAGGCGCTGTCGAGGCCGGGATAGTAGACTTCATTGACGATGCCATGGCTGAGCGTGAACCAGACGCGGCTCGCCGGCGAAAGCGCGGCACCTACGCCGCTCTTGGCGCTTGACGTCCAGCGCGCCGGAATTCCGGGCGCGCCCATTCTTTTGGGTGCACTGGGGGGAAGGGTCGGCGGCGTCGCTGCCATGCATGGTCTCCTGGGCCCTTCCCTAGACCAGCAGGCGAAGGCTTTTCAATCATCGCACCTGAAGTTGATCGCCAAAGCGTAACCGATCGCAGTTGACAAGCGAACTCATCTGCATTTGTCTGACAATAGATAAAAAACAGGCAGCCAACGCCAAAACCATCAGCAGCAGTCGGCGGGGCCGACAATCCATGGGAGGATTATGACATGAAGAAACTGCTCGTCCTGAGCGCTCTGGCGGCGATGCTCGCCTCGGGCACGGCGCTTGCCGACACCAGCGGCAAGAAGATCGCCTTCTCCAACAATTACGCCGGCAATTCGTGGCGTCAGGCGATGCTCGACAGCTACGGCATCGTCACCAAGAAGGCGGTTGAGGATAAGATCGTCGGCGCCGCCGACATCTTCACCACCGCCGACAAGGAAGTGCCGACGCAGGCTGCCCAGGTGCAGAACCTGATCCTGCAGGGCTATGACGCCATCGTCATCAACGCCGCCTCGCCGGATGCGCTGAACGGCGCCATCAAGCAGGCCTGCGATGCCGGCATCGTCGTCGTCTCCTTCGACGGGACCGTCACCGAACCTTGCGCCTACCGCGTCGTCGTCGACTTCAAGGACATGGGCAAGCAGGAAGTCGAGCAGATGGCCAAATTCCAGCCCAAGGGCGGCAATCTCCTGGAAATCCGCGGCCTTGCCGGCACCTCGATCGACGATGCCATCCATGCCGGCATCCTCGAAGGCGTCGCCGCCCATCCCGAGTTCAAGATCGTCGGTTCGGTGACCGGCGACTGGGACCAGACGACGGCGCAGAAGGCAGTCGCGACGATCCTGCCTTCGCTGCCCGACATCGTCGGCATCGTCGACCAGGGCGGTGACGGTTATGGCGCGGCACAAGCCTTTGCCGCCGCAGGCAAGCCGCGTCCGACCATCATCATGGGCAACCGCCAGGACGAGCTGAAATGGTGGAAGGAGCAGAAGGACAAGGACGGCTACCAGACCTGGTCGGCTTCGATAGCGCCCGGCGTGTCGTCGCTGGCCTTCTGGGTGGCGCAGCAGGTGCTCGACGGCCGCACGGACATTCCGCATGACCTTTTGGTGCCGTATCTCGCCTTTACCCAGGACAATTTCGAGACCGAGCTGCCGAAAATCAAGGAGGGCGGCGTCGCCACCCACGAATACAGCCAGGAAGACGCAATCGCGGCGATCAAAGCCAATATCAAGTGATGCATTGCATTCATTGCCAGCGGCATGACCGACCGGATATCGTTGAGCATGCCTGAGGCCAATACGGACATCATCAGACTGGGCGGCGCCGAAAAACATTTCGGCGCCGCCCATTTGGACATCATCAGGCTGAACGGCGCCGAAAAACATTTCGGCGCCGTTCGGGCGCTTAACGGCGTCGACTTCCATGTTGTATCAGGCGAATGCGTCGGGCTGGTCGGCCACAACGGAGCCGGCAAATCGACGCTGATGCATATGGTGGCCGGTACGCTGCAGCCCGATGGCGGTGAGATCGCGGTGCGTGGCAATGCCGAAACCGACTACTCGGTGGCGCGCGCGCTGAAACTCGGCATACGCTGCGTGTTCCAGGAACTGTCGCTCTGCCCTAACCTCAGTATCGCGGAGAATACGCGCATCAACCATCCGGCGCTCACCGGCTTCGGCTGGCGACGCAAGGCGGCTGCTCTCATTGCCGCCAAGCTGGACGAAATCTTTCCGGATCACGGCATCTCGGCAGACGACATTGCCGGCGATCTCTCCATCGGCCGGCGGCAGATGGTCGAGGTGGCGCGCGCCTTCACGGTGACGCGCGATCCGCTCGACTTGGTCATTCTCGACGAGCCGACCTCTTCGCTGGACGCGCATACTGCGGGCCAGCTGCTTGCCTTCGTGCGCCGTTTCGTAGCCACCGGGGGCAGCTGCATCCTGATCTCGCATGTGCTGGGCGAGGTGCTGCAGAATGCCGACCGCATCGTGGTCATGCGCGACGGCAAGGTGGTCGCCACGGACGTTGCAAAAGCGTTCGACCGCGACCGGCTGGTGGCCACCATGGGCGGCGCGGAAGCGCGCGAGAAGATCGCGGCGGAGATCGCCGCCAGGCCGGCGGCGGGCCCGCTCAGGGTGCGGGCGCGGCCCGAGCGGCAGCAGGACGGCAAGGAGCTTGTCGCTCGCGCCGGCGAGATCATCGGGCTTGCCGGGCTTGCCGGCCATGGCCAGACCGACCTGTTGCTGGCGATCTTTGCCGCCGCGACGCGTAGAAGGCTTGATATCGAGGTGACCGCCCCGGTGGCGCTGGTGGCCGGAGACCGCCAATCGGACGGCATTTTCCCGCAATGGTCTATTGCCGAAAACATCGGCATCCGCTCGCTGGCGCGGCTGCGCAAAGGGTTGCTGATCTCGCCGCAGCGCGAGGCCGAGCTTGCTGAGTTTTGGAAGCAGAAGATCGGCATCCGCACGCCTGACATGACCAACAACATCTTCTCGCTGTCCGGCGGCAACCAGCAGAAGGCGCTGTTTGCCCGCGCACTGGGTTCCGATGCGCAGATCGTGCTGATGGACGATCCGATGCGCGGCGTGGACATCGGCACCAAGCTCGAGGTCTACGATCTCGTGCGCGAGGAGGCGGCCAAGGGCCGGACCTTCCTCTGGTACACCACCGAGACCGAAGAGCTCGACAATTGCGACCACATCCATGTCTTCAAGAACGGCCGCATCGTCGCCAATCTCACGCGCGACGAGCTGACCGAGGAAAAGATCATCCAGTCCTCATTCGGCGACGCGGCCTGAGATGACGGCAGTCGCTCCCGGCCCTACGTCCTCGCCGCGCAGCAGCGCGGCCCGCGCGCGCCTGCTGCGCAGCCTGTTGCCGGCGCTGTCGCTGGCGCTGGTGGTTATCGCCATCGCCTGGCTCAACCCACGCGCCATCAGCTATTTCGGCTTCAGCTTGATGTTGAACCTCGCTATTCCGATCGCGCTGGCGACGATCGCCCAGATGTTCGTCATCGCCGGCAATGAGCTCGATCTGTCGATCGGCACCTTTGTCGGCTTTGTCGGCTGCGTCACCGCGACCTGGCTGAAGGACGCGCCGCTGCTCGGCGTGATCATCCTGCTCGGCTCCATAGGCGTTTATGCGCTGCTCGGCGCACTGATCCATCTGCGCAATCTGCCGTCGATCGTGGTGACGCTGGGCATGAGCTTCGTCTGGCAGGGACTTGCCATTCTGGTGCTGCCCAAGCCCGGTGGCAAGGCGCCGGACTGGCTCTTGTCGCTGATGGCCTTCAAGCCGCCCTTCATTCCGTTCCCTATCATCGCCGCGCTGGCGATCGCAGCGGTGGTGCATTTTGGGCTGATGCGCACCTCCTATGGCGTCATCCTGCGGGGATCCGGCGGCAATCCGGCGGCGCTCAGGCGCGCTGGCTGGTCGCTGCTTCGAACCAAGATCGTGCTGTTTGCGCTGACCGGCCTATTCGGCGTTCTGTCCGGCATGGCGCTGATCGGCATCACCACCTCGGCCGACGCCAATATCGGCAATGGCTACACGCTGCTGGCGATCGCCGGCGTCATTCTCGGCGGCGGCGAGTTCGTCGGCGGCCGGGTGTCGCCGATCGGCGCCGTGCTCGGCGCGCTGACACTGGCGCTGGCGGCATCGCCTCTGCTCACCTTCATGCACATTCCGCCGGACTGGCAGGTCGCGGCCAACGGCGCCATCCTGATCATCGTGCTGGCAGCCCGCGTCCTGATCAGCCGCAGGGAGAGGTAGCGATGACGCTGGTTAAATCGCTTGTCGCCAAACCCTGGATCTGGTCGTTCATCGGCGCGATGTTCGTCTGGCTGGCGACCATCGCTTTCACCGGCGGCTATGGCGGCGGCGGCATGATCACGGCGGCACTTTCGCTTGCCGTGTTCACCGTGATCGTCGGCGTCGGCCAAATGTTCGTCATCACGCTCGGGCCAGGCAATGTCGACCTGTCGCTGCCGGCCAATATCGGGCTCGCCAGTGCCGTCGCCATGAAGGTCATGGGCGGCAGCGATTCCATGATCGTGGTCGGGCTGCTCGCCGCGCTCGCCTGCGGCGCTGCCATCGGTGCCGTCAACTATCTCCTGATCTGGGCGCTGAGGATCCCGCCGATCATCGCCACTCTGTCGGCCAGCTTCATCATCCAGTCGATCGACATCAGCTATGGGCGTGGCCTGCAGATCAAGCCGCCGCCCGGCTTTGCCGATTTTGCCAACTGGCAAATCCTGGGCATTCCAGTGCTGGCGATCCTTACCGTATTGTTCACCATCGGTGCGGCCATCGCCTTGCAGCGCATGATCTATGGCCGCTCGGTGCTGGCGATCGGCCAGAACATCCGCGCCGCGTGGCTTGCCGGCGTCAATGTCGGCCGCACCCGCTTCCTCACTTACACGCTGTCGGGCGCGCTCGGCGGCATGGACGGGGCGCTGCTCGCCGGCTATTTCCGCGGCGCCAATGTCGATATCGGCAACGAGTACCTGCTGGCCTCGATCGCCGTCGTCGTCATCGGCGGCACCTCGGTCGCCGGCGGCAAGGCCAATGTTCCCGGTGTCTGGGGCGCGGCGCTGTTCCTGGTGCTGCTTCTGACCATGCTCAACACGTTCGGCGTCAGCGCCGGCGTTCGGCTGTTGCTGACCGGGCTGATCATCGTCGGCGTCATCACCGTAGCCGGTGGCGAGAAGGCGGTACGCTAGCGCCGGCTCCTGCCAGCGACACGGCCAAATTTGACCATGTGGACAAAAGTCCGCACCCGTTCCATAGTTCCGCGTCTGATTTCGGAACAGCCGGCTCGACACGGCTGTCAAACAGAGGGGCACTAGATGGAAAACCGGAAAAACAAATCGCAATCGACCGGCCTGTCGCGGCGCGACGTGCTGGAACTCGGCGCACTTGGCCTGGCCGCAGCCATGCTGCCGGGTGCAGCCTTCGCCAAGGACAAGAAGCTGAAGGTGGCGGCGATCTTCGCCACGCCGATCGAGGAGCCGTGGGACAACCAGATCCACGTCGCCCTTCAGAAGGCCGAGAAGGAACTCGGCATTGAATACAAATGGTCGGAAAAGGTGCAGACCGCCGATTTCAGCCGCGTCATGCGCGAATATGCGCAAGGCGGGTATCAGCTGGTGCTGGGCGACGCCTTCGCCGCCGAGCGTGAATCGCGCCGCACGGCAAAGCAGTTCCCGAAGACGGCATGGCTGTTCGGCTCGGGCGCCGGGCCGGCCGAGCCCAATTTCGGCGTCTTCGACAACTGGATCCACGAGCCGGCCTACCTCTCCGGCATGATCGCCGGCAAGATGTCGAAGTCGGGCACGATCGGCGCGGTGGCGGCCATGGGCATTCCGGAAGTGAACCGGCTGGTCAACGCCTTCTTTGCCGGCGCCAAGGAGGTCAATCCCAACATCAAGAAGAAGGTCGCCTTCATTGGCTCGTTCTTCGATCCGCCCAAGGCCAAGGAAGCGGCGGTCGCCCAGATCGATGCCGGCGTCGATGTCATCTATGCGGAGCGCTTCGGCGTCATCGAGGCGGCGGTGGACAAGAAGATCCTCGCCATCTCCAACATGTCCGACCAGTCGAGCCTCGGCCCCGACACGGTCATAACCGGGCCGGTCTGGGACATGTATCCGACGGTCGAGCAGGCGATCAAGCTGGTCAAGGCCGGTGTCTTCACCGCGCAGGACTATGGCGATTTCTCGCGCATGGCCAAGGGCGGGTCGTTCCTGGCGCCCTACCATAAATTCGACAAGACGCTGCCGGCGGATGTGAAGGATCTGGTCGAGAAGAAGAAGGCCGAGATCCTGGAAGGCAATTTCCGGGTGGATGTGGATGAGAACACGCCGGTTTCGGATTAGCTCGGCGCACCCCCTCCCCCTTGAGGGGAGGGTGGCCCGCAGGGCCGGGTGGGGTCCTCCGCGAAGTGCTCCATCCTGCTAAGTCATGGGTTGAGGCAGTTGAGGTGACCCCACCCGCCTCGCTTCGCTAGGCACCCTCCCCTCGAGGGGGAGGGGTATCTCCGCAGGAGCATCCTTGTCCGCCCCTCTCATCGAAATGCGCGGCATCACCAAGAGCTTCGGCGCCGTCAAGGCGAATGAGGCTGTCGATCTAAGCGTCGCCCCAGGTGAGATCCTCGGCCTGCTGGGCGAAAACGGCGCCGGCAAGACGACGCTGATGAATGTGCTGTTCGGCGCCTATGCGCCGGATGCCGGCGAAATTCTTATCCAGGGCAAGACCGTGCGGATCACCAGTTCGGCCGATGCGCTGGCCGCCGGCATCGGCATGGTGCACCAGCATTTTCATTTGGCGCCAAGGCTGACGGTCCTGGAAAACCTTCTGATTGGCATTCCCGGCAAATCCGGCCGCATCGACCGCGCCGGCGGACTTGCCCGGTTGTCCGACATCAGCCGTCAGCATGGGCTGACGCTGGACCCCAACCTGCCTGTCTCCGCGCTGTCGGTCGGCGAGCAGCAGCGGCTCGAAATCGTCAAGGCGCTGTTTCGCGGCGCCAGGCTGTTAATCCTCGACGAGCCGACGGCGGTGTTGGCGCCGGGCGAGGTCGACGGGCTGTTTTCGGCGCTGCGCTCGATGGCGGCGCAGGGGCTCGGCATCATCTTCATCTCGCATAAATTGAACGAGGTGCGGGCGCTCACCCATCGCTGCACCGTATTGCGGCACGGCCGCGTCGCCGGCCGTGTCGACGATCCGGCGAACACGACATCGGCAGAAATGGCGCAGCTGATGTGCGGCCATGAGATCGTGCCGCCGGCAAGAGGACCTTCGACCCCAGGCGCGGCGGTGCTGACGCTCGACGGTATTTCCACCTCACGGCATTCGGGGACGCCGCTGCGCGATGTATCGCTTGCCGTTCGCGCGGGCGAAATCCTCGGCATTGCCGGGGTCTCCGGCAATGGCCAGCGGGCGCTGGCCGAGGTGATTTCCGGCACGCGCGCGCCCGACGCCGGCGCGATGACGATAGCCGGCAAACCTGTTACGCGGTTCTCGCCGCGCGAGGTGCAGGCGCTCGGCCTTGGCCGCATCCCGGAAGACCGTATGACGACCGGGCTGGTCACCAATCTGCCGCTCGCCGATTCCATGGTGTTGCCGCGCATTGGTACTGCGGCTTTCAGCAGCCGGGGCCTGCTCAAGCCAGATGCGATCCGCGCCTTCGCCGAAGAACAGATCAAGGCCTATGACATCAGGTGCCCCGGGCCGATGACCCGCGCCGGCGCGCTGTCGGGCGGCAATCTGCAGAAGGCGCTGCTGGCGCGCGAACTGGCTTTCGACCCGAAGGTGCTGATCGTCTCGCAGCCGACGCGCGGCCTCGACATCGGTGCCGCCCGCTTCATCCACGAAAAATTCCTCGACATGCGCGCCAAGGGCTGTGGGATCATCGTCATCGGCGAGGATCTCGAAGAGCTGCTGGTGCTCTGCGACCGCATCGCGGTGATGTATGAGGGCCGCATCGCCGGCACGCTGGACAGCGCCGATGCGACCATCGCGCGGCTTGGGCTGCTGATGACCGGGGCGGAGGGCAGAGCCTAGATGGACTTTCTCACTCGGTTCCTCGCAGAAACCTCAAATAATACTGCCCGCTTTTGGCTGACTTTAAGCGTCAGCGCTGCCCCTCACCTGCCCGCCGGCATCCTCTCCCCGTATAGAGACGGGGAGAGGGGCTCTCACCCATGGTTTCGCCAATCACCACAGCTGCAAGAGGGGAGTTGCATAGGGCCCAGATCCCTTCTCCCCGTGTCTATACGGGGAGAAGGTGCCGGCAGGCGGATGAAGGGCGGCGCGACCGTCTGGGCGGCGGAGGGGCATAGCTGATGTTCCGCCTCGAAGCCCGCAGTTCCGCCCCCGCCTGGTTCAATCTCGCTTTGCCGCTGCTGGCCATCGGCGCAGCGCTGGTCCTGTGCAGCGGCCTCATCGCGCTGGCCGGCGCCGGCGTGCTTGAGGCCTATGGCGTGATGCTGTCGGCCTCGTTCGGCGACAGCTATGCCATCACCGAAACGCTGGTGCGCGCCGCCCCGATGATCTTCACCGGGCTGGCTGTGGCCGTCGCCTTCCGGGCCAAATTCTGGAACATCGGCGCCGAGGGCCAATTGCTGGCGGGCGCCGTGGCCAGCTGCTTCGTCGGCGCCATCCCAATGCCGGGCGCGCTGGCGATCCTGTCGATGGCGCTGGCGGGCGCTGCTGCCGGTGCCGCGGTAGCGCTGGTGCCCGCGACGCTCAGGGTCAAATTCAAGGTGGACGACGTCGTCAGCTCGCTGCTGCTCAACTCGGTCATCTACTATGCGCTGATGGCGCTGATCGAGGGGCCGTGGAAGGACTCGTTCAGCGGCTATCCGATCTCGCCGCCGATCGAGGATTCGGCGAATTTTCCGGTGCTGCTTGAAGGCACAAGGCTGCATCTGGGTGTCATCGCCGCGTTGATCGGGGCCCCGTTGATCTGGTTCCTGATCGTGCGCACCACGCTCGGCTTCCGGATCAGGGTCACCGGCGAAAGCCCGGAAGCCGCCCGCTATGGCGGCATACATGTCGAGCGGGTGCTGATCTCGACGGCGCTGCTGTCGGGCGCGCTGGCCGGGCTTGCCGGCGTCGGCGAGGTCGGCGGCGTGCATTTCCAGGTGATGAGCGACATTTCGCCGGGCTATGGCTATTCCGGCATCGTCGTTGCCATGCTGGCCAGGCTCAATCCGCTCGGCGTCGTACCGGCGGCGATCTTCCTGGCCGCCGTGATGACCGGCGCCGAAGCGATGTCGCGCGCCACCGGCGTGCCGGCGTTCCTCAGCGATGTCATCCAGGGCACGGCGCTGCTCGCCATGCTGGTGGCGCTGCTGTTCACGGCCTATCGCTTCCGCCGCGTCGGTGCCGCCTTATGAGCGCGGTGTTCGAACAGATTTTTCAGGTCGGCTTCCTCGCCGCCATTATCCGCATCGCCACGCCGCTGGCATTTGCCACGCTGGGCGAAATGTTCTCCGAGCGGGCCGGCGTGCTCAATCTCGGTATCGAAGGCATCATGCTGCTCTGCGCGATGACCGGCTTCACCGCCGCCAGCCTCAGCGGCAGCCTGTGGCTCGGCGTGCTGGCCGCAGTGTTGACCGGCATGGCGATGAGCGCGCTGCATGCGCTGTTCACCGTGGCGCTCGGCCTCAGCCAGCATGTCTGCGGCATCGGCGTCACCCTGTTCTCGTCGGGCCTTGCCTATTTCCTCTACCGGCTGATCTTCGGCCAGCAATCGGTGCCGCCCAGCATCAAGGGTTTTCAGACGGTGCCGATCCCGCTGCTGTCGGATATTCCGGTTCTGGGGTCAGCGGTGTTCAACCAGTTTTCGCTGGTCTACTTGGCAATCATCGCCATCCCGCTCGCTGCTTTCGTGCTCTACCGCACGCCTTGGGGGCTGTCGGTGCGGATGGTCGGCGAGAACCCGCGCGCCGCTGATTCCGCTGGGGTGAGCGTCATCGCCACGCGCTTCCAGGCGGTCATCCTCGGCGGTGCGCTGATGGGGCTTGCGGGCGCCTTCCTCACCATGGCACAGTTCAACGCCTTCACCTTTGGTGTCGTGTCGGGCCGTGGCTGGGTGGCGATCGCGCTGGTCGTGTTCGGCCGCTGGGACCCGTGGCGCTCTGCGGGCGCGGCGCTGCTGTTCGCCTTCGTCGATGCGCTACAATTGCGCATGCAGGCGAGCGGCCTCGGGCATATTCCCTATGAGGCGTTCTTGATGCTGCCCTTCATTTTCACCATCGTCGCGATGGCCGTGATGTCACGCAACGCGGTTGCGCCGTCGGCGCTGCTGAAGCCGTTTCGACGAGAAGAGCGGTAAGCGAGTAGGACTTGGCGCCCTTCCTCTCCCCCCGGGGGGAGAGGTGGCGCTGCGAAGCAGCGACGGGTAGTGTGCTGAGAGTTCTGCAAATTCGCTGAGAGAGGGCGGTCATGGCAGGCTGGTGATGTTCAACGTCACCGATTCCTGGAAGGAACGCCACCATGACCAAGACAGAAGGTAAATCGACCAGCGCTGCCGTCAAAGACATTCTGCTTTCGAACCCGGAGG
>NZ_JAMYPF010000032.1:0-39314 GCF_040320205.1 Mesorhizobium sp. M0761
TGGAGGCCAACCGCTATATCAACATGGATGATCTGCGCGAGCACAAGAAGCTCGCTCTGCGCCAAGCCGCATGACCAGCATCATGGCTGCCCCTTTTTGCAGAACTTGACGCACACAACCTCCAGCGGCTGTGGCCATGGTCCATTGCCGCAGGCCCGTAGGCGGGGTCGCTTGCGGGCGCGGACAAGCCCATGCCGCGCAAGGATCGCACCGACCGTCGAGGCTGAAGGCCACATGAACTCGGGAGCCGTGCGCCTGAGCCGCGCCACGATCTTCTTTGGCCCCCAGAGCGGATGCAGCTCCTTGGCCGCCACAATCCGCTCAACCAGATCCTGAGCTGTCGCACGGCCATGATTGAGCGGTGCTCGCGGCAGGTCGTGCAAACCCTCAGGCCCAAACGTCCGATAGCGTCCTAGCCATTTGTAGCCGTTCTTGCGTGAGATCCCGTAGGCCGCACAAAGCGCAACCATCGTCTCATCCCCAGAAAGACACTCCACAACAAACCGTAGCCGCTCGTCCATGATGCCAGTCTCTCGCCAAACCATCGCCGGTCCTCCGGCGGACAAGAAAACTGTCACCCATGCTATCGGTCCATTCTGGTACCTATCTATCCGGTTCGGACACCGGGCATTTCTCCCCGTATAGTGACGGAGAGAAAGATGCTGCCATCGGTGATTTCGCCAATCGTCAACGTTGCAAAATAGTCGCCGGCAGGCGGATGAGGGCAGCGCTGCCCTCGAAATCTTATCTCTCGAAACGCCTCCTCAAAAAATTTCGCTACCTGCGTGAACCAAACCGTCTCCAGCGGCGACACACAGCCGTAAACAGAAACCCAACCATGGAGACTTCAAATGACTGCTTTCCTGCGTAATGCTTTCCTCGCCGCCATCGCGGTATCGTCCCTGGCCGGATCCGCTATGGCCGACCAGACCGGCTGCGCCAAGAACAACCAGTGGGGCAATCGCTGTTGCGATCTCACCTCGGACTGCCTGGGTGGCGGTCGCGGCGGCGATCATGACAGCACTGGCGGCCGTGGCGGCCAGGCCGGCGCGAAGTAATCTCGCTATATGCCCGCTGGCTAACGGCCGGCGGGCATCGCCTTCAGGATGAAATGCCGGCGCTATTGATGAGCATTCGTGGCCTTGGCGCCGCCCTACTTACGCCGCTCCAGTGCGGCCCGGATCGACGCGGTGATGCGGGCAAGCTCGGCTTCGTCCAGCTTCTCGATGTTTTCGGCCAGGAGATTGGCCAACTCGGTGGCGGCAGGACTGAGGCCGGACGTATCGAGTCTCACCCGCGGATGTGAGGCCTCGGCCAGACGCGCCAGCTCTTCGGCATCGTCCCAGATGACGTTGAAATAGCCGATGATCTTCTGGATCAGCGTCCAGGTCGGCGCGCCGCGGCGGCCATGTTCCAGCGCCGACAAATAGGCGGCGCTGACTCCGATCGCCTGCGCCATGTCCTTCTGGCGCAAGCCGCGCTCGGCTCGAAGCGCCCGCAGTTTTTCGCCGAAGGGCGTCATCAGCGGGTTCGCCTGAGCCGAACGTAGAGCGCGCCCGAACCGCCGTGGTTGCGGGCGGCGTGATCGTGGCTGGAGACCAGCGGCCGGAAGGCAGGCGTCGACAGCCAGGCAGGCACGGCGCGCCGCAAGACGCCGTCGCCGCCCGACGACGACCCTTTTCCCGTAATGACGAGGACATAGCGGATGCCGCCGGCATGGGCCCGGTGCAGGAACGAAAACAGCAGCGAATAGGCCTCGTCCTGGGTCATGCCATGCAGATCGACGCGGCCTTCGATCGGCAGCCGGCCCTTCTTCAGCTTGTCCAATGTTGGCTCGTCCAGCGCGTGCGATACATGCTGCGCCTTCGGCTTGGCGGCGAGGACCGGACCGACAGCGACCGGCGTCTGTGCCGGCCTAGGGTCTACGACGATGTCGGGAATCTCGACCGCGGTCCGGCCCTTCAGCGGTCGGGCGGTGCGCGCCACCAGGTTCCACAGCACCCGATCGTCTTCGTTGAGTTTATCGGGGCGCTTGCTCATCGATTCGATTCCGAAACGAGAGCGCGTGGAACCAAGGCATAGAAATCGGCCGCATTGCGAACGACGCCGGCGATCTCGCCGGCCGCATCGCCGGAGCCGGCGAACAGATCGCCCCGCGCCGGTCCGATGATGGCCGAGCCGGTGTCCTGCGCAATCATCAGCCGCCGGAACGGTTTTCCGTCGAAGGCGGTCAGCGACGGAGCGTCGATGTAGAAGGGGGTACCGAATGTGTGCAGCAGCCGGTCGACCGCGAGCGAACGGCCCGGCGTCAACGGCACCTTGGCGGCGCCGATAGGACCGAGTGCGGCATCGTCGACATCGGCTTCGCGAAAGAAGATGTAGGAGCGGTTCTGCCAGAGGATCTCGTCGACGCGATCCGGATGCGCCCTGAACCAGGCGCGGATAGACTGCATCGTCACTTTTTCCAGTGGGATTTCGCCGAGTTCGGCGAGAATCTTCCCCGGACCGCTGAAACGCTGGCCGGATTTGGCGGCATAGGTGACGCGGCAAAGCCGGCCGTCCGTCATTTTCAGCCTGGCCGCACCTTGCACATGGATGAAGAAGACGTCGACCTTGTCGGCAAGCCAGGCGATTTCCAGGCCTTGGCCGGCCAGCGCGCCGCGCTCGATCTCACCGCGGTCGAAATATTCAACCGGGCCCTGCGGCGTGCTGCGGGCGAAGGCCAGATAGTCGTCCATGCCCTTGGGACGGTTGGCGTCGTCGATGTCGACGAGATCGGCCGGCCGCGCCAGAAGCGGCACCGTGAATTCATCCGTGCGCACTGGTGAGGCCTCGGCCTCGGGCTCGTAGAAGCCGGTGACCAGGCCGAGGTTTTCGGATCGAATCTGGACTGGGGCGAAATGGCGCTCGAAAAAACCCTTGGCCGCCGACCGATTCGCCGGCGAAACGGTGCGCGCCTCGTCATAAGCGCCGGCAAACGCGTCGAACCGGACGCCCAACGAACCGGTGCGGTAGGGCTTGTTCAGGACATGAAAGGCCGAACGGCGGAAGGCTTCGAAAGCGGGCAGATGGTCATCGGAATTCCAACCGGGAAGATCATCGAAGGACTTTTCCACGAAAAGCGGCGAGAGCGACACCTCAGCCTCGCCACTGCCGATGTTTGCCTGCATGTCGCTATCCCAAAAAAGCTGCCCGCACCGGGCGACATGCATAGGCTCAGTCTTCTTCCTCGGTGGCGACCAGCTTCCAGTTCGGATCGCGCGAGCGTGTGTCGCGGGCGAAGGTCCAGACATCCTTGACCTCGGCCACCGTCTCGGGATCGCCGTCGATGACGGCACCCGCCTTGTCGCGGGTCGCCGAAATCAGTTCGCTCACGATGCGCAGCGTGATGTGGGCCTCGCCGCCCTTCATCTCGGCCGAGACGATGTCGGCCTTGTCGATGCCGACGAAGGAGGACTGGATCTTTTCGGCTTTCGCCTCGCGGTCGCCAATCGCGGCAACGAAGCCGTCAAAAACCTCGCGCGACAACAGGTTCTTCAGCGTTTTTCGGTCGCCATCGGCATAGGCCATGACGATCATCTCATAAGCCATCTTGGCGCCGTCGACGAAGACTTTGGGGTCGAAGGAGGGATCATTGTCCTTGATCGCGCGCAGGCCCTTGTTGAGGTCGGTGTCGGGCTTGGCGAAGGCATCGATGGCCGCATAGGTCTCGGCAGCCGTCTCGCCCGGCATGCGCTTGCGTGGCAGCGAAACCACATTTTCGGGCTTCTGGGTCGCGTCCTTCTCGGTGCGGCTGGCCGTGTACGGATCGAAGGGCGGGCGCTCGCTGCCCGTGCGGCGGCCAAGCACGTTGCGCAGCTGGAAAAAGATCACCACCGCCGCAATCAGAAAGAAAATGGTGCCGAAGTCGAAGAATCCCATATCTTTCGCCAATCAATCCCTGACCTGGCCGGGACCGCCAGCCAATCGGGCGGCGGTCGCATGGCGTTAAACATGCAAAGCATATAGAACGCATGGCGCAATCATTCAAATCAAAGGCAGGCATACCTATCTAACGGCCTCAGTGCCAGCGGCGATTATGCGCCGCCCGGCAAACATGGAAACGATCGGTCAAGACTTGCGCATTTCCTTCCTTCCTCTGTTCCTGCTTGCGCTGCCGCTGCTGGAAATCGCCGGTTTCGTCATTGTCGGCCGCGAGGTCGGGGCGCTGGCGACGGTCGGTCTGGTGCTGGCTTCAAGCATTGCCGGCGTGCTTCTGCTCCGGCACCAGGGTTTTGGTGTCATGGCGCGGGTCCGTGCCGAGATGGCCGGCGGCGGCGACCCCAGCCGCCAGCTCGCGCATGGCGCCATGATCGTGGTCGCCGCGATCCTGTTGATCATCCCCGGCTTCATTACCGATATTATCGGCCTGCTGCTGTTCCTGCCGCCGGTGCGCGACCTTGCCTGGCGCAGGCTCAAGGGCCGCATCGTCGTCGCGACCGATTTCACCGCCGGCGGTTTTCGCGGCAGGTCGCGTGACAAGGTCATCGACCTCGACGACCGCGACTATTCGCGCGAGGACGATTTCAAGCGCGGTCCCGACCATAACTCGCCGTGGCGCCGCCTGAAGGACGACTGAACGTCACCTTGCCAACGACTGACTATCGACCCCTTCGGCCTGAAGGCGGCAAACCTTGTCTTGTCATGCCGACCATGCTAGCCAACGCCCGATTTCAATTCGGTCAGCGCTGCTGTCCAGGCAAAAGGAACAAGGCTCATGGCCAGCAAAGATGACGCGCCGGTCGGCGCCGCCAACGGCAACGGCGAAACGGCGCAGCCGTCGCTCAACGTGCTTGCCCAGTATGTGAAGGACCTGTCCTTCGAAAGCCCCGGCGCGCCGAACTCGCTGCGCGGCCGCGACAAGGCTCCCGGCATTGCGATCAACGTCAATGTCAATGCCAACCCGCTCTCCGACAAGCAGTTCGACGTCAATCTGACCTTGAACGCCAAGGCGTCCTTCGACCAGGAAGTGCTGTTCAATGTCGAACTGGTCTATGGCGGCGTCTTCGCCATCGCCGGCTTCCCGCAGGAGCACATGCTGCCGATCCTGTTCATCGAATGCCCGCGGCTCTTGTTCCCGTTCGCCCGCCAGATCATCGCCGAAGCCACCCGCAATGGCGGCTTCCCGCCGTTGATGCTCGACCCGATCGATTTTGCCCAGATGTTCCAGCAGAAGCTGGCCGAGGACCAGGCGGCATCGAAGGTCAAGGTTAGCTGAAGGCTCGCGTCGCGCGCATGAGTTGAAAGCCCGGCTTCGTGCCGGGCTTTTTGTCTACTGAGATGCTGGCGGGACAGCACCCCCCTCTGCCTTGCCAGGCATCTCCCCCTGAAGGGGGGAGATTGGCCGTCATCGCGACCTTCGCCAAATTTAGACGTTGCAAGAATGGGCTGGAGCGGCGAAGCTGCCAATCTCCCTCCTTGCGGGGGAGATGGCCGGCAGGCCAGAGAGGGGTGTGACGGAACGCTACCTCCGCGATCCGTTCACCCCGCCGCCACCTTCAGCCACAGCGCCTTTTCACCGAGCGTCGCCACCAGCCCCGCATGCGCCGCTCGCTCGCCCTCGGTCAGGCGCGGCGGCAGGGCAATTGGCCTGGCGGCGATCGAGATGTCGATATCGGCAACGTCGCCATTGCTGTTGAGCTGCACCACGACGGCGTCGAGGACAAGTGCGGCCTGCTTGCCGCCGATGAGTTCGATGTAGACTTCGGCCAGGAGCTCGGAATCGAGCAGCGCGCCGTGCTTGGTGCGGTGGCCGTTGTCGATGCCGTAGCGGCGGCAGAGCGCGTCGAGCGAATTGGGTCCCATAGGGTGCTTGCGCCGCGCCAGCGCCAGCGTGTCAACGACGCGCCCGGTGTCTATGGCCGGCTGGCCGAGCCGCCCGAATTCCGTGTTGAGGAAGCCGATGTCGAAATTGGCGTTGTGGGCGACGAGCTTGGCGCCGTCGGTGAAGGCGAGCCATTCCTCGGCGATTTCGGCAAAGGTCGGCTTGCCGACGAGGTCGGCGGCGCTGATGCCGTGCACGGTTTGCGCCTCGACATGGACGGCGCGCCCCTGCGGATTGATGAATTTGTGGAAGGTGCGGCCTGTCGGGAAGCGGTTGACCAGCTCGACGCCACCAAGCTCGATGATGCGGTCGTCGCGCATGTCGAGTCCGGTGGTTTCGGTATCGAAAATGATCTCACGCATAGAATCAACCCACTCCTGGAGGAGTAGAATCATGGAGCGGAACAAAATGGCAATGGGTAATGCGACAGCCTGCCGTCAGGAGCCTGATGGGCGCGACTTATCCCCCAGGAGTTAGCAGGCAAGCTCAGCGTCCTGAGAGCTCGGCAATGATCGCGCCGACCGCGGCGCGGGCGGCGTCCATGCCTTCACCGGTGTCGATGACGAAATCGGCCTGCCGGCGTTTTTCGGCATCGGGCACCTGCTTGGCCAGGATGGCCGCCAGCTTTTCCTCGCTCATGTCAGGACGCGCCAGCACACGGGCGCGCTGGATATCGGCCGGCGCGGTGACGACGACGACCTTGTCGACACGGTTGCGGCCGCCGGTTTCGAACAGCAGCGGTATGTCGAGCACGACGAGCGGCGCGGCGGCGGCGCGGTGCCTTGCCAGAAAGGCGTCGGCATCGGCCCGCACCAGCGGATGAACGATCGCCTCCAATGTCTTCAGCGCGGCGGCGTTGCCGATCACCCGTGCACCCAGTTTTGTACGGTCGACCACGCCGGACACGGTTGTGCCGGGAAAGGCCGCTTCGACGAGAGGTGCCGCCTTGCCGGCATAGAGGCGATGCACGGTCTCGTCGGAATCATGCACCGGCACGCCGGCGTCGACGAACATCTTCGCCGTCGTCGACTTGCCCATGCCGATCGATCCGGTGAGGCCAAGCACGGTCATCATTTGGCGCCCATCATTTGCAACCCATCATTTGGCGAGGATGTCGGCGACGATCATCTGCCGCAGTTCGGCAGTGACCTCCGGCCTCTTGCCGAACCAGCGTTCGAATCCGGGCACAGCCTGGTGCAACAGCATGCCGAGCCCGTCGACCGTCTTCAAATTTCTCGCGCGGGCAGCGGCAAGCAGCGGTGTTTCCAGCGGCACATAGACGATGTCGGCGACGATGGCGTGAGCTGGCAGGCCGGCCGGATCGGCGGCCAGCGTCGCATCGCCATGCATGCCGAGCGCCGTGGTGTTGATCAGCAAGCCGGCATCGCCAAGCAAGTCGCCGACCGCGCCATGCGCCGAGACGCCGGCGCCGAAGCGGTCGACGAGTTCCTGCGCCCGCGCCAATGTGCGGTTTACGATGCGGATATCGTTGATGCCGCGCACTTTAAGCGCGTGGATGACCGCGCGCGACGCGCCGCCGGCGCCGAGCACCACGGCCGGAGCCTTTCTCTCCCAGCCCGGGGCATGCTCGTCGAGATTGCCGGCAAAGCCGATCCAGTCCGAATTGCCGCCCCACAGCACGCCGTCGTCCAGCCACAGCATGTTGACCGCGCCGATCATCTCCGCCGCCTCGTCGCGGCGCTCGACCCGGGCGAAGGCGACTTCCTTGTGTGGAATGGTGACATTGCCGCCCTGATAGCCATTGGCCTGGAGGGAAGAGAGGAACTCGGGAAAATCGGCCGGCGCGACATCGATCGCATGATAGCTGCCGTCGATGCCGTATGTGTTCAGCCAATAGCCGTGGATCTTCGGCGAGCGCGAATGCGCGATCGGATGGCCGGTGACGAAAGCTTTTTTCTCAACCATCGATGGCTCCGAGCGCACGCAATTCCGCCAGCACCGGTAACAGCGGCAGGCCGACAATGGTGAAATAATCGCCTTCGATCTTTTCGAACAGCTGGATGCCTTCGCCCTCGATCTGGTAGGCGCCGACGCTCGACAACGCCTTGGCGCCGACGCGGGCCAGGTGCCGGCCGACGAAGGCCGGATCGAGCTTGCGCATGGTAAGGCTGGCGATGCCGACATGGCGCCACAGCACCTTGCCGTTGCGGCAGAGCACGGCGGCGCTGTTCAGCTGATGCGTCTTGCCCGACAGCGCCAACAGATGACGGCGGGCGCCTTCCATGTCGGCCGGCTTGTGGAACACTTCATCTCCCAGTGACAAAGTCTGGTCGCAGCCGAGCACCAGGGCGCCCGGTCTGCGTTCGCTGACCTCGGTCGCCTTGGCTTCGGCGAGTATCAGGGCGACATCTTCCGGCGACACACCGCTGTCCTGCAACGGCGCCTCGAGCGCACGCTCGTCGACATCGGCAGGCACCGCTTCGATGCCGAGCCCGGCATTGATGAGCATTGCTTTGCGGAACGGGCTGCCGGAGGCAAGGATGATTTTTTCGGTCATGGGTTCTGGGCCTGGTCGATAGTGGTTGATTGGGGCAGGAGGTCGCGTTGCCATCCCATCATCTATTCTTCCCCCGCAGGGCAACAATGGCTGCCGCGGTCTCTTCGATCGAACGGCGGCTGACGTCTATCATCGGCCAATTGTGGCGGGTGCAGATCTGGCGGGCATAGGCGAGCTCTTCGGCGATCGAGGCACGGTCGACATAATCGGTCGCTTCGTAGGTGCTGCTGTTGCCGAGCACGCGGTTCTGCCGGACATGCGAGATG
This sequence comes from Mesorhizobium sp. M0761, assembly GCF_040320205.1. Lineage (NCBI taxonomy): Bacteria > Pseudomonadati > Pseudomonadota > Alphaproteobacteria > Hyphomicrobiales > Phyllobacteriaceae > Mesorhizobium > Mesorhizobium sp. M0761. Next base: position 8,648 of record NZ_JAMYPF010000032.1, read on the forward strand.
CGTTCGGCGGTGGCGATCAGCCCGACGATCAGCGGCTTGGTGGCAGCGACCAGGCTTTCGGGCACCGGCACGCCGAGCACGATCGGGATGTTGGCGGTCTTGATGCCGCGGTTGGCGAGATAGATGCTGGTCGGCGTCTTCGATGTCCTGGAAATGCCGATCAGCACCACATCGGCGTCGTCCATGTTGAGCGGCAGCTGGCCGTCATCATGCTCCATGGTGAAATTGAGTGCGTCGATACGGTGGAAATAATCGGCGTCGAGCACATGCTGGGCGCCGACGCGGCGGCCGGCCGGCGTGCCGAGATAGGACTGGAAGACGGTGAGGACCGGCTCCAGCACCGAAACACAGGGCAGCCCCATGGTGGCGCAGCGCTCGTCAATGCCGCGCGCCAGCTTCTGGTCGACGACGGTGTAGAGGATGATGCCGGGTTCCTCCTCTATGTCCTCGAAGACTTTCGCCACCTGCTTTTCGGTGCGGATGAGCGGATAGATATGCTCGATGGCGCGCGCATCCTTGTATTGCGCCGAGGCGGCTCGGCCGGCCGCCAGCAGCGTCTCGCCGGTGGCGTCGGAAATCAGGTGCAGATGAAAGAAGCTCTGGGGTTTGTTCACAGGGGCGCCTCAGGCTGTGGGCTTGTGTGGATAAACCGGGGCCGCAAAGGCGACCGGCTGGAGGCGACTGTATCAGAAGGCCAGTTGTCCACAATTCGATGCGCTGTCAGCTTCACTGTGCGGCTGGGGACAAATCTGGGGACGGGCGTTTCTGCCAGCGCTTCATCCACAGAGGCGGTTTTTCAGCGGCTACGCCAAACCATTGACTCCAGTGATGGAATCCTGGTCATCCACACTCTTTGCCAATCCGGCGGAAGAAACACGCGACAAAATGCTGGCTGGCCTTTTCCAGGGCAAAGCGGGACAGGTGACAACCACCGATACCAACAGACTCTTAGAATCAGAAGATTCTAGAAATAGACTATTTAATTTTAGAGAAGGCAGGGAAGAGAGCGCTCAATGCCCGAGAACCGCATCGTGCTGGACGTGCTGAGAGGCGAGGCAGTGTTTCCGCCGCCGCTCTGGATGATGCGCCAGGCCGGGCGCTATCTGCCGGAGTACCGCGAGACCAGAAAGCGCGCCGGGTCCTTTCTCGATCTTTGCTACAATCCTGATCTGGCCGTCGAGGTGACGCTGCAGCCGATCGAGCGCTTCGGCTTCGATGCCTCGATCCTGTTCTCGGACATTCTGGTCGTGCCGCATGCGCTTGGGCGCGATGTCCGCTTCGAGGAGGGCCGCGGGCCGCTGCTGACGCCAATCACTGCAGCTCAGATTTCGGCTCTCAACGGCGAAACGTTTCACGTGAATCTCGAACCCGTCTACGAGACGGTTCGCCGGCTGCGTGCAAGATTGCCTGACGAGACCACGCTGATCGGCTTCTGCGGCGCGCCGTGGACGGTGGCGACCTACATGATCGCCGGCCACGGCACACCCGATCAGGCGCCGGCGCGGCTGTTTGCCTATCGCGAACCGACGGCCTTCAAGCATCTCCTGAAAGTGCTCGCCGATCACTCCGCGGCCTATTTGATCCGCCAGATCGAAGCCGGTGCCGACGTGGTGCAGATTTTCGATTCGTGGTCCGGCGTGCTCGACGACGCGTCTTTCGAGCAGTTCTGCGTGCAGCCGGTGGCGGAGATTGTCGGCCAGGTTCGTGCGGTTCATCGCGATGTTCCGATCATAGGCTTTCCCAAGGGCGCCGGCGCCCGCTACGAGACCTATCGTGAGAAGACCGGGGTGACGGGGCTGGGGATCGACTGGACCGTGCCCCTGTCGGCTGCGAACGAACTGCAGCATTCAGGTGCGGTCCAGGGCAATCTCGATCCCTTGCGGCTTGTGGCTGGCGGCAAAGCCCTGTCGGACGGCGTCGATGCGATCCTCAAGGCGCTGGGCGACGGACCGCTGATCTTCAATCTCGGCCATGGCATTACGCCGGAGACGCCGGTGGCGCATGTCGAGGCGATGGTGAAGCAGGTGCGGAGCGCGACACGCTGATGGCTCAATCGGATAATACGGGCGGCAACAGCACTCGTGGGGCGATGATGCGCATGACCATCGGCATCGGAGTGCTGGTTGTTCTCACCGCACTTTTGTTTTTCTTTGCGCCTGAGGGTTTCTATCCCTGGGCGAAGGCAATCCATATCCTGGCCGTCATCTCCTGGATGGCCGGCATGCTCTATCTGCCGCGATTGCTGGTCTACCACGCCGACGCAGAGAAGGGGTCCGTCCAATCGGAGACCTTCAAGGTGATGGAGCGGCGTCTGCTGCGCGGCATCATCAATCCGGCGATGATTGTCACCTGGGTGTTCGGGCTTTGGCTTGCCTGGAAAGTGTTTGGCTTTCACGGCGGCTGGCTGCACGCCAAGATGGGCTTGGTGCTGTTGCTGTCGAGCGTGCATGGCTATCTGGCCGGTGCTGTCAGGAAATTCGCCGAGGACCGCAATGAAAAACCGGCGCGGCACTGGCGAATCGTCAACGAGATCCCCACATTGCTGATGATCGCCATCGTCATCCTGGTTGTCGTCAAGCCGTTCTAGGCCCATTTCGGTCGACAAAACGCAGCTTGCTCTTTCCCCCGACCGACGATAAAAGACGGGTCTTCCTTCCCGTCATGCGCCGCCCTTGATTGCTTTCGGCCGCGCCCGGCATTTATCGCATCCAGCCGATATATTTTCCCCAAAGCAGATTCAGAGTCCGTCTATGCAAGAAATGAAACTCGCAGAGTTCAAGAACAAGAAGCCGCCAGAGCTGATCGCCTATGCCGAATCGCTCGAAGTGGAAAACGCCAGCGTCATGCGCAAGCAGGAACTGATGTTTGCCATCCTGAAGAAACTGGCCGCCCAGGACGTCGAGATCATCGGGGATGGTGTGGTCGAGTTGCTGCAGGACGGTTTCGGCTTCCTGCGCTCAGCCAACGCCAATTATCTGCCGGGTCCCGACGATATCTACATCTCGCCCTCGCAGATCCGCCGCTTCTCCTTGAAGACCGGCGATACCGTCGAAGGGCCGATCCGCAGCCCAAAAGAGGGCGAGCGCTATTTCGCCCTTCTCAAGGTCAACACGATCAATTTCGACGATCCCGAAAAGATCCGTCACAAGATCCATTTCGACAATCTGACGCCGCTCTATCCGACCAAGCGGCTGAAGATGGAGATCGACAATCCGACCGGCAAGGACATCTCGTCGCGGGTGATCGACCTGGTGGCGCCGATCGGCAAGGGACAGCGCGCGCTCATCAACGCGCAGCCGCGTACCGGTAAAACGGTGCTGATGCAGAATATCGCCCACTCGATCACGGCCAATCATCCGGAATGCTATCTGATCGTACTTCTGATCGACGAACGGCCAGAAGAAGTGACCGACATGCAGCGTTCGGTGAAGGGCGAGGTCGTGTCCTCGACCTTTGACGAACCGGCGGTGCGCCACGTCCAGGTCGCCGAAATGGTCATCGAAAAGGCCAAGCGCCTGGTCGAGCATGGCCGCGACGTCGTTATTCTGCTCGATTCGATCACCCGCCTCGGCCGTGCCTACAACACCGTTGTGCCGTCCTCCGGCAAGGTGCTGACCGGCGGTGTCGACGCCAACGCGCTGCAGCGGCCGAAGCGCTTCTTCGGCGCGGCCCGCAACATCGAGGAAGGCGGCTCGCTGACGATCATCGCCACCGCGCTGATCGACACCGGCAGCCGCATGGACGAAGTCATCTTCGAAGAGTTCAAGGGCACCGGCAACTGCGAAATCCAGCTCGACCGCAAGGTCGCCGACAAGCGCATCTACCCGGCCATGGACATCTTGAAGTCAGGCACCCGCAAGGAGGACCTGCTGGTCTCCAAGCAGGATCTGCAGAAGATCTTCGTCCTGCGCCGCATCCTGGCGCCGATGGGAACCACCGACGCGATCGAGTTCCTGATAGACAAGCTGAAGCAGACCAAGACCAACGCCGATTTCTTCGATTCAATGAACACGTAAGCAGTTTCACCGGATCATCGGTCATGCATGAAACCCCGTTCCGGGAAACCGGGACGGGGTTTTTCATTGCGGGGGCAAACAGGTCGCATTTCCGACAGGGCGTGGCCTTGGGCGGCAATTTCCATCGCCGTCGTCATGCGAGTAATCCCGTCTCGAAGATCGGAGGCCGCATGAAGAAAACAATCCCGACCCTGATCGGCTTCTCGGCCATTCTGACATGGTCGTTCCTGGCGCTGCTTTCGACGGCGGCGGGACCGATTCCGCCCTTTCAGCTGGCGGCGATGACGTTTCTGCTTGGCGGGTTGGTCGGCGCGTCGAGCTGGCTTGTCCGTCCGGCGGCGATCAAGTCGCTGCGCCAGCCGTGGCAGGTCTGGGCGCTCGGCACAGCGGGGCTGTGCATCTACCACTGCGCCTATTTCTTCGCCATCCAGTCGGCGCCGCCGGTCGAGGTCAGCCTGATCGCCTATCTCTGGCCGTTGCTGATCGTCGTCTTTGCCGCCTTCCTGCCTGGAGAAAAGCTGAGGGCCCATCACATCGCCGGCGTCGTGCTCGGCCTTGCCGGCGCCATTGTGGTGATCACCAAGGGCGGCACGATCGGACTGGCCAATGGTGTGATGAAGGGGCATGTCATAGCGCTGTTCTGCGCTTTCATCTGGGCCGGCTATTCGGTTTTATCGCGCCGCTTTGGCAAGGTGCCGACCGATGTGGTCGTCGGTTACTGCTTCATCACGGCTGCGGTCGCCTTGGTGCTGCACCTCACCCTTGAGACCACCGTCTGGCCACAGACGGCGACGCAGTGGAGCGCCATCGTCATCTTGGGCGTAATACCGCTAGGCGCCGGCTTTTACGCCTGGGACTATGGCTGCAAGCACGGGGACATCATGATCCTCGGCGCCCTCTCCTATGCCGCGCCCCTCTTCTCGGTCATCGTGCTTCTGCTGGCAGGCTTTGGTGTGTTTCACTGGTCGGTGGCTGTTGCTTGCATCCTGATCACGGTCGGAGCGGTGGTCGCAGCCAAGGATTTGCTGTTCGGGCCGCGGCCGCCATCCATTGATGTGACGCGGCTTCCTTCGGCGTTGGACGGAAACATGGGTTGAGCTACCGGCGTCGCAGCAGCGGCTCGGTTCCTACGGATCCGTCGCCACGGGCATGATAGCGGTGCATAGCCCCGGTCTGCCGTCGGCGGCCGGATGCCACTGGCCAATGTTCGATGGATTCGCATGCGTTCCGATCGGGGCGACAATATCGGCGTGACGCGGGTCGGGATTCTGATTCGCAGCCGGAACGAAGCTTGCCTGTCGGGGGCGAAGGATCCAGCTTCACGGTTCCGGGCCAGGCACAAGCGTTAACGATGCGGCCTGCGTAGGGCTTGCTGGCCCGCCCGGAACTGCTTGGCGTCGGAATTAGGACCCGCCTGCTCGCACATGGATGACAAGGCGGCTATACAGATTTGGTAATGTCCGGCCGCTCCTCGCGATCGACCTTGATATTGACGGACAGCCGGTTCATGACGGCCGCACACTGTGGGATTGTTGACCGGACAGCTAGGCGACCGGTGAGAACGGGCAAATGATTTCAGGCGATTCGATTGTTGCGCTGTCCAGCGGCCGCCTGCCTGCCGGCATCGCTGTCATCCGCATCTCCGGACCAAGAACTCGATTCGCTGTCGAAACGGTTGCCGATGGCACGGTCAAGGACCGGGTTGCGACCCTGCGCAAGCTCCGAACGGTGGACGGGTCGCTTATCGACAACGGCCTGGTGCTGTTTTTTCCGGGGCCGAACAGTTTTACCGGCGAGGATGTCGCCGAGTTCCACGTCCATGGCAGCCGCGCCGTCGCCAGCAAGATGCTGGAGATCATTGCCGGGTTTGACGGCGTGCGTCATGCGGAACCTGGTGAATTTACGCGCCGGGCTCTTCTCAACGGCAAGCTGGATCTGGTCGAGACGGAGGCGTTGGCCGATCTGGTCAACGCCGAAACCGAAGCGCAGCGGCGCTTTGCCGTGCAGAATGCCGAAGGAGTGCAAAGCGAACTCTATCTTGGCTGGCGCCGTCGGCTGATCCATGCACGGGCGATGATCGAGGCGGAAATCGACTTCGCCGACGAAGACGACGTGCCCGGTTCGGTTTCGGACACGGTTTGGTCCGATGTGCGCGCAATGGTGGGCGAGATCGGCCGGCATGTCGATGGCTTCCATGCCGCCGAGATCATCCGTGACGGGTTTGAGGTTGTCATCCTCGGTGCACCGAACGCCGGAAAATCCAGCCTTTTCAATGCGCTGGCCAGGCGTGAGGCGGCGATTGTTACCGACGAGCCCGGCACGACGCGGGACTTGCTCGAAGTGGTGCTGGATGTCCACGGAGTGCGGGTCAGGGTAACCGACACCGCGGGCCTGCGCGAGGCGCCCGGCAAGATCGAAGCGATCGGTATCGAAAAGGCGCGGGCCAAGGCGCACACGGCTGACCTGGTGCTGTTGCTGGAAGATCTGGCGGACCCGAGTGCGATCGGCAACATGCCTGTCGAGGCCCCGGCTTTGAGAATCGGCACCAAGGTCGATCTCTTGAAAGGTTCGCCGCGATTGGAGGCGTATGATGCGTTGATCTCGACGGTGGACGGCACTGGGTTGGCTGAACTCCTGGCTGAGATCGGCAGGCGCGCCGCGGCTGCTATCGGCGATACCGGTGACATCCTGCCGTCACGGTTGCGGCATGTAGAACTGCTCAATGAGACCAGGCGCTTTCTGATGTCGGCTTTGTCGGGGCAAGAGCGCGGCCAGGAGTTGCGGGCGGAGGAGCTGCGTCTTGCGGCGGACCGGCTCGGCCGGATTGTCGGCGCGGTGGATGTCGAGGACCTGCTGGACGTAATCTTTTCGGAGTTTTGCATTGGGAAGTGACTCACGTGAAACAGGGGGGCGCGCGCTGTGTGAGTGACTCACGTGAAACATAGGGCGCCGCCCAAGTGCCTTTCACGTGAAATGAGGAGTTTGGCAAAAACGGCAAGTGCCGAAGGCCGGCCCCGCCCCTCATTGTCCTCCCGGGCATTTCTCACGTGCAGTGACGGGGAGAAAGATATTGTTATCCGGGATTTCGCCAATCACCGAAGCGCGCCAGCGCTTGAGCTCCTCCTTGTTCACCGGGAGAAGATGCCGGCAGGCAGATGAGGGGCAGCGCCAGCCGAGGTAATTGTCGCCGCTTCCCTGACTCACGTGAAACACCTCTGCGGCTTTCAGCACTCCGTTCCCCGTGAACGAATCAACCTGCAATCCTTGACAGCGTCCTCTCGTGGGGACATGTGTCGGGAAATCTCTGAATCTGGAAGGGACAATGATCGTTCACTATGATGTGGTTGTGGTGGGCGGTGGTCATGCCGGGTGCGAGGCTGCGTCCGCTGCCGCGCGCGCCGGCGCCAGGACCGCGCTGGTCACGCTACGCTTCGACACGATCGGTGTCATGTCCTGCAATCCGGCGATCGGCGGCCTCGGGAAGGGCCATCTGGTGCGTGAGATCGACGCCATGGACGGGCTGATGGGCCGCATCGCCGATGCTGCCGGCATCCAATTCCGCCTGCTTAATCGCCGCAAAGGCCCTGCCGTGCGCGGGCCGCGCACGCAGGCCGACCGCAAGCTGTATCGGCTGGCCATGCAGGAAGCGATTCGGCAGCAGAACGGTCTCGACGTCGTCGAAGGCGAGGTTCTGGACTTCGACATCGTGGATGGACGGGTCGCCGCTGTGCGCCTGGCCGACGGGCGCCGGTTGGTGTGCGGCGCGGTGGTGCTGACCACCGGCACGTTTCTCCGCGGTCTTATTCACATTGGCGACAGGAAGATTGTCGCCGGGCGGATGAACGAGCAGGCGAGCCTTGGCCTGTCGGCGACGATGAGCCGCGCCGGTTTCGCGCTTGGACGGCTGAAGACCGGCACGCCGCCGCGGCTCGATGGCCGCACCATCGACTGGGCGTCGCTGGAAAGCCAGGCGGCCGACGAACATCCAGTGCCGTTCTCGCTGCTCACCGACACAATCAAGAATCCGCAAATCCATTGCGGCATCACGCGTACGACACCGGCGACGCACGAGCTGATCCGCGCCAATCTCGGCCGCTCCGCCATGTATTCCGGCTCGATAGAGGGGGTCGGACCACGCTATTGCCCGTCGATCGAAGACAAGATCGTCAAGTTCGGCGATCGAGAAGGTCATCAGATATTCCTCGAGCCGGAAGGGCTGGACGACGACACGGTCTACCCCAATGGCATTTCGACCTCCCTGCCCGAGGATGTGCAACTCGACATTCTCAAAACTATACCCGGGCTAGAGCGGGCGACCATGCTGCAGCCCGGCTACGCCATCGAATACGACCATGTCGATCCGCGCGAGTTGGAGCCGACGCTTGAGGCCAAACGTATTGCGGGGCTTTTCCTAGCCGGTCAGATCAACGGCACCACCGGTTATGAAGAAGCCGGAGCGCAGGGCCTGCTCGCCGGGCTCAACGCCGCGCGCAAGGCGGCGGCCGACGACCAAATCGTGCTCAGCCGCACCGAAGCCTACATCGGAGTGATGGTCGACGACCTCACCAGCCGCGGCATTGCCGAGCCCTACCGCATGTTCACTTCGCGGGCGGAGTTTCGCCTATCGCTGCGCGCCGACAATGCCGATGAAAGGCTTACGCCTCTGGCAAATCGGCTTGGTATCGTGTCGCCGGAGCGGACGCAGCGGTTCAATCAAGTCACACAGGATCTTGATAGGGCGCGCGAACTCGCAGTTGCGACGACGATGACGCCCAACGAAGCGGCGCGGCATGGGCTGGAGATCAACAGGGACGGCGTGCGCCGCTCCGCTTATGAATTGCTCGCTCATCCCGGCGTCGATATCGCCTGGCTGGCCCGTGTTGCGCCGGCCTTTGGCGCAATCGACGTCAAAACCGCCGAGCGGCTCGAAACGGAAGCGAAATATTCGGTTTACCTTGATCGCCAGCAGGCGGATGTCGGACAGATCCGCCGCGAGGAAAGCCGGTTGATCCCGGCGTCGGTGGATTTCGCCGATGTTCCCGGCCTGTCCAATGAGCTGAAGCAGAAGATGCTAACGCGTCAGCCGCGTTCGATCGCTGACGCGCAGCGTATGGAAGGCATGACGCCGGCGGCGCTGGCCATCATCGTCGCGCACGTCCGCAACGCCGAGTCGGCCGCCCAAAGGGCCGTTGCGTGAGCTCTGCCTCATGGGCGAGCCTGCAAGAGGCTGCGGGACCGGTTTCACGTGAAACATTCGATCGCCTGGTGGCGTTCGAACAGCTGTTCCTGAAATGGAACCGCAGCATCAATCTGGCCGCGCCGTCGACGCTGGACGATGTCTGGGGCCGCCATATTCTGGATAGCGCGCAGCTGGCGCGAATCGCACCGCAGGCCAAACGCTGGGCCGATCTCGGTTCGGGCGGCGGTTTTCCGGGCCTGGTAATGGCCTTCCTGCTGGTCGAACGCGATGGCGCGTCGATCGATCTGGTCGAGAGCAACCGCAAGAAAGCATCGTTTTTACAGGCGGTCATTGGCCAGTTCGGTTTGCCGGCACGGGTCGTCGCCCGGCGCATCGACGACAGCTATGCGCTTGTTTCCGCACCGGAAATCATCACGGCGCGGGCGCTGGCCGCGCTGCCGGCGCTGCTCGATCTGTCGGCGCCGTGGCTGACCAAGGGATCGCGGGCGCTGTTCCACAAAGGCCGGGATTACCGCTCCGAGGTGGAAGAAAGCACTCACCGCTGGGCTTTCGATCTGGTAGAACATCCGAGCATGACCGACGCCCATGGCGTCATCCTCGAAGTGACCGATCTGCGGACGGCGTAAGCTCTCCTTCGCAACCTTGGCGACGCAATGAATACCTGGCCCACATGAATACCTGGCACAGACCCATGAAAACCGGACCTCGCATCATCACCGTCGCCAACCAGAAGGGCGGCGTCGGCAAGACAACCACCGCCATCAATCTGGCCACGGCGCTGGCCGCGATCGGCGAAAAGGTGCTGATCGTCGATCTCGACCCGCAAGGCAATGCCTCGACGGGTCTCGGTATCGACCGCAAGGACCGCACCGTCTCCTCCTACGATGTGCTGACCGGCGAACTGGGCCTGGAAGAGGCGGCCATTCCAACGGCGGTGCCCGGCCTGTCGATCGTGCCGTCGACGCTCGATCTGCTCGGCATCGAGATGGAAATCGCCTCGGCGCCGGATCGCGTGCTTAAGCTGCGCAACGCGCTGCGCGCCGCCACCGAGCGCGGTGCGCCGTTCGGCTATGTGCTGATCGACTGCCCGCCCTCGCTCAACCTTTTGACGTTGAATTCAATGGCGGCAGCCGATTCTGTTCTTGTGCCGCTGCAGTGCGAGTTCTTCGCGCTGGAAGGGCTAAGCCAACTCCTGGAAACGGTGGAGCAGGTGCGCCGTTCGATCAATCCGGACTTGATCATCCAGGGCATCGTGCTGACCATGTATGACGGCCGCAACAACCTCGCCAACCAGGTGGTGCAGGACGTGCGGGCACATATGGGCGACAAGGTCTACGAGACCATCATTCCTAGGAATGTGCGAGTGTCCGAGGCGCCCTCCTATGGCAAGCCGGCGATCCTCTATGACCTGAAATGCTCCGGCAGCCAAGCCTATCTGCAATTGGCATCCGAAGTGATCCGCCGCGAGCGAAAATTGCGCGCTGCATGATTAGGCAGGGTCGATAAACAAAGCGATCCGGCACCGAAACGATCAAGAATCTGGAATTGAGATGAGCGAAGACCTTTCGAGAAAGAGACTGGGGCGTGGACTGGCGGCGCTGATCGGGGAGATCGACCGCCCGGTGGCAGCGGCCGAAAAGCCAGGCCTGAATGCCGACGGCAAGGTGCCGATCGAGTTTCTGAGCCCGAACCCGAAAAACCCGCGCCGGCATTTCGGCGACGCCGATCTGACGGATCTCGCGCAATCGATCCGCGAACATGGCGTCGTGCAGCCGGTAGTGGCGCGGCCTTCGCCGACGCAGGCCGGGCGCTACGAGATCATCGCCGGCGAGCGCCGCTGGCGGGCGGCGCAGCGCGCCGGGCTGACCGAGATCCCGATCATCGTGCGCGACGTCAACGACCGCACAGCGCTGGAACTGGCGATCATAGAAAACGTCCAGCGCACCGATCTCAACCCGGTCGAGGAGGCGCTCGGCTACCAGCAGTTGATCGACGACCACGGCTACACACAGGCCGACCTCGGCAATGTCATCGGCAAGAGCCGCAGCCACGTCGCCAACACGCTCAGGCTGTTGAAGCTGCCCGACGTAATCCGCGACATGCTGGTCGACGGCGTGCTGTCGGCCGGCCATGCCCGGACGCTGGTGACGGCGCAGGATCCCGCCGGGCTAGCCAAGCAGATCGTCGAAGAAGGGCTTTCGGTGCGCCAGGCTGAGGCGCTGGCGCAGATGCCGGCGGGCGGCACGCCGCCCAAGGCAAAACCAGCACACGGCGCATCGGGCAAGGATGCCGACACGCTGGCGCTGGAAAGGCTGATGACCAACACGATCGGCATGATCGTGACCATCGAGCACAAGGGCAGGGGCGGCGCGATCCGCGTGGACTACCGCAGTCTGGAGCAGCTCGACGAGCTATGCCGGCGGTTGAAGGATGAGCGGTAGAGGGTTGGGGTTGCGCCATATTTAGCCGGCGAATGAAGTTCTGGCTTAGGATGAAGAAAGGGCTTGGCGGTTGCCGGCTCTTCTTTTTATTGGCGATTGCCGAAGGGATCGAACTGCTGATCTCCCCCCTTGAGGGGGAGATGGCCGGCAGGCCAGAAGGGTCGTCTCCCATCAAGCGCCGACCTCGTTTGTCGTTGCGAAAGGCGCCAGCGCTCCACGCGCCGCGACCCCCTCTGTCGCCTTTGGCGACATCTCCCCCTCAAGGGGGGAGATCACCGCTGCGCCAGCCTCGCGCTCTCCACCGCAATGCCGAGCAGCGCCTGCCGCGCCAGCGCTTCCGACAAATCCGGCCTGCGCCTAGTCTGCAGCACGGCCGATTGCAGCCGGTTCAGCGCGCGGCTGAGCGCCTCGACGTTCCAGCGCTCCAGCGCCTTCTCCACCAGCTTGCGCCGCGAGAAAAACACCGGCGGACGGGCGCCGGCCACTGCCGAGGCGGCGTTGCGGCCGGCGGTGTCCATCTGGCCGCGCATGACCTGAAGCTGCTGCAGCTGCCGCATCGCCGAGGACAGTACCAGGAAAGGATGGCCGCCGGACAGGCAGTGGCGGGTGAAGGCGGTGTCGAAGTCACCGATCCTGCCCTCCAGCACAGCATCGACCGCGTCGTCGAAGGAGGCGCCGGAGACGTCGCCGGACATCGCCCTTACGTCGTCGAGGCTGATGTCCTTCTGGCCGTGGGCATAAAGCACCAGTTTTTCGATCTCACCGCGTGAGGCCAACCGGTCGCCGCCGAGATTGCGGCGCAGCGCCTGGCGTGCGTCGAGCGCCATCGACATGCCGGCCTTGCGCAACTCGTCGTCGATGACGCTGTCGATGTCGCGCGCTTCATCGGCATAGCATGGCAGCGCCATGGCGTTGTCGGCCGCCTCGACCACGGCGCGCAGCCCGACGCCTTTTTTCAGGTCGCCGGCCTCGATGAGAATGATCGCGTCGCGCGCGGGCTCCGCGGTCAGCGCCTTGACGTCGTCGGCCAGGGCCTTCTGGCCGCTGGCATTTCGCACCCACAGAAGCCGCCGGTCGGAGAACATCGGCACGGTGCGGGCTTCGTCGAGCAGCCGGCCCTGGTCGCGATCGACCTCCGCGCCATCGAGCCGGACGACTGAGAACGGATCGTCGAGCGACAGGCCGGTTTTCGCGGCAAAGGCTTTGGCCCGCTCGGCGACCAAGCCGCGGTCGGGACCGTAAAGCAGGACGATCGATATGCGCGCGTCAGGCTTCGCCAGCCACGAATCGACCTCGTATCCTTTTTTCTGCGCCATGGAGGGTGGTTAGCATGATGCGGTCGCTGAGTGAACGTTCTCCAAAGCGTTCGAGACCTTGGCGCCCTTCCTCTCCCTCCGGAGGGGGGAGAGGTGGCTCGGCGAAGCCGAGACGGAGTGGGGGAACCACCTGGCAATCGCCGCGAACGGACAAAGGAAGGGCATTATCTCAAGCGTTGCCTAGCGCCCAAGGGTCGACCCCCACTCCGTCGAGCTTCGCTCGACACCTCTCCCCCGATCGACGGGGGAGAGGAAAGCGCCAGTTCGCCGACCTTGGTGCTTCATCTCTCCCGGAAGCCGTGAAGTGACTATCTGCTGGAAATCCTGCAAAACCTTGCGCCTAATTGCGCGCCGCTCCCCAACATCGACAAGAAATTTCGCCGACATATCTGCATCTTGCGGTCGCCTGCCGGCCGTGACGCCGGATGGGTTGCGGCGCCCCATGAATTGGCGCTGTGCCGGGCGCGCGGATGTGCAAATATCACCGCAGCAAATGGGAGGACCATGGTCATGACCGATGCTGGGATGTTGCGGTTTCATGTGCCGGAGCCGGAAGTGCGGCCGGGCGGAACGCCCGACTTCTCCAACGTGCCTATCCCCAAGGCGGGCTCGGTGCCGCGACCGGACATCGATGTCGATCCGCGCACAATCCGCGACATGGCGTTTTCCATCATCCGTGTGCTCAACCGCACCGGTGAGGCGGTCGGGCCGTGGGCCGGGCTGCTCACCGACGAGGAGCTGCTCGAGGGGTTGCGCCACATGATGACGCTGCGCAGCTTCGATGCGCGCATGCAGATGGCGCAGCGCCAGGGCAAGACCTCGTTCTACATGCAGCATCTGGGCGAAGAGGCGGTGAGCTGCGCTTTCCGCAAGGCGCTGATGCCGGGCGACATGAATTTCCCGACCTATCGGCAAGCCGGCCTGCTCATAGCCGACGGCTATCCGATGGTCACGATGATGAACCAGATCTATTCCAACGAGGCCGATCCGCTCAAAGGGCGGCAATTGCCGATCATGTATTCGTCGAAGGAGCACGGCTTCTTCTCGATCTCCGGCAATCTGGCGACGCAATACATCCAGGCGGTCGGCTGGGCGATGGCTTCCGCTATCAGCAACGATTCGAAAATCGCGGCGGCGTGGATCGGCGACGGCTCGACGGCCGAATCCGATTTCCATTCCGCACTGGTGTTCGCCTCAACCTACAAGGCGCCGGTCATCCTCAACGTCGTCAACAACCAGTGGGCGATCTCGACGTTTCAAGGCATTGCGCGTGGCGGCTCCGGCACCTTTGCCGCGCGCGGCCTCGGCTTCGGTATTCCGGCGTTGCGCGTCGACGGCAACGACTATCTCGCCGTTCATGCCGTGGCCAAATGGGCCGCGGAGCGGGCGCGGCAGAACCTCGGGCCGACGCTGATCGAATATGTCACCTACCGTGCCGGCGCGCATTCGAGCTCGGACGATCCGTCGGCCTACCGGCCGAAAACCGAATCCGACGCCTGGCCGCTCGGTGATCCGGTGATGCGGCTGAAGAACCATCTGATCCTGCGCGGGGTCTGGTCGGATGAGCGCCATGCCCAGGCGGAAGCCGAAATCCTCGACACGGTGATCGCGGCGCAGAAGGAAGCTGAAGGCCACGGCACGCTACATGCCGGCGGCAAGCCGTCGACGCGCGAGATGTTCGAGGGCGTGTTTGCCGAGATGCCGCCGCATCTCAGGCGCCAGCGCCAGCAGGCGGGAGTCTGACCATGCCGAGACGGACCATGATCGAGGCGATCCGCGACGCCATGGACGTGTCGATGGCGCGCGACGAACGCGTCATCGTCTATGGCGAGGATGTCGGCTTCTTCGGGGGTGTCTTCCGCTGCACGGCAGGCCTGCAAGCGAAGTACGGCAAGACCCGCTGCTTCGATGCGCCGATCAACGAATCCGGCATTGTCGGCTCCGCCATCGGCATGGCCGCCTATGGGCTGAAGCCATGCGTGGAAATTCAGTTTGCCGACTACATGTACCCGGCTTACGACCAGCTGACGCAGGAAGCAGCACGCCTGCGCTACCGCTCGAACGGCGATTTCACCTGTCCGATCGTGGTCCGCATGCCGACCGGCGGCGGCATCTTTGGCGGCCAGACGCACAGCCAGAGCCCGGAAGCGCTGTTCACCCATGTGTCGGGGCTGAAGACGGTGGTGCCGTCCAATCCTCATGATGCCAAGGGGCTGCTGATCGCGGCGATCGAGGATCCCGATCCGGTGATTTTTCTGGAGCCGAAGCGGCTCTATAACGGACCGTTCGATGGCCATCACGACCGACCGGTGACGCCATGGTCGAAGCATGAACTGGGCGAGGTCGCCGACGGCCATTACACGGTGCCGCTCGGCAAGGCGGCGATCCGCCGGGCGGGCTCGGCCGTCACCGTGCTCGCCTACGGCACCATGGTCTATGTCGCGCAGGCGGCCGTGGAAGAAACCGGCATTGATGCCGAGATCATCGATTTGCGGACCCTGCTGCCGCTCGATCTCGACGCGATAGTCGCTTCGGTGAAGAAGACCGGACGCTGCGTCGTCGTGCACGAGGCGACACTGACCTCCGGCTTCGGCGCCGAGCTGTCGGCGCTGGTGCAGGAAAATTGTTTCTACCATCTGGAAGCGCCGGTGGCGCGCGTCACCGGTTGGGACACGCCCTACCCGCATGCGCAGGAATGGGACTATTTCCCGGGGCCGGCCCGTGTCGGCCGCGCGCTTCTCGAAACCATGGGAACCTAGGGATGGGCGAACACATCATCAAGCTGCCGGATGTCGGCGAAGGCGTCGCCGAGGCCGAACTTGTGGAGTGGCACGTCAAGGTCGGCGACCTCGTGCGCGAGGACTCGGTGCTTGCCGCCGTGATGACCGACAAGGCGACGGTGGAAATACCTTCGCCGGTCGATGGCGAGATCCTGTGGCTGGGCGCCGAGATCGGCGACACGGTGGCGATCGGCTCGCCGATCGTGCGGCTGAAAGTGGCGGGGGAGGGCAATGTCGCCGAAGGCTCGAAATCGTCAGAGGTCACGGCGGCACCGACCCCCACCCCTGCCGGGGCGAGCCACGGGTTTCGCCCGTCCTCCGGACCCCCACAAGAGGGAGGCGTCTCGGCCACGAAATCCGACGCCAAGTCGCCACCACCTGCACCAGCAGCCAAAAGCGCACGGGCAGCTGAGACAGAATCCCCCTCCCCCTTGTGGGGAGGGGCTAAGGGTGGGGGTGCTGCGCCGACATCTAAAGGTGCGGCACCCTCCGGCGCGCCGCGCCCGGAGGGCGAAAAGCCCCTGGCGTCGCCCGCCATCCGGCTCAGGGCGAAGGAGGCGGGGATCGATCTGCGCCAGGTGTCGGGTACCGGCCCTGCCGGCCGCATCAGCCACGAAGATATCGAGGCATTCCTGGCACGCGGACCGCAGGTAGCGAAGGCGTCGGGTCTGGCGCGCAATGACAGCGTCGAGGATATCAAGGTCATCGGACTGCGGCGCAAGATCGCCGAAAAAATGTCGCTGGCGAAGTCACGCATCCCGCACATCACCTATGTCGAGGAGATCGACGTCACAGCACTTGAGGAGTTGCGCGCGGCGCTCAACAAGGAAAAGCGCAAGGGTGTGGAGAGGCCGAAGCTGACGCTGCTGCCGTTCCTGATGCGGGCGATGGTCAAGGCGATTGCCGACCAGCCCAACATCAACGCGCTGTTCGACGACGAGGCCGGCATCATCCATCAGCATGGCGGCGTCCATATCGGCATTGCCGCGCAGACGCCGTCGGGCCTGGTGGTGCCGGTGGTCAAGCACGCCGAGGCGCGCGACCTCTGGGATTGCGCGGCCGAGCTCAACCGCCTGGCCGAAGCGGCGAAGTCCGGCACGGCCAGCCGCGACGAGCTGTCGGGATCGACCATCACCATCACCTCGCTCGGCGCCATGGGCGGCGTGGCGACGACGCCGGTCATCAATCATCCTGAGGTGGCGATCGTCGGCGTCAACAAGATGATGGTGCGGCCGGTCTGGGACGGCACCCAGTTCATCCCGCGCAAGATGATGAACCTGTCATCGAGCTTCGATCACCGGGTGGTCGACGGCTGGGATGCGGCGGTGTTTGTGCAGCGGATCAAGGCGCTGATTGAGACGCCGGCGCTGATATTTGTGGATTGAGGGGCGGAACGACCGAGATGACGGCGGGACAGCGCCCCCCTCTGCCTTACCAGGCATCTCCCCCACAAGGGGGGAGATTGGACGTCACGCAGGGTTTCGCCAATCTCCATCGTTGCAGGAATGAGCGAAGCGAAGAAGCTGCTGATCTCCCCCCTCGTGGGGGAGATGTCCGGCAGGACAGAGGGGGGCGCGAAGGATCGCGACGGAACATTCCCTCGCATCAAAGGGTCACGCCATGAAAGAAATCTCCTGCAAGCTGCTGGTCATCGGCGCCGGGCCCGGCGGCTACGTCTGCGCTATCCGTGCCGGCCAGCTCGGCATCGATACGGTGATCGTCGAAGCTGGCAAACCGGGCGGCACCTGTCTCAATGTCGGCTGCATCCCGTCCAAGGCGATGATCCATGCGGCGGAAGAGTTCGAGAAGGTCGCGCATATGGCCGGCGGCAGCAGTCCGCTCGGCATTTCTGTGGCGGCTCCGGTGCTCGATCTCGGCAAAACGGTTGCGTGGAAGGACGGCATTGTTAGCCGGCTGACCGGGGGCGTTGCCGGGCTACTGAAGAAGGCCAAGGTCAAGACCGTCTATGGCTGGGCGACGTTCCGCGACGGCAAGACCGTCGCGGTCGAGACCGAGACCGGCACCCAGATCATCCGCGCCGAAACGGTTGTGATCGCCACCGGCTCGGCGACGGTGGAACTGCCGTTCCTGCCGTTCGGCGGCCCGGTGATTTCATCCACAGAAGCGCTGGCTCTCGGCGAGGTGCCGAAAAAGCTCGCCGTGGTCGGCGGCGGCTATATCGGGCTGGAACTCGGCATGGCGTTCGCCAAAATGGGCGCCGCGGTGACCGTGGTCGAGGCGCTGCCGCGCGTGCTGGCGCAGTATGATGCGGAACTGACCCGGCCGGTGGTGAAACGGCTGGCCCAGCTCGGCGTCGAGGTGATGCTTGGCGCCAAGGCCAAGGGGGACAAGGGCGACGCGCTGCTGGTCGAGACCGCGGACGGCAAGAGCACCAAAATCGCGGCAGACAAGATCCTGGTCACGGTCGGCCGCAAGCCGGTGACGGAGGGCTGGGGCCTCGATCAGATCGATCTCGACATGGCCGGCAAGTTCATCAAGATCGACGACCAGTGCCGCACCTCGATGCGCGGCATCTATGCCATTGGCGACGTCACCGGCGAGCCGATGCTGGCGCACCGGGCGATGGCGCAAGGCGAAATGGTGGCCGAGATCGTCGCCGGCCACAAGCGCAGCTGGGACAAGCGCTCGATCCCGGCCGTCTGCTTCACCGATCCGGAGCTGGTGACGGCAGGGCTAACGCCGGAGGAGGCGAAGGCTTCAGGCGAAATCAAGATCGGCCAGTTCCCCTTCGCCGCCAACGGCCGGGCGATGACGAAACTCGGCGAGGACGGGTTTGTTCGTGTTGTCGCCCGCGCGGACAACCATCTGGTGCTGGGCATCCAGGCGGTCGGGCAAGGCGTGTCGGAACTGGCGGCGGCGTTCGGCCTGGCGCTGGAAATGGGCGCGCGGCTGGAGGATATCGCCGGGACCATCCATGCGCATCCGACGCAAGGCGAAGGCTTCCAGGAAGCGGCGCTGAAGGCGCTGGGCCACGCGCTGCATATTTGAAGTGCGCTTACCCTCCCCCTTGTGGGGAGGGTCGATCCGCGTAGCGGAGCGGGGTGGGGGTCCTCGCCGACCGTCAGCGCTCACCCCCACCCCGTCTCGCCATCTCCGCTTCGCTCCGACCGCGAGCCGACCCTCCCCACAAGGGGGCCCGTTGCGTTATAGGCTTTGGGCGTGGAGAGAGACGCCAAGGGCAATGCGAGGTGGTTTCCGGCGCTGGTTTGTGGCCAGATGGGGTAGGAGTTGGCGTATTCGGCGGATTTCGGGCGCAGTGCGACCCTAGATCAGGTCGCCAGCGTCACCCAGCGACGCATGTTGAAGGCCATGGCGGCGATGAGAACCTGTCCTGCCGCCTTGGCCAGACCGCGATAGCGGATGGCGCAAAGTCGGTTCTTCAAGGTGGCGAAGGTCGTCTCGACGGCAAAACGTTGCCGGGCGATCAGTTGGTTGAACTGCTTCAGGCGCGCCGGCAGGCGCGGATGATGCTTGTTGGCCCGCCGCATCAGCCGCGGCTTGATCCCGCGCTGCCTCAGCGACAGCTCGCGCGCCTTGGTGTGATAGGCCGCATCCGCCAGCACCGCGCCTTCGTCGCCACAGATCAGATGATCCGCCTCGACCGTGTCGTTGACGTTGGCTGCTGTCGTCCTCACCCGGCGGATCAGACCAGAACCCTGGTCGACGCCGACATGGGCCTTGTAGCCGTAGGAGGAGCCAGGCTTGCCCTGCCGGCGTGTAAAGCCGGCATCGGGATCGCCGGCATCGCCCGCTTCGTGCGCGGCCCCACTGGGCGGCCGTGCCGCCGCCGTCTCGATCACCGTGGCATCGAGCATCGTGCCGCGCCGCAGGATCAGCCCGGCCTTGTCCAGTTGATGGTCCAGTTCGCCAAACAGCTTCTCCAGAAGCCCGGCCTCCACGAGAAGATTGCGAAAGCGGTTGAGCGTGGTGTGGTCGGGCACCGTCTCCTCGAGCGTCAGTCCAACGAAGCGGCGGAACGACAGCCGATCGGCGAGCGCCTCCTCCAGTTCGTTGTCCGACAGCCCATACAAGGATTGCAGCAGAAGCGCCTTGAACATCACCAGCGAATTGTACGCAGGCCGCCCCGGCCCAGTTGGCGAGCGCAGCCGCGCCAGGATCTTCTCGAAGCGATACCACTTCACCAGCGACGACAGCCGGTCCAGTCGTCCGCTCCGACCAAGACCCTGCGGCAGCAGAGCCTCTACAAAACTGAACTGACCGCTCGGCTTTGTCGTCATCGCAAAATCCCCGTTTAAAAAACAGGGAATCACATCCACCCAATTTTGCAACAGTCCCCAAGGGGGAGGGTGGCCGCTCAGCCGTTGGTTGTCGCAGATCAGCGGAATGTACTAAGTGTCGGTCCATGGACACCGGCCTGAAGAAATACATCGCCATACGCTACAACATCGCCGCTGGCTTCAAGCCAAGCCAGTGGGACGGAAAGGGCCGCGCCAATCTCGACCCGGTCTGGCTGGTCGAGCGCCTGGCGTTGTTCGACACCTATTGCGCGTCGTCGCTCGAAGGCCAGTCGCTGAAGGATTTTACCGTCCTTGTGGCGTTCGATGCCGATACGCACGAGAACTATATTCGCACCGTGTGCAGCTGCGTGGCCGGTGTCGACGTCAGGCCGATCCTTGTCGAGGCCGGCGAGGATTACAATGATCGCTTCAATGCCTTCGTCCAGGCCGATACCGATGCCGACTATGTTTCGCTCACGCGGCTCGACAGCGACGACGCGCTGGCGCCGACCTTCATGGAGCGCGTCGAGCACTACGCGCGCCGGGAGATCGAAAAGCGTGTGGTGGACCTGCAGCCGCTCTACATTGCCTTTCCGGACGGCCAGAATTTCGACACGGCAAGCGGACGCTACACGCACCACGACTATGTCACGTCGGCGTTCGGCACGCTGGTCGAAAGGAGATCGCCGGCGATGAGCGGCGTCTACAGCGAGCACCACGCAAAAATGGCGACGCGCTTCAACACCGTCGTGGCGGCATCGAAGGGCGCGCAATGGTGCATCGTCATCCATGACAACAACGCCGCCAACGTGTTGAGGGGCAAGCCGGTCTCGGGGCCCTCCTTCACGGTGGGCCGACCGGCTGTCGAACCCAAGGTGCCAGCGCGAAGGCAAAGCGCGCCACGACAGGCGACGCAGCCCCGCATTGCGCCGCGGACCGCGGGCAACTTCATCCGGTTTCTGCTCGGACGACCGATGGCTCTGCGGAAGTAGCGGGCGCTTCACCCTCCCCCTTGTGGGGAGGGTCGATCGCGGAGCGGAGCGGGGTGGGGGTCCTCGCCAACCGTCGGCGCTCACCCCCACCCCGTCTCGCCATCTCCGCTTCGCTCCGATTGCGCGCCGACCCTCCCCACAAGGGGGAGGGTGAAGTAGCTCAGCTTGCCAGCCGGCTTACCATCTCGTGCTGCGCATAAGCGCGCCCAAAACGATTGGCGAGAAACGCATCCAGCGCGATGTCTTCCTGCTTGACGAAACCGGTCGCCGGCAAGGTGCCGTCGGCCAGCATGTCGAGCACGGCGCAGATGCCGGAGGCGGTGGTGATCTGGATTGCGCTGCGCACCTGGTTGCCGATGCGCTGCGAATAGATCTTGTTGGCGTAGGTTTCCTGCAGCAGGCGGCCATTGCGGCGGCCCGAGACGGTGACGAAGACGATGACCACGTCCTGCAGCGTTGCCGGCAGGGCGCTCTCGAAGATATCCTTCAGCACGTCGCGGCGGTGGCGCAGGCCGAGATCGTTGAGCAGCGCCTTCATGATCGCCGCGTGGCCGGGATAGCGGATGGTGCGGTAGTTCAGCGTGCGCACCTTGCCCTTCAGCGTCTCGGCCAGCGTGCCGAGACCGCCGGAGGTGTTGAAGGCCTCATAGGTGACGCCGTCGAGCGAGAACTCTTCGCGCTCCTCCAGCGGCGGCACCTCGATCAGCTCGCCCTCGACGATCGCCTCGCAGGGTTCGCAATATTCGTTGATGACGCCGTCGGTGCTCCAGGTCAGATTGTAGTTCAGCGCATTGGACGGGTATTGCGGCAGCGCGCCGACGCGCATGCGAACGCTTTCCAGCGTGTCGAAGCGGCTGGCGAGATCATTGGCGACGATCGAGATGAAGCCCGGCGCCAGGCCGCATTGCGGAATGAAGGCGCTGTTGCCCGACTTGGCCAGCTCCTTGACGCGGCGGGTCGAGACGACATCCTCGGTCAAATCGAGATAGTGCACGCCGGTGGCGGCGGCCGCTTCGGCGATGCGCGTGGTCAAATGGAAGGGGGCGGCGCTCAGCACGGCGAAGGCGCCGGCAAGGGCGGCCTCGAGTGCGCCCGGCGCTGCGATATCGAGCTCCAGCCCTTCGACGCCGGCGGGAAGTTCGGCCGCGGCAAGCTGCGCCGCCGCGCGGTCGATAACGGTGACGTGGTAGTCGCCGCTGTCGGCGAGCATGCCTGCAATGGTGGAGCCGATCTTGCCGGCGCCGACGACGATGATTTTCTTCATGACCTTGCCCCTCGTGAAAACTCTTTGGCCCAGACCGCCGCGCGGTGGACGCGATGCCTTCAAGAATCGCAGCTTGCCTGTCGAAAGGAAGCGTGGGATCGTTCGAAATGAACCCTGCAATTGAACGATACGCCGACGAGGTTCGTCGAAATGCTCAGTGACGCCGAACAAAAACTGCTTTCCCTGCTGCGCGCCAACGCCCGCGCGTCGACCACTGAGCTGGCGCGCCAGCTCGGCGTTTCGCGCACGACAGTGCAGAGCCGGATCGAGCGGCTGGAACAGCGCGGCATCATCACCGGCTATGGCGTGCGGATGGCGCCGGACTACGAGCAGGGGCTTGTGCGGGCGCATGTGCTGCTCACCGTCACGTCCAAGCTCGCCGACAAGGTGGTGCGGGCGATGCAGGCGCTGCCGCCGGTACGGACGCTGCACTCGGTGAGCGGCAATTTCGACATGATCGTCATCGTCGACGCGCCGTCGATCAGGGATCTCGATGCGTTGCTGGACGAGATCGGGGCGATGGACGGGGTCGAGCGGACGTCGTCGTCGATTATTTTGTCGACACGGATCGATCGGTAGGTGGAACGCATGAGCCGCTAATCTCCCCCGTGCGGGGGAGATGGCCGGCAGGCCAGAGGGGGTCGGTTCGACTGGGCTCGGCCTACCTGCCGTTGCAGAAGGAGGTTAGCGCTCCACGCGAGGCGACCCCCTCTGTCGCCTTCGGCGACATCTCCCCCTCAAGGGGGGAGATTAGCTGCTAAGCCCGCCGCCTTTCCGGCCCGCTATCCAGCCACGCCACATCCTCCGCCGACAGCTTGATATCCAGCGCCTTCAAACTGTCCTCCAACTCGTCCAGCGTGCGCGGGCCGATCAACGGCACCGACGGAAAAGGCTGCGCCAGCACATAGGCGAGCGCGATGTGGATCGGACTTTTGCCCAGGCGCTGCGCCAGCTCGATGGCACGGTCGCGGCGGCCGAAATTTTTCTCCGAGTACCAGACCCGCACTAGCTCCTCATTGTCCTGCTTGTCGCGGCCGGCGCGGTCGGTGAAGAAGCCGCGGCCCTGGCTCGACCAGGCGAAGTTGGGCATCTGCCTTTTCGTCAGCCAGGATTTCCAGTCGTCGGTGGACGAGGTGATGCAGCCGGCCCAGATCGGTTCCAGCATCTCGGCCAGCGAGAAATTGTTGGAGAGCACGCCGGGCTTCTGCTTGCCGGTGCGCTCGGCATAGGCAATCGCCTCGTCCATGCGCGCCATCGTCCAGTTCGAGCCGCCGAACGGGCCACGGATGCGGCCGGCCTTGACCTCGGCGTCCATCGCATCGACGAATTCGCCGACCGGCACATCCGGGTTGTCGCGGTGCATGAAATAGAGGTCGACATGGTCGGTCTGCAGCCGGTCCAACGACTGGGCGAGCTGCTTGCCGATGACATCGGGATAGCAGAGCGGCGAGTGGGCGCCCTTGGCGATGATCACCGACTGCTCGCGCACGCCGCGATTCCTGAGCCACTGGCCAAGCAGCGTTTCGGTGTAGCCGGCGCCGTAGACATAGCCGGTGTCGAACAGATTGCCGCCGGCCTCGAAGAAGGCGTCGAGCAGGATTGCGCCCGACGAGAAGGTGCGGAAATCCTCGAAGCCGAGCGCCACCACGGAGGCCGGCTTCGACAGGCCCGGAATCTTGCGCTTGCCAATGGCCGTGCCGCCGGTGCGCAGCGGCCGGCCCGAAATGGTGTTGGTTCGCTTAGCCGGCTTTTCGATCTCATATTCGAGCCCGACGGCGGCGCGCCATCTGTCGAGGACGCGCAGCGTGCCGAGGCTGTCGGCCCAGCTCATGCCCGGCCAGACGAACTCCTGTTTGCCGGCCAGGATCGCCTCGCCGGCGGCGTCGACCTCGAAGGAATAGAGATGGCGGGTTTCGTTGACGCTGATGGTATCGCGCGTGTCGTCGGCGAGGATTACATCGATCCGGCCAGGGCCGCCATCGCGGTTGCCGCCGCCGGCGAACCAGAAATCCGGCACTTCGATGCGGCCCTTGGTGCCGAGGATGCGCAGCACATTGTCCTGTTTGAGCGAGATGCTGCAGGATACCTCGGCGACGATGCCACCGGGAAAATGCAGCAGCGCCGAGGCCCATTCGTCGACGCCGGACTTGCCGAGATGGGCGGTGCCGACAACCTTGTCCGGCTCGGCGAAGGGTTTTCCAGTCGCAGCCCCGGCAATCAGCCGCACCATCGAGACGGGATAGCCGCCGACATCGAGGATGCCGCCGCCGGCGAGATCGTTGGCGTAGAGCCGGTGCTCGGGCATGAAGCCCGGCATGGCGAAGCCGAAGCTCGACTTCATCAGCCTGACATCGCCGATGACGCCCGACTTGATGAGTTCCACCAGCTTCGCCGTCTGCGGGTGCAGCCGGTACATGAACGCTTCGCCGAGGAAGGTGCCGGCCTTGCGCGCAGCATGGATCATGGCGTCGGCCTCGAAGGCGGTCAGCGCCAACGGCTTTTCGCACAGCACATGCTTGCCGGCTTCCGCCGCCTTGATTGCCCATTCGGCATGGCCGGGATGCGGGATGGCGATATAGACGGCATCGACCTCGGGGTCGGCGAGCAGCGCGTCGTAACCGTCGAGGATGCGGGCGCCGGGAAACGTCTCGGCCAAGCCTGCCTTGCCGGGATTGCGGGCGCCGAGCGCCACGATCGTGCCGGTGCGCGAGCCTGCCACGCCGCGGGCGAACGCTTTGGCGATGTCGCCGGGCCCGAGTATCCCCCAGCGGATGGGCGCGGTTGCAGTCATGGTCATTCTCCTTGCAAGGCTGGAAGCGCTCAGCGCAGCCGCTGGCCATTTTCATCGAACAGATAGGATTTGCGGATGGACACGGTGATCTCCTGGGTGTCGGGGACCTTTGCCGCGTCGCGCTGGATCACCAGGTCTTCGCCATGGGCGGTCCTGGCATAGATGAAGCTGGTGCCGCCGAGATGCTCGACCACGTCGATGCCGACTGTGAGGTCGGCGTCGCCTTCGCCGCCATTGCCGAAATGTTCGGGCCGCACGCCGACAATGACCTTGGCTCCTGTTTCTGGCACGGCGCCGGTCAACGGTTGCATAATGCGGGTCTTTTCCTCGCCCACCAGCTCGACGGTGACGCTGCTCGTGTTGCGCCCGACGACGCGGCCCTTGATGAAATTCATCTTCGGCGAGCCGACAAAGCCGGCGACGAACTGGTTGTCGGGATTGTCGTAGAGATCGAGCGGCCGGCCGATCTGCTCGACATGGCCACCGCGCAGCACGACGATCCGGTCGGCCAGCGTCATCGCTTCGGTCTGGTCGTGGGTGACATAGATCATCGTCGTACCGAGCTCCTTGTGCAGGCGCGAGATCTCGACCCGCATCTGGACGCGCAGCTCGGCGTCGAGATTGCTCAACGGCTCGTCGAACAGGAAGACTTGCGGTTCGCGCACGATGGCGCGGCCAATGGCGACGCGCTGGCGCTGGCCGCCGGACAATTGCCTCGGCCGCCGCGCCATCAACTCTGTGATGCGCAGGATTTCGGAGGCCCGCTTCACCCGCCGCTCGGTGTCCTCCTTGGGGTTGCCGGTCATCCTGAGGCCAAAGCTCAGATTCTGCTCGACACTCATGTGCGGGTAGAGCGCGTAGGACTGGAACACCATGGCGATGCCGCGCTCGGCCGGCTCGACATCGTTCATCACCTTGCCGCCAATGGCGATCTCGCCGCCGCTGATATCCTCCAGCCCGGCGATCATCCTGAGCAGCGTCGATTTTCCACAACCCGACGGGCCTACGAAGACGACGAACTCGCCATCGGCGATATCGATGTTGGCGTCATGGATAATCTCATAGACGCCGAAGCGTTTTACGACATTGGTGAGGGTGACTGCCGCCATATCGCTGTTGTCCCTACTTGACGGCGCCGGCGGCGATGCCGGCGATGAAATGGCGCTGCAGCAGCACGAAGACGACCAGCATCGGCACGGTCAGCATGACGGCGCCGGCCATGATGCCGCCCCATGAGACCTTGGTCAGGCCGATCAGCGTGCCGAGCGCCACAGGGGCCGTCATCGCGCCGGGCTGGCTGTTGATCAAAAGCGGCCAGAGATAATTGTTCCACGAGGCGAGGAACAGAATGATGGCGAGCGCCGCCAGCATCGGCCGCGCCAGCGGCAAAGCGACGAACAGGAAGATACGCCATTCCTTGACGCCCTCGACACGTGCCGCGTCGAAAAGGTCGGCCGGCATCATCGAGAAAGCCTGGCGCATGAACAGCACGCCCAGCGAATTGAACAAGGGTGGCACGATCAGCGCAATCCAGGTGTTGGCGAGCTGGAAGTCGCGCGCCACCATGATGAATTGCGGGATCAGCACCACCGCATAGGGCAGCGTGATGGTGCCGAGGATGATCGCCACCACCGCGCCCTTGCCGAAGAACTGATAGCGGGCGAGCGCCCAGCCGGCCATCGAGGTCAGCAGCACCGAGAAGAAGGTGTAGGTCACGGCCACCGCCACCGAAATGCCGATAGCGCCGACGAAATTGGTGTCACGCTGCAGATTGTTGAAATTGTCGACGAAATTGCCGTGCGGCAGAAGCTCGATGCCGGGGCTGAAAATGCCGTTGTCGGGCATGGTCGAAAACACCACCATCATCCACAGCGGAAACAGCCAGATCACCGCCAGCGGCGTCAGGACCAGATGCAGCAGGACGCTGCGGCCGAGCCGGCGTTGCGAGAGCGAACTCACTTCGGCTCTCTTGTCAGCCACAGCTGCACCAGAGTGATGGCGATGGCCAGCCCCGCCATCGTGTAGGCGACGGCCGAGGCGTAGCCGAAATTGAGCGAGCGAAAACCCTGGCGGTAGAGCAGCAGGCCAAGCGTCTCGGTGCCGCCGCCGGGGCCGCCGCGCTCCGTGATCAGGAACGGCTCGGTGAACAGCTGCATCGTGCCGATGATCGACAGCACGGCGCAAAACACGATGACCGGCTTGAGCAGCGGCAGCGTTATGTAGAAGAACTGCTTGAGCTTGCTGACGCGGTCGAGCGTCGCTGCTTCATAGACATCCTCGGGGATCGACTGCAGGCCGGCGAGCAGGATGATGGCGTTGTAGCCGGCCCAGCGCCAGGTTACCGCGATCATGATCAGCGCCATCGCCGGGGTGACGTTGGAGAACCAGTCGATCTTGGACAGGCCGACGCCGGCGAGCAATTTGTTGATGATGCCGAAATCGAGATTGAACATCAGCCGGAACACGGCGGAATAGGCGACCTCGCCGACCACCACCGGAGCGAAGAAGGCGAAGCGGTAGAGGCCACGTGCCTTCAGCAGCGGCGAGTTCAGCAGCACCGCCATGATGATCGCTAGCGAGATCATCACCGGCACCTGGATGACGAGGATGAGCAGCGTGTTCTTCAGCGCGTTGAAGAAAGCGGGGTCGCCGATCAGGCGGCCCCAGTTGAACGTCGGCGCAAAGCGCCAGGGCACCGTGCGCGTCGCCTGGAAGGAAATCATGAACGAGGAGATGATCGGCCACACCCAGAAGATGGCGAAGATCAGGAGGTAGGGCGTGAGGAAGCGATAGGCCGTGGCGTTCTGGTAGCGCATGGTTCCTCCTCCTTCCTCTTTCCCGGCTGATATCCGGCGTGTTGTTAGCCGGCGTCAATTATTAAGGCTTGGCGCCGCCCCTCATCCCCCTGCCGGGACCTTCTCCCCGTATAGTGACGGGGAGAAGGGGCTTGTTGGGACGCCGCCGGCGATTGGCGAACTGTTGGGCGAGAGCGTCCCCTCTCCGTCACTATACGGGGAGAGGATGCCGGCAGGCAGATGAGGGGCAGCGCCAACGGTCCGGCAAATTGCCCTATATCTGGCCCGCCAACATCTCCGCCTTCGTCACTTTACCGGCAATCCAGTCGCCGCCGCGATCTGGCTGGCGGCGTCGTCGAGGGCGGCCTTGGCATCGGGATAGCCGCCGCCGAGATATTTGGTCTGCACGGCGCGCATGATGATTTCGGCGTCGCTCTGGAACGGCGTGCCGCGGCTCGGCACCACCTTGGGCAGCGTGGCGAGAATGTCCTTCCACACTGCCTGGCCGCCCCAATAGGGGAGGCCTTGCGAGACATAGGGATCGTCGAGCGCCGAGATCAGTGACGGCACCAGGCCGAAATCCCTGAGCATGGTGATCTGGCCCTCATTGGTCTCGAGCGTGTATTTCAGATAGGCGTAGGCGGCCTCCTTGTTCTTCGAGGCCGAGGTGATGGCGAGCGACGAGCCGCCGAGATTGGCGGCGCGCGGGCCGTCGGCGGTCAGGCTCGGCATCAGATAGACACCCCATTTGCCGTTTTCGCCGGCCGATTCGGTGCGGATGGTGCCCTCATACCAGCCGCCATAGACCTGGGTGGCGACGGTCCCGGCGGTGTTGTTGGTGATCTTGGTGCCCCAGTCGGCCGACGAGATGATGCCGGCGTCCTTCATGTCCTTGATCTTGGCCAGCGTGTCGACGCATTTCGGCTGGTTGACGGTGATCGACTGCCCATCGGCGGCGAAATAGCCGCAGCCCTGTTCGTTGGAAATCATGCGGAAGAATTCGGTGTCGCCGTTGAAATCGGCATTGGTCATGGTGACGCCGGGATTGGCGGCCTGGACCTTCTTGCCGGCGGCGATGAAATCGTCCCAGGTCTTGATCGAGGCCGGATCGACGCCGGCCTTCTCGTAGAAGTCGCGGCGGTAGAAGGCGGCGACCGGGCCGGAATCCCACGGCATGGCATAGGCCTTGTCGCCGACCTCCAGTTCGGTGCGCTTGAAATCCGGGAATTTCTTCTGGTCGTCGGCGGTGTAGCCCAGCGTGTGCAAATCGACGAAGCAATCGGGGAACTGGCTCCAGTAGTTCTCGGCCTCGCCGTTTTCGATCGAGACGATATCGGGCAGGCCGACGCCGCCGGCCGCACAGCCGGCGATCGACTTGTCATAGGTGGGCTGGTTGCCGAGATCCTGAACGGTGACCTTGATGTCGGGATACTGCTTGTTGAAGCCGGCCACCGTCGCCTTCAGCGACGAAGCGGCGATATTCCAGCTCCAGATCGTGATTTCGCCGGACTGCGCCAAGGCCGGGGCTGAGCCCAGGCCAAGCGCCAGCGCGGCACAGATCAGTGTCGTGCGCATTGAAATCCTCCCATTTCATTTGCTCTCTCTTCGCGAGCATGGCTAGACTAGGCGGCGCGGAAGGCTTGTCCCTGACAACGGGAATAAAAGATGGGCGGAAAGTAAGATGCCGGAACGGCCGTTTTACCAGCCTGGCGCCAGCAGCGTCGAAGGCCTGCCGATGGCTTTGCAGATGTTTCACAACCATCCGCTGGTGATGCTGAAGCCGCATTGGCATGCCCAGGTCGAGGTCAATTTCATCGTCCGCGGCAGCGTGCATTACCGCATGAACGAGCACGAGATTTCGCTGTCGGCCGGCGACATGTGCCTGTTCTGGGGCGGGCTGCCGCACCAGATGGACGATCTCTCCGACGACGCCATCTATGCCGGCGCGCATCTGCCGCTGGTGCATTTCTTCCGCCTGCACCTGCCGACGGATGTCCGCCACCGGCTGATGACGGGCGCCACGCTGGTGACATCGGCGACCGACCAGGCCGACCATCACAATTTCGAACGCTGGAACCGCTATTTCCGCTCGGGCGATCCGGCGATAACCGAGCACGCCGTGAACGAGCTGCTGCTGCGGTTGGAGCGGGTGCGCTTCGAGCCCTACCAGCTGGTGCCGGAAACCGCCATCGGCCAGGAACCCGGCGGCCCGTTCGACCAGCAATCGCTGCGCAATGTCGGGCGCATGTGCGACTTCATCGCCGAGAATTTCCTCTACGAGATAGACTGCGTCGACATCGCGGCGGCGGCCGACATCCATCCCAAATACGCCATGAGCATTTTCAAGAAGTCGACCGGCATGACGCTCAACGAATATATGAACCTGCTGCGGCTGAGCTATGCGCAGGCGCTTTTGATGCATGAAGACGCCAACGTGCTGCGCGTCGCCATGGATTCCGGCTTCGGCTCGCTCAGCGCCTTCAACAAATCCTTCCGCAAGCTGGCTGGGATGTCGCCTTCGGATTTCCGCCGGGGCGCGGTGGGCCGATAGGTTTTCTAGGATTTCGCATTCAACGGCTGCGACCATCGATCTGGAGAAAGTTGTCAGCGCCGGGGTATTTGAGGACCGGCTTCCCCCACTCCGTCGCTGCTTCGCAGCGCCACCTCTCCCCTCCGGAGGGAGAGGAAGGGTGCTTTCCGGCAAAGGGCTCGCGCCTTTCCTCTCCCCCGTCGATCGGGGGAGAGGTGTGGGGCGCAGCTCGACCGCGGGGGGGTCGGCCCGGGGGGGGCGGGGGGATTTATTGGTGTTATTA
>NZ_JAMYPF010000033.1:0-34848 GCF_040320205.1 Mesorhizobium sp. M0761
ACCACAAGCATCTCAAATCCACCAACATGCTGGAGCGGCTCAACGAGGAAATCCGCCGGCGCACCTATGTCGTGCGCATCTTCCCCAATACCGAAAGCTGCCTGCGCCTGGTCAGGGCCTTGGCCGTCGAGACCAATGAAAACTGGATGGAGGCCAACCGATACATCAACATGGACGACCTGCGCGAGCACAAGAAGCTCGCTCTGCGCCAAGCCGCATGACCAGCATCATGGCTGCCCCATTTTGCAGAACTTGACGCACACAACCATGGTTGCCGATAGCCGCATGCCGAGGCCTAAGCTCATCAACAGTCGCACGATTTGGGATCGTGTCACCCTCGATATCGCTTTCTCCTCCCTGCCAGACAAAGATAACGGCCTCCAAGAACTGTTAGATCGGAGTAAGCAGAAGGCGGCAACAAGATAGGAAGCTACGCGCATTGCGTATACGCTGTGGGCGTAGTACCATTATCCTCCGAGTGGAATGATGACGTGAACGAGAATGACAAGCTTGCGCGAGATGTGAAAGCCTGGCGTTCGAAGGGAGGTTTCACTGCTGAGAGTGCAGCGAAGGTGTTGGGAATACCGAAACGCACATACGAGGGCATCGAGCAAGGTCGAGGTTTCCCGTACCCGAAACTCCTACGCGTTGCCCTCGAAAGCAAAAACCTTTCGCTTGAAGCGATGATAGAGGTCTCTCCGCATGTGAAAAAGCGGCGGTAGAGGACTGGAAGGAGGCCTAATCGCCCGGCCATTCAAGGATGACACTTTCCCCGGCGTTTCGTCGCGCCTCAAAAATGGAAAGACAGTCTATCGCTATCGTGCAAAGGGAATGCCTGAAATCCGCCTCCCCGGCCAGCCCGGTGATCCGGAATTCGAGGCTGCCTACAAAGGGCGCCCCAGAGCCAGGGCCTAAAGGCAATTATTATCGACCTACCCGGTCGGGCGTTGCCAAAGACGTTCGGTCATGCAGCGCGGCGACTTGAAGGGACTATGGAATGGCTGGACGAAGCAACGCAGCGGAAGAATGCCAGGCTGATTGAACGCTTCCTTCGGAGCAGGTCGAACCTGCCTACCCGCTGACTTGGCGCGATACGCCAGTAGGAACATCTCGACGCCGACCATCTGCGTGCGACTGTCGAAAGCGCCTTTGCCGCCAACCGGACGGTTGCCAAGCACCTGCTGGTCGCAATCAAGAAGCTCCTGTGGGTGGGGATCGAAGTTGAGAAATGGAGCAAACCGCAGAACAATCCCTCACTGTCGATCCGCGTCCGCATTCCTAAATCCACCACCAATCCCGCGTGGCCGGTCCCCATTCGTGAAAAGTTCGAGGCGCGCCATCCGATCGGCTCCCCGCCGCGCACCTGTTACACGCTCGCCTTTTGGCTCGGCAAGCGACGAGGCGATATCGCCTCGTTGCAATGGGACGATTTGGTTTTCGAGGAGATCGAACTGTTCGATGGCTCCCTAGGGGTGATCGAAGCCTTCGATTTCCGGCAGAAGAAGAACCGCAACCGTCACGGCGGTCGCGAGATGTTTATCCCCATCCTCGACAAGCTGGCGCAAGCCTTGGCGCCGCTCGACCGTTCGAAAGGCGGAACGGTACTGAAGAATGCCTATGGGCGTCCATTCGCGGAAAAGAGCCTCACCGGCATGATGGCACATTGGAACAAGCAGGCCGGCATTCCGGAGGGCTACACTCTCCACGGGCTACGCCGCACCTTCGGCACGTATCTCGCCGAATGCAACATCCAATCGCGTGCCATCATGGAGGCGATGGGGCATTCTTCCATGACGGTGACGGACGAATATGTCCGGCAGGCTAACAAGAAGCGAATGGCCGTCGACATAGCCCGCGCCATCAACGAGCGCGAGGCCAAACGCGATGCGATGAAGCAGCGAGCGGCCCTGCGCGTCGTCAAGTAAGTGAAATCAACCGACCATGAGCAGGGTCCCATATCGGGTGCCCTTTTCTTCGGGCCCATAATGGGCCCAAAACGTTTTGGGCCGAGGCATATCTTTAATAATGAAATCAATGGTTATGGTGGTGCTGGCAGTCATTGGCGAACCAGTCTCTGTCTGATTTTCCCTGTTAGCCGCCGAAAAACAGCGAATTTCGGCGATTTTCCGCGCTCAAGGCGAATTTGCGCCGGAATCTCGGCGCAGATTCAATGCCTTAGTAAGGGACTCCCGGCGCGGGCTAACAGCGAAATGATCGTGGCCCAACAGGGAAATCCAAACAGAACGGCGCTTCAAACTTGAACGTTCTGGCGATGTAGATGCCGGGGGCGTTTGCGAGATCTGGCAGAGACGTCGCCGTGCTCGATCTAGCCGGTTGGATACTCATTTGCCTCGAAGACATGATGATGAACGCGCCCAGTGAACATCTTCAGCAATTCCCCCGTCACGTCGCGGCTTTGAAATCTCACATCCGACTGAAGCGCCCGGTTGCAGGTGTCCATGTCGGGATAGCGAATGGCGAGAGCCATTGCGTAGACGGGAGCACCCTCGTCACGCGCGGTACCATCCAGGACGCGAACCTCTTGCGCCCCGGGAAATTGCGTCCACAGCGGCACCAGCTTCTCCTTGACAAAGTGCCGGAATTCGTTCTCACGCCCGGCATGGATTTCACCTTCGAAGAGGGCGTAGCGGATGATCATGTTGAAGTTCCTGATTGTCTGCATGGATGAGGGCGCATCGGTGATGCGCCCTCCTCGGTGGCCTATTTGCCCCAGATTTTCTTGTACTGATCGCGGTAGCCATTCTCCGGGTCGAAGGCGTTCTTCGGGCCGCCGTCGAACTCGACATTGTCGGCCGTCACCACATGCAGCGGCGACAGATAGCCCGACCATTTTTCACCGGCGATGGCGCGGTTCAGCTCGTCAACCAATTGCCAGCCCTGCAAGTTGAGCGGTTCGGCGACCGTGACCTTCTGGAACTGCCCGGCGCGGATGCGCTGATAGGCCGATTCCGAACCGTCGCCGGCGGCTACATTGATCGGCGCGTCGGTGCCGGCCTTGCCGGCAGCGGCAAGCGATGGTCCCATGAAGTCGAAATAGAGGTCGTTAATCGCCAGCGAATGCGTCCAGGCATCGCCGTATTTCTGCAAGAGCGAGGTGGTCAGCTGCGGCATGCGCTGCGAGGTCTCGGCGATCGGGGTGTCGACATATTCGAGCACCTTGCCGCCGAGCCGCTCGATTTCGGCCTTCATCTTGTCGGCCTTGGCGATGGCTATGGCGTAGGTCGAATCGGTGAAGATGACGACGCCGGGTTTGCCCTTGGCGTCGGCATAGGCCCAGTCGGCCGCAGCCGTCGAGACCTGCATGGCGTCGGTCGAGACGTTGGCGAACACGCCGCTCTTTTCGTCGGGTCCGATCACCGGTCCGGCATGCCAGGAAACCAGCGGGATTCCGGCGGCCTTCGCCTGTTCCAGCGCCGGCGCCTGCTCAATGGCGTCGAAACCGTTGATGACGATGCCATTCGGCTTCAGAGCCATCGCCTGGCCGAAGGCGGCGGTGCGGCCACCAATCGAGCCGGCGCCGTCGATCACCTTGACCTCCCAGCCAATCGCCTTGGCGGCTTCCTCGACGCCGGTGGTGACGCCCAGAATGCCGCCATTCTTGAGGTCGCCGGCGAGCACGACGATCGTCTTGCCCGGCTGGGCCTTCGGACCGGTGGCCGGGCCGTCCCAGGCGGTGACCTTCTGGGCATATTTTTCGACCACCGCCATGGCGTCGGCCATCGCGTCCGCCCGTGCCTGGCCGGCGAACAGGACCGGAGCAGCGATTGTGATGGCCATCAAGGCGATGGATGATTTTAGAAATGTTCTGCGTTGCATGTTGGTACCTCCCTTGGTTTCAAAAAAATTGTCTGGTCTTCCGGAACTCGATTTCGGGCGCCAAGTCACTGGCTGATTTGCCCAGCCACCGGGCCCAAACCGGCTGGATGCGCGTTGACATAGATGGAATAAAGCGACGTCTGGGCGGTGATGTAGAGCCGGTTGCGCTTCGGACCGCCGAAGCACAAATTGGAGACGATTTCGGGAACCAGGATGCGCCCGATCAGCGTCCCGTCCGGCGCGTAGACGCGAACCGCATCGGCACTGGAGGCCCAGATGTTGCCATCGCGATCGACGCGGAAGCCGTCGAAAAATCCTGCTTCGCATTCGGCGAGCGTGCCGTGCGACCGCAGCGAGCGTCCGTCCGCGGCGACATCATAGGTCTTGATCGCCCGCGGCAGGCCCTGAACATGGCTTGCGCCAGTATCCGACACGTAGAGGATGGTCTCGTCGGGCGAAAAGGCCAGCCCGTTCGGCTGCACCAGATCAGTGATGACGACACCCACCTCGCAGGTTGCTTCGTTGAACCGGTAGACATGGGACCCGCCGATCTCTGGTCGGGCAATCATGCCTTCATAGTGGCTGTCGATGCCGTACACGGGGTCGGTGAACCAGATCGTGCCATCGGATTTGACCACCACGTCATTCGGTGAATTGAACCGCTTGCCGTCGATGACTTCGACAAGCGACTGCCATCGCCCATCATGCTCAAGCCGGGAGATGCGTCGACCGCGATGGTCGCAAGCGACGACGCGGCCTTCACGATCGAGCGTATGGCCGTTCTGATTGTTGCAATGGGTTTCGAAGACACTGACCGAGCCGTCGCTTTCGTCGTAGCGCAGCAACCGGTCGTTCGGGATATCCGACCACAGCAAATGCCTTGCCGCCGGAACATAGACCGGTCCTTCCGCCCAGCGGCTCCCGGTCCACAGCCGTTCGAGCTTGGCATGCCCGATCGTCAGCTTTCGGAACCGGTCGTCCAGAATCTCGTAGTCGCTCATTCCACTATTCCCGGATGGGTTCGGCTGGTCACTTCGAGGGCTGCGTTGCGGTCTTGGTCCTGGCCCTGTTCGCCGCGCCGCGCTTGCGTTGGGCGTAACCGGCAATGCCGATGGCGACGAGCAGCGTCACGCCGTTGAACAGCGGTTCGACGAAGAACGAGCCACCGAACTGCTGGATGCCGGAAATGCCGACCGCCAGGATGACAACGCCGGTCATCGTGCCCCAGACATTGACGCGTCCGGGCTTGATGGTGGTCGAACCGAGAAAGGCGCCGACGAGCGCCGGCAGCAGATATTCCAGCCCGACGCTGGCCTGGCCGATGCGCAGCTTAGAGGCGAGCAGCACGCCTGTCAGCGCCGTCAGGAAGCCCGACGAGATGAAGGCACCGATGACGAAGCGGCGCACCGGAATGCCGTTCAGAGCCGCAGCCTTCGGGTTGGCGCCGATGGCATAGACGTAGCGGCCGATCGGCAGATATTCGAGGATGATCCAGAGTGCTGCGGCGATCGCCAGCACATAAAGGCCGGTGATAGGCAGCCCGAATACCATCGTGCCATTGAGGGCGTAAAAGCCGTTGGGCAGCACGCCGACCACTTGCCGGCCGCCGGTGTGCCAGAGCGCCAGCGCATAGAGCACGGTGCCGGTGCCGAGCGTGGCGATGAAAGAGTCGATGCGGGCAACTTCGACCAGTAGTCCGTTGAGGAAGCCGGTCGCAGCGCCGAGAAGCAGCACGATGATCACCGCCAGCGGCCACGGAACGCCGAACATGGTCTGCAGGCTGATGGCGAGAATGTGCCACAGCACGATGCCGTAGCCAACGGTGAGGTCGATGCGGCCAGAAGCCATCGGGATCATCGCCGCCAGCGACAGCAGCGCGATGATTGCTTTGTCGGAGATGATCGAGCGCAAATTGAGCAGGGTTGGAAAGGTGTTTGGCAGCAGGGTCGAAAACAAAAGGATCAGCAGCGCCGTCAGGATCACCAGCCCGTAGACCGGCAGCAGCCGGATGATTTTTTGCCCCAACGACAAGCCTGCCATTTCGCCACGGGTCGGTTCGAGTGCGCTGGATTCGATCGATTGCATGAGGTTCGCTCCCAGAAAGATCAGGCGGCTTCCGAAGCCGATGCCGCGGTGATCACGGCGGATGTGGTCAGGTCGTTACTGGTGAGTTCGCGCACGATCTGTCCGCGTGAAAACACCAGGGCGCGGTGGCAGATATGGGCGATCTCCTCGAAATCGGTCGACACCACGACGACGGCGAGGCCGGCTTCAAGTGCGCGGCCGATCAGCCGGTAGATCTCGGCCTTGGCGCCGACGTCGACGCCGGCGGTCGGGTCTTCGGCGATCAGCAACTTTCGGTCGGTGTGCAGCCAGCGGCCGACAATCACCTTCTGCTGGTTGCCGCCGGACAGTGCTTCGATCGGCAGGTTAGGATCGTTGGGGCGAAGCCCGACCGTCCCGCCGATCTCACGCGCCAGCGCCGCCTCCTTGTAGGGCGCCAAAAACGAGAACAGGCCACGCTTACCGGCGCCGGGATTGAGAAAACTGTTTTCGCGGATCGACAAGGAGGCTGCTATCGATTCCTCGGTCCGGTCGCGTGCGATGAGGCCGACGCCGGCCGACATTGCCGCGATCGGGCTCGACAGGTCGGGCACAACGCCATTGATCGTCACCGAGCCGGAGAAAACCTGACACCCGAACAGCGTCCGACCAACCAGTTCCTGCCCGGCGCCGCGAAGGCCGACCAGACCGAGCAGCTCACCCTTGCGCACGTCGAAAGAGACAGGGCCGGCACCGGCGCAGACCAGGTCACGGACCGTGCACACCGTTTCGCCGGCCTGCGTCTGAGCCTTGCTGAAAACCTGGTTCACCGGGCGACCAACGATCATCTCGACAAGTTCGTCCGGGCTGGTATCGGCGACTCTCTTCTGGCCGACCAGCCTGCCGTCGCGCAGCACGGCGACCCGGTCGGCGATGCGGAAGATCTCGTCGAGCCGATGCGAAACGTAGATCATACCGACACCGCGTTGCTTGAGCGGGCGGATGGCGTCGAACAGCCGCTCGACTTCGTCAGCGGGAAGACTGGCTGTCGGCTCGTCGAGCACCAGCACATCGGCCTCGGTGGCCAGGGCGCGGGCGATGGCAACCAGCGACTTTTCGGTGCGCGTCAGATCCTGAACGCGTGTCGTCGGATCGAAATCGCATCCGACCAGCTTGAGCGCCTCACGCGCTCTCGCCTCGGTCGATCGCCAGTCGATGAGCCCCGAGCGGAGCGAAAAGCCTTGGGCCAAGCCGACATTCTCGCCGACCGTCATCCATTCGATGAGACCGAGATCCTGATGGATGAAGGCGACGGGCTGGCGGTGGTTCGGCTGCGGCGGACGATGGTGATAGGGCTCGCCGCGAAACAGGATGCTGCCGCCGTCCGGCCGGTGGATGCCGGCGAGCGTCTTGATCAGTGTCGACTTGCCGGCGCCGTTCTCGCCAAGCAGCGCCAGGATCTCGCCCTTGTGCAGATCGAGCGACACGTCGGAGATCGCGCGGGTGCCGCCGAACTCCTTGGTAATCGACTTGAACTCGATCAGTTTTTCCTCGGTCACAATGCGTTCCTCCCAAGATCGCCCCAATGATGTTATCGATAACATTTCTAAGCGTCAAGCGACGACGAAAATTCAGGCCAGCCAATCAACTGGTCTTGCCGTCGAGCAGAAGCATCATCTCAGCCGAATCCCTTGGCCCCAGCCCTGCGGCGCAAAGCAGACGGTGGATCTCTACCACCTGCCCGGTCATTGGCATCGGGGTCTTGGTTTTCAGCGCGAAGGCCTGCAGCGAATCCAGATCCTTCAGCATATTATCGATGCGGCCGGTCGGCGAAAAATCGCGGGCAGCGAATTTTGCCATGAACTCCTGCATAATGCTGGAGTCGGCCCGCCCGCCCTTGAGTGCCGCGGGGATTGCCTTCGCATCGACGCCGCCGGCCTCAGCAAGCTTGACCGCTTCGGCGACGGCCTGAAACAGCACCGCGCAGAAGAGCTGGTTGATCAGCTTGGTCGTCTGGCCTGCCCCGCTCGGTCCCATCAAGGTGTAGTTGGCGCAGAGATGCTGCATCACCGTGCGCGCGTGTTCGAAGTCTGCCGCCTCACCGCCCGCCATAACGGTCAGCCGGCCGGCCAGCGCGCCGGGAACGCCGCCCGAAAGCGGGCAGTCGAGCCATCTCATGCCGGTCTCGGCAGACAGCTTCCCGGCCATCTGCGCGGTGTCGACAGGATCGATCGAAGACATGTCGATCAGCAGCTTTTCCGACGACGCCGCAGCCGCCACACCACCATCGCCAAACACCACCGAACGCACGATATTGGCATGGTTGAGACTGAGGATGACGAAGCTGCTCTCCCGCGTTGCTTCGGCAACCGACACGGCCGCAGCCGCACCCTTTGCAGTCAGCGCTGCAACCTTGACCTTGTCCAGATCGAACACCGTCACGGCTAGCCCAGTCTCGATCAGGCGGGTGGCGATCGCCGACCCCATGATGCCGGCGCCGACAACGGCGACTTTTGTTGGTTGCGTCATTTCAACGTGCCTTTTTCCTTGATCCCGGCAGGGTCGACCCCAAGTGCACCCAGGCCCTGCAACACTCTATCGGCTATCGTGTCGACAGGCGCGTCGATGTCCACTGTGACCACCAGCGGCTCGTCGCCTGGATGCTCCAGGGTGGCGAACTGGCTGTCGAGCAGCGCCGGTGGAAAGAAGTGGCCGCGGCGCGCGGCTAGCCTGGCTTGCAGCAGCGAATGCGACCCCTCCAGGAATACGAAAACCAGCGATTCGCCCGCCGCATCGCGAAGCCTATCGCGATAGGGTTTCTTCAACGCGGAACAGCTGACGACTAGCCCGCGACCCTCCTCACGAGCCTGGCGCAAGGCTGCGCCGACCAGATCCAGCCAAGGCAATCGATCGCAGTCTGCAAGCGGTATGCCCGCCGACATCTTTTCGACATTGCTGCGCGGATGCAGCGTATCGCCTTCAACGAAGGCAAGGCCAAGCCGCGCGGCGATCTCGACGCCAACTTTGGTCTTGCCGCAGCCGCTGACACCCATCACGACGATGAGCGCGGGTTCAAAGGCAGGTCGTGATGCCACCGTCGACATAGAGCGTGTGTCCATTGACAAAGGATGAGGCCGGTCCCGACAGAAAGATCGCCGCGCCGACCAATTCGCCGACATCGCCCCAACGACCCGCCGGTGTGCGGTTGGTCAGCCACGCCGAAAATTCGGGATTGTCGACCAGCGCCTGGTTGAGCGGCGTCTTGAAGTAACCCGGCGCGATGGAATTGATCTGCAAGCCATGCTTCGCCCAATCGGCACACATGCCGCGCGTCAGGTTGCGCACAGCGCCTTTCGTGGCCGTATAGGGCGCGATGTTCGTCCGTGCCAGTTCGCTTTGCACCGAGGCGATGTTGATGATCTTGCCGCGCCGCCGCAGGATCATGTGCCGCGCCACCGCTTGTCCCACGAAGAACACGCTGGAGATGTTCGTGCGCAAGAGTTCCTCCCATTTGTCAGCGGGGAAATCCTCGAGCGGCATTCGGAACTGCATGCCGGCATTGTTGATAAGGATATCGATGGCGCCGATAGTCGCCTCGATCTCCGCGACGCCGTTCGCCACCGCTGCATGATCAGTGACGTCGAAGACGGCGCTATGGGCCTTATGTCCCTTCGCTGTCAGTGCATCCGCAGCCGTTTTCATTTTTTCGGCGCTGCGTCCGTTGAGCACGATTTCGGCGCCGTGCTGCGCCAACCCCTCGGCCAGCGCCAGGCCGATCCCTTGCCCCGAGCCGGTGACAAGCGCCCGCATGCCGGTCAAATCGAACAACGAACTGCCCAAACGCTCCTCCTGAGCAATGTTTCCTGGAGCGGCCACGATTTCCAACGCACCTGCCGCCAGTCCCTATTGACATGAATGTTATCGATAACATAGTCAATTGGAAAAATGCACAGGAGATGACGCCGTGACCGACATTTTGATGACAGGTCCCTATCCGGATTGGGACATGGGAGATCTTGAAGCGAAATATCGCGTCCATAAACTTTGGCAGTCCGAGGACAAGGACGCGCTGCTCTCAAGCCACGCCGGCGCGATCCGCGCCATAGCTACGCGCGGCGAGCTTGGCGCAAGTGCTGCGCTGATGGCGAAGCTGCCGCAGCTTGAAATCGTTTCCTGCTACGGCGTGGGCACCGACGCCATCGACCTTGCCTATGCCAAGGCGAATGGCATTCGTGTCACCAATACACCTGATGTTCTAACCGAGGACGTAGCCGATATCGGCATCGGGCTGCTGCTCGCCGTGGCGCGAAAAATCCCGCAGGCCGACGCCTACGTGCGCGATGGAAGCTGGCGCAAGGGCAATATGGGGCTGGTCACGCGTGTCTGTGGAAAAAGGCTGGGCATTGTCGGCATGGGCCGCGTCGGTGCGGCGGTGGCGAAGCGCGCCGCTGCATTCGACTGCACGATTTCTTATTTCGACAACCGCAAGCGCGACGATCTTCCTTATACGTTCGTCAGCGATCTGCTCGAACTGGCGAGCGATAGCGAATTTCTGATCGTAACGCTCGCCGGCGGCGAAAGCACGAAACACATGATTAATGCGTCGATGCTGGCAGCGCTCGGAGCAGACGGTATTGTCATAAACATTTCGCGCGGCAGCACGATCGACGAGATTGCGTTGCTCGCGGCCCTGGAATCCAGTGCCATAAAGGGTGCCGGGCTCGACGTGTTCTGGAACGAGCCAACCATCGACGAGCGCTTCCTGAAGCTTGCCAACGTCGTGCTGCAACCGCACCACGCCAGCGGCACGGTGGAGACCCGCAAGGCCATGGGTCAGCTCGTTCGCGAC
The DNA here is from genome assembly GCF_040320205.1 of Mesorhizobium sp. M0761. Taxonomy (NCBI): domain Bacteria; kingdom Pseudomonadati; phylum Pseudomonadota; class Alphaproteobacteria; order Hyphomicrobiales; family Phyllobacteriaceae; genus Mesorhizobium; species Mesorhizobium sp. M0761. Next base: position 10,730 of record NZ_JAMYPF010000033.1, read on the forward strand.
AATCTCGCGGCTCATTTCGGCGGACAGGCCTTGCTGACACCGGTCGTCTGAGAAAGGATCCCATCATGAAGTCGATCGTCATCCATGCGGCAAAAGACCTGCGGGTCGAGGAGACCGATCCGGGCTCCCCTGGCGACGGACAGGTCGAGATCGCGGTCGAAGCCGGCGGCATCTGCGGCTCGGACCTGCACTACTACAATCATGGCGGCTTCGGCGCGATCCGCCTGCGCGAACCGATGATCCTCGGCCACGAAGTCGCTGGCACGGTGAAAGCCGTGGGCAGCGGCGTTTCCGCGTTTGCCATTGGTGACCGCGTCGCGATCTCGCCCAGCCGTCCCTGCAATACCTGCCGCTACTGTCTGCAAGGCATGCAGAACCAGTGCCTCAACATGCGCTTCTATGGCAGTGCCATGCCGATGCCGCATATACAGGGCGCGTTCCGCCAGCGCCTTGTCGCCGAGGCGTGGCAGTGCCACAAAATCGCCGACCATATCTCCATCAACGAGGCCGCTTTCGCCGAGCCTTTTGCGGTTACGCTGCATGCCATGAACCGCGCCGGCTCGCTGCTCGGCAAGCGGGTTCTGGTCACCGGCAGCGGGCCGATCGGCGCGCTTTGCATCCTTGCCGCACGCGTCCACGGCGCGCGCGAGATCGTCGTCACCGATGTCATAGACGCCGTGCTGGCCAAGGCCCTGGAGATCGGCGCCGACCGTACGATCAATGTCGCGACCAATGGCGAAAAGCTCGCCGCTTACAATGTCGACAAGGGCAGTTTCGATGTGATGCTCGAGGCCTCCGGCAACGAGCGCGCTGTGCGTGCAGGGCTCGATGTGATCAAGCCGCGCGGCGTGCTCATACAGCTCGGTCTCGGCGGCGATCTGTCGATCCCGCAGAACCTCATCGTCGCCAAGGAGATCGAGATGCGCGGCACTTTTCGTTTCCACGACGAGTTCGCCCTAGCGGTCGACCTGATCAATCACCGCCGGGTGGATGTCAAACCACTGCTGACCGGCATCTATCCTCTCGACGAGGCTGTCGCGGCTTTCGACATCGCCGGTGACCGAAACAAATCCATGAAGGTTCAGATCGCGTTCTGAAGATCCTTCGGTTGCGCTGGAGGCGCATCGGCACATCGCCTTAAATCACGTCGGCGCCAATCGCCGCCAGCGCGGCGCGTGCCACATCGAAATCCTGATCGCCGGTTCCCGAACCGACGCCGATGCCGCCCGCAGAAGCGGATCGGCAAGCCCCCGGGCAAATTGGTCACGCCGCCCTGCGAAGCGATACCGGCTGAGAGCGCCGCTTCGAACGCCATGCCGCCGGTAGCGGCGTTTATTGACGCTGCGGTGCGCGCCTTCGCCTGCGCCGTACGCATGCTGAGGAACCGCGCGCCATCCATGCGCAGGCTGGCGAGGACTTCGCCGCTCGCATCGACGACCACGAGACATTGCGGCACGCCCATCGTGACGGCGCGCGCTGCTCCGGCTGCAACGGCCTTCAAAGCACCGTGATGCGTGAGGGTGATGGTCTCGCGAAACATCGCTATTGGGCTGCCCTTCGCTGCGTTTGAATCGATGCAGGAACTCAGGTGCTTTCGCGCTCGACGACGCGATAGCCGGTGAGCACGATTTCTTGGCCGTGTCGTTTCTCGTCGCCTCGGATCACCTGGATCAATCTGCGAGCGGCCTGTTGCCCGATCCCGTAGCAGTCGACATTCACGGTGGTGATGCCGGGATGGCAAAAGGCGGCTACCTCGTAGTCGCCGAAGCCGGCAATTGCGATGTCCTGCGGGATCCGCATGCCCCGGCGCTTGCATTCCATCAGTGCGCCGAAGGCCGAAAGGTCCGAAACGCAGAGTACGGCTTGCGTGTCCGGCCAACGCTCCAGCATGCTGACGACGGCCTGGCCGCCCTGCTCGATGGATATCGGCGGCACGCCAAAGGAAACGAGGCGCCCGGTCGGCAGGCCGAGCTCCTCAATGGCTCTGACAAAGCCTTCGCGCCGCTGGCTGCCGCGCGTGTCGCGCGAGGTCGTGCCACCGATGTAACAGAATTTTCGGTAACCCTTCCTGGCGAGCGTCTTGACGAGAAGCCCCATCGCCTCCTCGTTGGAGAACCCAACCACTTGATCGATCGGCTTTACCGGCAACTCCCAGGTTTCGACTACTGGAATTCCGGCGTTCTTCAAAAGGCGGCGGGCGCGATCCGTGTGAGCGCCGCCGGTTAGGATAATGCCTTCCGGCCGCCGACGGAGCATCGCTTCGATCAACCGTTCTTCCTTCTCAGCCGTGTAGTCGGTGTAGCCGAGCAGAAGTTGCAGCCCCGTGCTTTCAAGCTCGTCGGTAATGCCGCGAGCGGTGTCAGCGAAGTTGGAATTGTTGATCGACGGGACGATAGCCGCAACGAACCCTGTCTTGCGCGAGGACAGGCTGCCGGCTGACTGGTCAAGCACATAACCAAGGTCGTTGACCGCGACCATGATTTTTTCCCGTGTCGCCTTGGAAACCCGGCTGCCCTCTTTCAGTGCGCGTGAAACGGTCATGGTGGACACACCTGCCCGCAGGGCCACGTCAACCATAGTTGGCGCATGGTTATTGCCGGACGTTGAGGACACTGCCTTGGCCATCAAGCCACTCCGGCGGTTGCTCGCGCCGCGAACGTTTCACGCTTCGCGAAACGGCTTACCTGGTCTCTATTCGCCTTCATGAACCACCTCCGGAACCCGATACCAAAAACATGTTATCGATATCATGAGGGACTGGCAATAACTGGAGACCCGGGTGAGGCGCGGCGGTGTCAATATTGGCTTTCGGCTGCTGTTGGGTGTGTCTGTAAGCACGATGAGCGTTTCGGGCCATCCCAAATCGCCCTTCCAGCTGCGGTCAAAGAATCTCTGTCTTTAGATTGAAGAGATTCGAGCATCCAGTTGTGATAGGTGTAGGAACGAGCGTTTTGCGACCGAGGCAGGCGAACGCCACTTGGGCCTTTGAACCTCACTGCCCATTCACCGGCACCGATACGTCGATATCCTTCATCAGCTGGAATCGGTCGTCGTAGGAGCGATTGAGACAGGCTCTGCTCCCACCGCACGCATTCCGGTGCTGTAGCCATTCGCGTTGGTTGGCTAGCAGGGATTTGCGAACGTTCACATTGTTCGAGCCCCGGATATATCGGTAGATTGCATTCATTGCCCGGTCCTTGGCCCACAAGTGGTCGTCAGAGCACAGCGCGTTCTCAGTTGCCGTCGTCGCTTTCGAGCAATCGAAACTTGGGCTGCCAATACCGGTTGGCTGCTGGTGGTCTGCCATGAACGCAACGGTTTCCAAGCAGACGAAGAGAGCTCCTCGGCTCTTTAGTGCCGACTTCACCTCGTCGAGCATCGGCGTCCATAAGCCTATCCAGTTCTCCTTACCGGCAATGCGATTCCCTTCATCAAAGGCTTCCCTGACAGCCCGATCGATAACGTCCTCGTCTGGTTGGAAAAACTCCGCGCAGCGTGACTGCAAGAGCGTGTAGGACACGAACCGATCGGCAAAGACGTCCGCAGTCGGCGCGTCACTCGGGGTGCTCAGTTGCCCGCTGTCCTGTTCAAAAACATCGATGCCGAGAGCTCTCGCACTTTCCGAGGAAAGGAGCCGCACCTCGGTTGGCCCAGCAATCGTGAAGAAGCGAATAGCTTCGATACGAAGTCCAAGATGGGTCAGATACGATCCGACCTCGGCGTTCGCGACCCCGCTCTCTTTGTACTGGCCGTTCTCTTCCGTATAGGCCGCATGGAATCCGATCTTCGAGGTGGGCGACATATAGCGGCGAACACCAGCGACCCAAATCAAACCACATGCCGAGTAGCATTCTCCATCTGCACCCACCGATGTCACATAGCTGCTGAGACGGATTCTGGCCCCAATTTGGAGCGCTTCCTCTATCAAGCCTCCGGGGCTTTGGAGGAGAACGAGGACACGCCCGCGGTTCAGCGTAAGATCGTAAAAGCGATCAGCATCGCCCTGAACGATCTCGCCCGAAACGCCAATGATATCGACTGTGCCATTGGAGTCGATAAGTTGAATATCCGCCGCCGCTGCGCGCCCCGAGATCAGCGCAAAGGCCAACCACGCGCTGAAGAATGCCCATCGCATAAGAAACGGAGAACCCCCTGCTGCCCAAAATTCCATGTAGCAAATCGAACGGCCGGATCAAGCGCCACTAAAGGCGTTGTCGATCAAATCTGAAGCCTGGCATAACAGATCGAGCTGTTCGCTCAATCGCTAGCCCAATTGCCTCAGCGCCTTCACCTGCTCCACCGCAAGTTTGACAAGCCGCGGTGCCAATTGGCGTGCGGTTTCGAGGAGTTCGGCCTCCAGTTCCGCCCGCTCGCGCGAAATTGTGCGTCTCTTTTCCAAACCTTCGAAGAAATCCGTCAGCGGTACGTTGAGCACGCGAGCAAGCTCTGCAAGCGTCTCGATGTTGGGAAGTTGTTTGCCGCGCTCAATGTTCGAGATGCTCTCTGGCGTGCGGCCAACGCGGTCAGCCAGAACCTCCTGACTGAAGTTGGCGCCGCGCCGCGCAGCTTGATCTCGGGCGACTATAGTCCGCTTTAAAGAGTCGCTCATACTCGAGGCGTGACTTCGGTATTTCGAGTTGACAACGAAGTCAGCTTCAGCATTGGTCGTCGCCATGAAGTCTACTTCGTATCTCTTGAAAAACATGAACAGTGACGTAAGGGGCACCAATCAGAAATGAGCGCCTTGCTTCTATCCGCAGGAGCGCGACGCCGCTGACCCGCCACTCACTCCTTCGGAGCACGGGGGCGCCCATGCCACACAGCTACGATGAGCACTGGCTTCGCGACCTCTTGTTTCGGCATCCTGAGCTGTTGGTCGCCGATCGCCTTAGCAGCGGGCTTCACGAGGTGGTTCCGCTATGTTGCGAACTCGCCATACCTCGCATGGGCGGAACAGTCTTTGCCGACCTTTTACGGGTGACCAGGACCGGCCGGCTGGTCGTTGTCGAATGCAAACTTTGGCGCAATCCGCAATCGCGCCGCGAGGTGCTGGCGCAAATTCTTGAATATCCTGCTCTGTTGCGACGCTGGAGTTTCGGCGATCTGACTTCAGCGCTCAAATGCAAGCTGGCCAGTGCCGAGCCCAATCCGATCTACGCCGTGGCAGGACACCTATGGCCGGACCTGGAGGAAGCGGCATTCGTTGATGCGGTGACGAGGTCCCTGAAGCTCGGCGATTTCCAACTCATTGTCGCAGGCGACGGTATTCGCTCCGAAACGCATGCAATAACCGATCACCTGAACTCCCAGAGCGTGGGACTAGCGCAATTGGCACTCCTGGAAATTCAGCTTTGGCAAGCGGCTTCCGGGAACATCCTGGTTGTGCCGACGGTGCCATTGCGGACCGAGATTCTACAGCAAAGAGTTTTGGTCGACGTTAGTGGCTTGCCGCTTCAACTGGAAAGCCAAGAAATCGCAATCACCCTCCCCGCTGAAACCATGGAGAGTATTGTCGATCCAGAACGAGGTAGCCGTCGAGCAACCAACCGCGCCTTCTGGCAACGGTTTATCGAACGGACTCAGTTCGACCATCCCGATCAATTGCCACCACGCCATGGCGGAGACAATTGGGTGAGGATACCTCTGCCCGAACCAATCGGCTGGCTGACCGGTTTTCGCTCGACCGGCGCCAACGGCGAGGTCTGCCTGTTTCTAGCTTTTCGCGATGAAGACGGTCAGACGCTATTTGACGAATTCAACAATGACATCGCAGGATTGCGCGCTGAAAGCGGTCTTGACGTGATCGTGAGGTTTAAATCCTCTGCACCAATCATGCGGAAATCGGCGTGTTCAAGCTGCGGTCGACTTTCCTCGGCGATGAACAGCAACTCGACTGGCTCTGCGATGCAGCAAATCGGTTCGTCTCGCTAATGCGGCCTCGGCTCAGTGTGCTCGCGGAGGCTGCCGAATGACGCGGCTTCTCAAATGGGAGCGGCTGGCCTTGAGGGGAGACTTCTCGGCCATCCCGACTCCCTTCACCTTCCATCAGACGGACCGCTTTGCTCACTTTCTGAACGGGTGTGAGGTAGCCGGGGGACTGGACTTTCTTGCCAATCGTTCGAACGCGATGTCGGCGCATGCCCGAAAGGCCGGCAGATGGGAAGGCGATGCGCTGGATCTCTGGCTTTGCCTCTTCTTCCACCACCGAGCACATCGTCACATGGGCTCACCGTGTAGTGACCCAATGCTCGACGAACTTTGCGAAGCCCTGCGGACCGCGCTCACCCAGTTGAGTCCTGAAGAAGCAAAGGGGCTGGCATCGCGCCTTGCCCAGAATGCTGTCTAAATCAGTTCTCGGAATCGGCCTGATCGATGTGCTCCTGAATATCGGGCCGTTCGCAGTCCGGTCCTTTCCATGCTCGTGCGAAACGCGACCGACCAGTCATGGAAACTGACCTCCAAAACATGTTTGGCGTGAAATAGCACCAGAACAGACTGCCAGAATATTTTGCCGATGGTAGGAAGCAGTTCACGGTTGCGGCAAAATATCTTGTTGGCCTAGATCTAGGCCGCCGTGCATGAAATGCTGTCACAAAGCCGTTTTCCGAATACATTTCGGTGAACGGCGCATTTTTACTCTATTCGTGAATCACAATTTGAGATTCTTGGGCATGTCGCGCTCGCTGTCCGGCGCCCAATACCAGAGGATCTCATGCCCACCAACATCAACACCGTTTCGATCGACGCCCTCATCCCTTACTCCAAAAACGCGCGTATGCATTCCAAGAAGCAGATCAAGCAAATTGCCGACAGCATCCTGGAGTTCGGCTTCACCAACCCGGTCCTGATCGACGAGAGCAACAACGTGCTTGCCGGCCATGGCCGTCTTGCCGCGGCGCGCCTGCTGGGGTGGAAGGAGGTGCCTACCCTTTCCATCACTCATCTCAATGAGAAGCAGAAGCGCGCCTATATCGTTGCGGACAACCGCATCGCCGAGAGGGCCGGCTGGGACAAGGAAATCCTGGCCATCGAACTTCAGGCTCTGGTCGATTTGGATTTCGACGTGGGCCTCACTGGCTTCGAGATCCCTGAAGTCGATCTTATCATCGGCGAGTTCTCGCCCAACAACAAGGACGATGCCGACGAGGAGGATGAGGTTGCGCTACCGGACAAGGCGGCGGGTCCTGCGGTCGCTCGAGCGGGCGATCTATTCCTGCTTGGAGGTCATCGCCTGATCTGTGGCAACGCACTCTCGGCCGAAGTCTTCGCAGCGCTGATGCAGAATGAAAAGGCATCGATGTGTTTTACCGATCCGCCCTACAACGTTCCAATCGGCGGGCATGTCACCGGATTGGGCAAAACTCAGCATCGCGAGTTCGCAATGGCCTCCGGCGAGATGTCCGAGAACGAGTTCGCCGGGTTTTTAGAACAGTCGTTCGCGCAGATCGCCGCTTTTTCCAAACAGGGTGCGATCGCGTTCGTCTGCATGGACTGGCGCCACATCGCAGAGACCATTGGGGCTGGCAAAGAAACCTTCGGCAACCTGCTTAACCTATGTGTGTGGAACAAGACCAACGCGGGCATGGGCAGCCTCTACCGTTCGCAGCATGAGCTCGTGCTGGTGTTCAAGAACGGCAAGGAACCACACCGCAACAACGTCGAACTCGGCAAGCACGGTCGTCACCGCAGCAACGTCTGGACCTATCGCGGCATCAACAGCTTTGGCGCCGATAGGATGACGGACTTGGAAGCCCACCCAACCGTCAAGCCGATCAATCTGGTTGCCGATGCGCTGCTCGACGTCAGCAAGCGCGGTGACGTCGTCCTCGATCCATTCGGAGGCTCGGGAACCACGTTGCTTGCAGCGCAAAAGACCGGTCGCACAGCGCGCCTGATCGAGATCGATCCTCACTACTGCGATCTCATCATTCGACGTTTCGAGAGGCACACTGGAAAGCCTGCCACGCTTGCAGCTACCGGTGAGACTTTCGAGGAACTAAGCGAGCAGCGCATTCAGGCCAACATCGATGCGTCCTCGAACTTGTCGGCGGCCACGGAAATCAAGACCGCGGAGGCGTGTTGTGAGTAACCGTGGAAGAGGAAGGAGCAAAGAACCCGACGACTACGAAGTCGGTTACGGCAAACCGCCGACTGAGCATCGCTTCGCGAAAGGCCAGTCAGGCAACCCGAAAGGCCGACCGAAGGGAAAGAAGAACATCAGAACCATGATAAGTGACACGCTCTTCGCTCCGATCCCGATCCAGCAGAATGGCAGGACCACGACTGTCCCTGCGCTAGAAGCCATCCTGCTCAAGATGCGCAACAATGCGCTTGCTGGCGACTACAGGTCGGCAGTGCAGGCTCTTCAACTCGGCATGAGGGCGGTCGAGCCCGATGAAGCCAGCGAAGCTGGTGCGGAAGCCGGTCCGCTCGATCCGCAAACGATGATCGGGTTGATGCGCGACTATCTCGATCACCAGCCAACTGACGGGGGTGAAAGCAGCAACAGCGACTTGGCCGCCGACGAGAAAGAGTGACAATGAACACGCAGTTTCTCGAGCCGCAGCGGCCAGCGTCGGGATCGTCGGAGCGTCCCAACCGTTCCACGTCCTCTTAGATGCAGCCCGCAATGATTTGGCGACGTTTGTCGGGCTAGCTTTCTCGGCCATCGATCGTTCGCAATATTTGCCCAACTGGCATATCCGCGCGATCGCGTACCAACTTGAGAGGGTACTGCTTGGAGAGTGCAAGCGCCTGATCATCACGATGCCGCCCAGCTCGCTAAAATCTGTCACCACCTCAGTGGCGTTCCCGGCGTGGGCTCTTGGGCGCGATCCCTCCAAGAAAATGATCTGCGTTTCCTATTCACAGCCGCTGGCCGTCAAACATGCCAACAACTTCCGAAGCGTGATCGACACGCGGTGGTATCGCTCGATGTTTCCGGCCTTCAAGATAAGCCCGCGCAAGAACACCGAGAACGAGTTGCAGACGACGCTTCGAGGCGGCCGCTTGACGACCTCGACAGGCGGTCAGCTTACCGGCCGCGGCGCCGACATCATCATCATCGACGACCCTTTGAAGGCGGAGGATGCCCATTCGGAGACGGCACGCACCAAGTGCGCCGAATGGGTTCGCACAACGTTGATGTCGCGCTTCGACAATCCGGCCACAGGTACCGTCGTCCTCGTGATGCAGCGTCTCTATGTCGACGATCTTGCGGGTGTTCTTCTAGAGGCCGGCGGCTGGGAGCATCTCAATCTATCCGCCATCGCCGACGAGGACGCACGCATTCCGACCGGCCCAAATCGTGGGCACGTGCGCAAGATCGAAGACCTTCTTCACCCGGCGCGCTTGGGAACGGCGGTGGTCGAGATGATGCGGGATTATCTCGACCACAAGGACTCGTCAGAGAACGATACCGAGACCCCTTCCAAGACCGGCCACCAAGGAGATGAGGAATGAACGCCCCCCTCTCCCTACCGGGCCGACCATCCTCCTCGCCCGTTGCACCGACTGCCCTTCAGCTGCTGTTGGGCGCGGCCCGCGTTGACCTGGCGACCTTCGTGGCCCTGGCTTTCTCCGCTGTCGATCCAGGCGCCAAGTATTTGCCCAACTGGCACATCCGCGCCATTGCGCATCAGCTCGAGCGCGTATCCGCGGGCAATTGCAAGCGCCTGATCATTACGATGCCACCGAGATCGTTGAAGTCGGTCACCACCTCGGTCGCGTTCCCGGCATGGATTCTTGGCCGCGATCCGTCGAAGAAAATGATCTGCGTCTCTTATGCTCAACCTCTTGCGGTCAAGCACGCCAACGACTTTCGAACAGTCGTCAACACCGCCTGGTACCGGTCGATGTTTCCGACCTTCAAAGTTAGCCCGCGCAAGAACACTGAAAATGAACTGCAGACCACGCTCGGCGGTGGACGCCTGGCGACCTCGACCGGTGGTCAGCTAACCGGCCGGGGTGGCGACATCATCATTATCGATGACCCCTTGAAGGCAGATGAAGCGCATTCGGAATCGGCTCGCAATAGGTGCGCCGACTGGGTTCGCACGACATTGATGTCGCGCTTCGACAATCCGGCTGCCGGTGCGGTCGTCCTTGTCATGCAAAGATTGCATGTCGACGACCTAGCAGGCGTGCTTCTGGAGACTGGCGGCTGGGAGCATTTGAACCTGTCGGCGATTGCCGAGCAGGACGAACGCGTCCAGACAAGTGTAAATCGCTGGCACGATCGCAAGCTTGGCGACTTGCTGCACCCCGCGCGTCTGGGACACGCCGAACTGGACGGTCTAAAGCGCCTATTAGGATCGCTCAATTTTTCCGCGCAGTACCAACAATCCCCTGCCCCACCGGACGGCAACATGGTCAAGAGGGTGTGGTTTCGCGACTACGATCCAAATCAGTTCGACCGTCGGTCGATGACCATCGTTCAAAGCTGGGACACCGCGCTTAAGGGCGACCCCTCCAGCGATTACTCCGTCGGAACGACATGGGCCAAAGACGACAACAACTATTATCTCCTCGATCTCGTCCGCGTCCGGGCAGCTTACCCAGACCTCATCAAGGCGGTGAAAAACTCCCTTCTGGAGCACTCCCCCGACATCATCCTCATTGAGGATGCGGGTTCCGGCTCAAGCCTCATCGCCGACTTGGAAAGCCAGGACATCAGCACCACGCCGGTAAAAGCCAGAACCGACAAGGAAAGCCGGCTGTCACGTGTTGCCGCAATGATCGAAAACGGCAACGTCAATCTTCCGAAAGACGCGCATTGGCGAGACGACTTCCTGCTTGAGGTGCTCGCATTTCCGCACGGAAAGCACGACGACCAGGTCGACTCCATGACCCAGGCGCTGATCTGGATGAAGGACGACAAGCCGACGGGGAGGTTCTATTTCGGCAAATTTTGAAGTCCTGCTCCAAAGTCTGGGCGCTTCGCCAAATGTCAGCTATGCGCCTCTTGTCGGCCATTCAGCATTCCGCGGTCACTGCCTGAAAGCAGACATCGTCTACACCGCTGTGCGGCGGTCCGGCCATGGCTGGAGGCCGGTCCGGGCAGGAATTGGCAGAGCGCCCCCACGTCGGCAGAGGCTGCCTCATCGAGCCATTTCGCCGGACCACCAACTGTTGCGGAAATAGCCGAGATGGACGACTGGTGCCCGCCTGGTCTTTGGACATCATATTGATCGCGGCACTCGTCGGAGATCAGTGCCGATGTTGATGATGAAGGTCTGGATAGTGCACATGAGAATGCCTCATAGGCTTATGGCGGTGCCAATGCGAATGCGGCTCCGTCACCGGCCCGTCATGGGTATGTTGATGATGTTCGTCATGAACATGGCTGTGCTCGTGCTCCAGCGCTTCGTGGTCATGCTCGTGCGCGTGTCTTTCAGCGAGATGAAGATAAAGGCCGTAAGCCATCAGGGCACCCGCTACAAGCAGCCGCAAGGTTAGGGGCTCACCGACCAGCACAATGGCCAGGAAGGCCCCTATAAAGGGCGCCAGCGAGTAGTACGCCCCCGTGCGTGCCGTACCGAGATGGCGCAAGGCCAGGATGAACATCACCAGGCTGACGCCGACGCCAAGAAAGCCCACGACGGCCGCCGCTCCCAAGGACGCGGCATGCGGAAACACGGCGCCGGACACCACTGCCAAGCCAATGTTGACAGTGCCGGCCACCAAGCCCTTGAGCATGGCGATCGTCACCGGGTCGGCCGCCGAGATTTTGCGGGTCAGGTTGTTGTCTATACCCCAAGCGAGGCAGGCGCCGACGACCAGGAGTGCACCCGCATTGACCGCAATCCCTTGCCCCGCCCACGACAGCACAATGGCACCGGCGAGGATGGCGCCCGCGCCGAGCAGCAGCCGACGATCGACATTCTCATGAAAGACTAGCCAAGCAATCGCCATGGTGGCCAAGCCTTCAACATTCAGCAGCAATGCTGCGCTCGACGCCGTGGTCAGAGCTAACCCGGACATAAGCAGGACCGGTCCAACGATGCCGCCCATGGCTATCGCTGCTGCCAGCCACGAAATATCGGCCCTGTGCAGCGAAGCTTCTGTTTGATCCCCGCCGGTCGAACGGCGGTACAGCCAGAACAACGCCAGCCCTAGTCCGGCGCCGAGGTAGAGCAAGCCCGCGAGCATCAGCGGGCTCACTGAGTCAAGGATAAGCTTGGAGAATGGCGAAACCGCTCCGAACAGGGCGGCGGAGCCTAGCGCCAGGGGGACACCGGGCCAGAGATGCGAATGGGAGTGCGATTCAGCCATGCTTCAAGTCTAGCACAAAGGACCGCTTGTTCGTCACGCCGCCCCTTTCCAGCGCAGGAGGTGCATGGCATTGGCGGTCACCAGAACGGTCGCGCCGGTATCGGCCATGATCGCCGGCCACAAGGCCGATAACTGTGGTGACCAGGAACACCGCCTTCCAAGGGCCATGGTGATGTTCTGTTTGATGTTGGCCGTGGTGGCCTTCGACAGCGCAATCATGGCGGCGACGTCGCGGACACGGCCATGCAGCACAGCCGCATCAGCGGTTTCGAGAGCCACGTCAGTGCCGCCGCCCATAGCAATACCCACGTCGGCCGCCGCAAAGCGCTGGCGCGTCGTTGATGCCATCTCCGACCTTTGTCACGATGAGCCCCTGTCCCTTCAGCTCTCCAAGAATACGCTGCTTGTCTTCTGGCAGCAGCTCGGCGCGGAACTCGATGCCGAGCTGTTTGCCGATCGCGGCAGCCGTGCGCTTGTTGTCGCCGGTCAGCATGACGGTCTTGATGCCGGAATCCGTCAGCGCCTTGAGACCAGCCAAGGCGTCCGGGCGCGGTTCATCACGCATCGCAATGGCGCCGGCCGCCTTGTTGTCGACGAGGACGACCGAAATGGTTTTGCCTTCGTCATTGAGCGCGGCGATTTGAGACTTTTGCTATGCCTAACGCGTCAACGGATGAGCTACGAGAATATTGAGCGAGAGGTTCAATCTTCGACCCTGCCCTCGCTCTTTAGCCGTTGGCTGGCTGCGAGACTACCGCATCGATCGACACCTGCGATCGATCCTCTGACAGCATAAATGTTTTTGGACTGTGCAATCTCTGTTACAAAACCACACTTTTGGTGGAACATTGCAGATACAAATGTGGCGCATTTAACAGACCGTCGAGCGGGTGCGTTGGCATAGCGGGACACCGAAAGCTCTACAGGAGAAGAAAATGTCAGTGTTTGAAACGATCGCGCGCTACGGGGCGGCCATCAAAAACGCCCGTGAAGCACGAAAGTCCGAACGCGTTCTGAACAGGCTGCCGATGGAAATTCAAAAGGACATTGGCTGGCCCGTTACGCCGCGCCTGAAAAGGCTCTCATCCAACAACTGAGGCCAGGTTCTCTGAGCGAAGCCAGACGATCCCACGCCCACTCCCATGCTGCGTACAACACGTCCGTGGAAAGACAATGCGTCCGCTGAAAAGTTGGACCCTCAATCATCAACAGGAGTAAGACCTATGACCAAACATACCGAAATCGCCACCAATGGTGTCAACGTCGCGGCCTTGCTTGGCGCCCGTGACGCGCTGAAGGATGCCCCCGAAGCCGCCCGCTTCAAATGGCGCGCGACGAGTGAGTGGGTCAAGGGGACCCACAACCGAGCTACAGTCGACGGCTTCTTCGGCCTGGGCGCAGAACAGAAGCATCGCCAGACCTACAAGTTCGAGTCCGATCACCCGGAAATCTTCGCATCCGAGGACAAGGGTGCGACACCGGTCGAGTTTGTGCTGGTCGGGCTGGCAGGCTGCCTGACCGCAGGCATCGCGGCTGTCGCGCAAAACCGCAACATCCAGCTCCACTCCGTCAAGGCAACGCTCGAAGCCGGCATGAATATCCAGGGCATCCTCGGCATCGATCCGGACGTGCGCAACGGCTTCGACGGCATCAAGGTGCACTACGACATCGACGCGGACGCCAGCGCGGACGATATAGCCGCTCTTGTCGCGCAGTCGCAGAAGCGCTCGGCCGTCTTTGACGTTATCGCCAACCCAACGGATGTCACGGTCACTTCGAGCAAGTCCTGATGAGCGAAAGCGCATCACGCGGGATCGCCGGCGCCGTTGACGTCGTCGTCATCGGCGCCGGTCACTCGGGCCTCGCGATGAGCTATCTGCTGGGCCAGCACTCGCTCACGCATGTGGTTCTCGAGCGAGGCGAGGTGGCGAATAGCTGGCGCACGGAGCGCTGGGATTCGCTGCGCCTGTTCACGCCCAACTGGATGGCGCGGCTCCCTGACTACCCATACCGGGGCGACGACTCGGATGGCTATATGAGCGCCGACCAGATCGCCGATTTCATTTCCGATTACGCCACATACACCTCAGCACCGGTTCTGACGCACACCACAGTCAACAGAGTTGCGCAGATTAGCCACGGCTTTCGGGTGGAAACCCAAAATGGGGACTGGCTGTGCCGAGCCGTGGTGCTCGCCACTGGTGCCTTCAACAAGCCGGTCATACCGCGACTGGCCGATTCCATGCCGGCAACCGTGGAACAGATATCGGCTCACTCCTATCGCAATCCGGGGCAACTTGCCCCTGGCGGCGTGCTGGTTGTAGGAGCATCCGCGACAGGCCTGCAATTGGCGCAGGAGATCCAGCTCAGTGGCCGGCCCGTCACACTCGCTGTGGGCGAACACGTTCGGCTGCCGCGCGTATATCGAGGTCGCGATATCCAATGGTGGATGCTTGCGACGGGCGTGCTCGACCAGCGCATCGAAGACGCTGACGACCCCGACCGCGCCCGACGAGTCCCGTCGCCGCAGCTTGTCGGCACGTCAGACCGCGCCACGCTCGACCTCAATGTCCTGCGGGGGCAAGGCGTTAAGATCGTCGGACGCCTGATGGGCATTCGCGACGCAACAGCCCAGTTTTCCGGATCGCTTCGCAACGTCTGCGCGCTTGCCGACCTCAAGATGAACCGGCTGCTCGCATCGATTGACGAATGGGCAGAGGCGAATGCACCGTCCGGCGTCGGTCCCGCCGAACGCTTCGTTCCTACCCGAGTCGGCGAGACATCACAGCTGGAACTCAAGCTCGGGGAAGACATTCGCACGGTGCTATGGGCTACCGGTTTTCGGCCGGATTTTTCATGGCTGGACTTGCCAATCCTAGATCGCAAGGGCGACCTCAAGCATAGTCGCGGTGTTGCTGACGTTCCCGGTGTGTATGTGTTGGGGCTGCCTTACTTGCGTCGCCGGAAATCGAGCTTCATCCACGGCGCTGAAGACGATGTGCGCGAGCTCAGCACCCATATCGCTGATTACCTCGACAGGCCAACGAGCCAAATAAAGTCGCGTCTCCGCTCAGTGGCGATCTAGAGCAGCGACGGAGGATGCCTCAAACATTCCTTAGCCGAATGCCGTGCTGCGCGGACGTCATCCCATCACATCGGCGGCGTCGCGGACGAGCGAGCGATAGGCACCGAAACTCTCACCGCGTAAGGACATCAAATGCGCACCAAACCAGGCTGTTCCCATTACGACGCCATCATCGTCGGCGCTCGCTGTGCGGGTGCCTCGACTGCCATGCTGCTTGCGCGAGCCGGGATGCGAGTCCTTGCAGTCGACAGGAGGGCCTATGGATCGGACACGCTTTCGACGCATGCGCTGATGCGCCCGGCGGTTCTCCAGCTGTCGCGCTGGGGCCTGCTGAAGAGGCTGCTCGACGCCGGCACGCCCCTCATAACGGCGACCGCGTTCCACTATGGCGATCAGGAAATCACCATACCTCTGCGCGCCAGCCCGCAACTGCCCGGCCTGATTGCCCCCAGGCGCACGCTGTTGGACAGGACGCTGGTCGATGCAGCCCGCGAGGCCGGCGCCGAGGTGTTGCATGACACGGTCGTTGGAGATCTTGTCAGTGGAGCCGATGCCAGGGTGCGTGGCGTCAAGATGCTCACTTCGGACGGAACGCATCTTACCGTCACAGCCGACATAGTCATTGGGGCGGATGGGATTGGATCGCTTGTGGCGAAGCGCTGTGGAGCGCAGACACTGCGGCGTGGCCAAGTTTCGGCCGCCCACCTCTACGCCTACGTCCCTATCGAGCCGGAGAGCAGCTACCGCTGGTATTTTCGCGAGGGCGTAAGCGGCTCGTTCATCCCGACAAATGACGGCCTTGCCTGTATTGTGGCCTCCGTACCGACAGAACATTTCGACGAACGCTTCCGGGGCAGCCACGAAGACGCGCGCCTGGCTGTCCTGCGCTCGCTTTCTCCTGACTTGGGCGCGCAGGCCGAGAGGGCTCATGTCGACGGTGCGATCGACGGCGGTATACGTGTGTTCCGCGGTGTGCCGGGATTTCTACGCCAAGCGTATGGTCCGGGCTGGGCGCTTGTCGGTGATGCCGGGTTCTTCCGAGACCCAATCACCTCGCATGGCATTTCCGATGCCCTGCGTGACAGCGAAAGTCTGGCGCGGACGATCCTCGATGGATCGGCTCAAGCTTTCGCATCCTATCAACGCGAACGGGATTTCATCGCTGAGCAAATACTCGACGCCACCGACACGATAGCCTCGTTCGACTGGACGCTCGGCGACATCGAGACCAGGCACCGGCAGTTCAGCAGCGTCATGAAAGCCGAATTTGAGGGCATCGTAGAACGGGACATGCAAGCCCGCCGTTTCCCACGGCCTTGGTGGCAGCAGCGCGCCGAAGCCCTTCGTTCTGCTTAGGTGAACCATGCCTGGATGTCTGACGCAGCCGGGCTGATCCACGAAAATCAATCGGATTGGAGATACATCGATGAGTGCACAGACGAAGGACGGATGGATTGGCATCGTCAAGGGTCGGCCACAAGTGGGCGATTTTGCCGAACGCTCGCGACGCACACGCCTGGAAGACATCCATGCTTTCACCGAAATGACTGGCGACCGTAACCCGCTGCACTACGACAAGGCGCTCGCCGAGGCATCTGTCTTCGGCAAGCTGATCGTCCAGGGCGGCGTCACCTCCGGCATCCTCAATGCAGTTGTGGCCGAGGACCTTCCTGGCCCTGGTACCGTCTTCCTCGAGGTCGCCTGGAAATTCGTGAAGGCGGTCGGCATCGACGAGATGATCACCGGCCGCGTCGAGATCAAGGAGGTGCGTCCCGACAAGCCGATCTGCAAGATCGAGACCTCAGTACGCAATGAGGCTGGTGAAGTCTGCCTGACGGGCACTGCGACGGTGTTCACCGTGCCGCTGGCACGCGGCTGAGTGGTTGCCATGGTGTGCCAGCTGGGTCCAGATAGCGCGCCCAAGGCCATCATTGTCGAGGATATCCATCGCTGGAGGGTTCTTGGCCTACTTTGCCTCGCAGTGGTCCTGTCGCTGACCACCTGGTTTTCAGCGGCCGCGATTACGCCCGAGCTGAGGGCGGCGTGGCATCTCTCGGGTGCCATCGAAGCCTGGCTGACCAATGGCGTGCAGATCGGTTTCGTTGCAGGCGCGCTTATCTCGAGCCTCGTCAATCTGCCTGATGTCGTCAGACTGAACCGCCTGATGGCGGTTTCTTCACTGCTTGCCGCTGCCGCCAATGCTTGTCTGCTTCTGCAGCCCGGCCCTGTAGGCATCGTCGCTGCCCGGATCGTCACTGGCGTTGCGTTGGCCGGTGTCTATCCTCCGGCGCTGAAGCTGGTCTCGACCTGGTTCATACGAGAAAGGGGCATCGCACTCGGCGCCACGATCGGTGCGCTGACACTGGGCTCGGCACTGCCACATCTGTTTCGGGCACTCACCGGTTCGTTCGACTGGCGATCAGTGGTGCTTGCCGCAAGCGCCGCGACACTCATCGGATCTGCGCTTTTCTGGTTCTTCGCCAGCGAAGGACCGCATGCATTCGGCAAGGCGATGTTCGATCCGCGCCAGATCGGCGCAATCTTCAGGGACAGGCCCTTGCTCCTGGTCAATATCGGCTATCTCGGCCACATGTGGGAACTCTATGCCATGTGGACATGGCTGCTCACCTATGCCAGGGCCGCGCTCGAAGAGCAGGGTCAACCGTCGCCGGCTTTTGCGTCACTGCTGACGTTCTGCGCGATCGCTGCGGGAGTCGCCGGCTGCCTGCTTGGCGGCGTGTTGTCTGACCGCTTCGATCGCAGCCTGACCACGGCAGGAATGATGATTGTGTCTGCTCTCTGCGCGCTGGCTATCGGCTTTGTCTTCCACGGTCCGCTCTGGCTGTTCGTCTTGATCGCCGTCGTCTGGGGCATCTCAGTCATCGGTGATTCTGCGCAGTTCTCCGCGGCGGTGACGGAGCTTGGCGACAGGCGCTTTGTCGGCACAGCGCTGTCAGTCCAACTCGGGCTCGGCTTTGCGCTTACAGTGCTGGTCATCGGATTGATCCCTCACGTGGCGGCCTTGCTTGGCGGCTGGCGTTGGGCATTCCTGCTTTCGGTTCCGGGACCGTTGATCGGTGCCGCGGCGATGCTCAGCCTGCGGCGATTAACTTCCTCCACGAAGATGGCCGGCGGAAAGCGGTAAACTTCAACCCCAAATCCGTAAGGAGAGGATGCTGCATGAGGCATTTTCCGCGCGGCGAGATGAGACCGGTCGTTTCGCTTCGTCGATTGATGGCTCTGCTATGACGCGTTGGTGGGGAGGACTGCTTATTTGCGATTTCGCCCCATAAGCAGACAGTCCCCTTCCGGCCCCAAGGCTGCCGGACCGCAATGCGCCTCATCTTGGTCATTCGGAGCCAATTCGCTGTTGCCCGATAGCGGACACGACTTGCGGGGAGCTTTTGGTCATGGGTGCGCTATACAACTGGCGCGCCTTCCCAAGATTAGAGAGCGAGCGACTGGCCATCAGTGGTTGGAGCACGGGGACGCTGTATGCGATCCGGCTGCGCGAACACGACTGATGAAGAGCCTCCAGTGCCGAAACCGAGATGCAAACTGAAAGCGCGTTCGCTCGCAAGGCAGTATTCGTGTAAGGATTTGGTATTAGCTCCCTCTCTCGGAAAGGGTCCATGGAACGTCGCCTCGCCGCCCTGCTAATGGCTGACGTCGTCGGTTACAGCAGGCTCATGGAAGAAGATGAATCTGGGACGCTTGCTGCATTGACAGAACGGCGTGCTTCTATTCTCGTGCCGACCGTCATCGCTCATGGCGGGCGTGTCGTGAAACTTATGGGCGATGGAATGCTGATCGAGTTCGGCAGTGCCATAAACGCCGTAGCAGCGGCAGTAGACGTGCAGCGAAAAATGGCGGCCGCGAATGCATTGGCGTCGGAGAAACAACGCATCGATTTGCGGATCGGCATCAATCTTGGTGACGTGATTGGCCAGGGAACTGACGTCTTTGGCGAAGGTGTCAACATAGCTGCGCGGCTAGAGGCCTTAGCCGACCCCGGCGGTATCTGCGTTTCCGGCAAAATTCACGACGAGGTGCGCAATAAGGTCGCCTGTCAATTCGAGGACATGGGCGAGCAGAAACTGAAGAACATCTCGACGCCCGTACGAGCCTTCCGCTTAATGGACGCGGATCCTCCACAGTCATCACCTGCGCAGCAACCGCGAACGCTTCGATCGTCGCACACGCCCCCCTCGCTCGCAGTTCTTCCGTTCACAAACATGAGCAGCGATCTCGAACAGCGATATTTCAGTGATGGGCTTACTGAAGACATCATTACAGAATTGGCGCGGTTCCGTGACCTGCATGTGATCGCACGCAACTCGTCCTTCCGTTATCGGGGAGGTGACATCGACATAGTCCGGGTCGGCCGAGAACTTGGCGTGCAGTACATTCTCGAGGGTAGTGTCCGCCGGCTGGGTGACCGCATACGGATTACCGCTCAGCTTGTTGAAACAAGCTCCGGCAATCATCTCTGGGCTGAGCGTTTTGATCGAAATCAGGACGAAATCTTCGCTGTGCAGGACCAAGTCATAAGGACCATAGTCGGGACGCTGATTGGCCGGCTCAAAGCCGTTGGCGTTGAGCGGGCACTTCGAAAGCCGCCAGCGAGCTTAGAGGCTTATGAATGTGTTCTTCGCGCAGATGCACTGCCATTCGACAATTTGGAACCCGAGACAGAGGCCGTAAAGCTCTATGAACGAGCCATAGAACTCGACCCACACTACGGCCGAGCATACGGACTTCTCGCAAACCTGTATTTGAACCGTTGGTCGCGGGACTTAGAGGGTGATGATGAAAAGCTCTCTGAAGCTTTTGAACTGAGCAGGACGGCCGTGGCCCTCGATCCGACTGATCCCATCTGCCAGCTGGCTTTGGGGTGGGCACATCTGTATCGCCAGTCTTTCGATTTGTCAGGACATCACTTCCGAAAGGCGCACGAACTAGCCCCAAATAAGCCCGTTGCCTTGACCGGCCTTGGGTTCTTGCACCACGCGCTAGGGAAGCCGGCAGAAGCGATTGGTTTCTTCATTGAAGCACGAGTGGTGGATCCGTACTTTGAAACCGACATGGTATTGGCCACAGCTCGGATGTTTTTACTTCTCCGATCATAAGTTCGACGAAGCCATCGCAAATCTCAGCAGATCACCCCAAATGCCATATTGGGTGGAAGCCTATCGATCTGCTTGCTACGCCCTTATGGGCAAACCTGAACTCGCCCGAGAGTGCGCATCAAATGTGCTACGCAAAGCCCCAAATTTTTCATCCATTCGGTTTGTCGCCAAAGAAGGTTTCCAGAGCCAGACCGACGAGCAGCTTTTACTCGAAGGACTCTCCAAGGCTGGATTACCGGAGTAGCTGCTCTGTTCCCGGGCGGATTTATGACGTCGCAGCTGTCGGGCCAACTCCCGCCTTTAGGCAGACATCCGTATCAT
Organism: Mesorhizobium sp. M0761; assembly: GCF_040320205.1. NCBI lineage: Bacteria > Pseudomonadati > Pseudomonadota > Alphaproteobacteria > Hyphomicrobiales > Phyllobacteriaceae > Mesorhizobium > Mesorhizobium sp. M0761. The sequence continues at coordinate 31,538 of NZ_JAMYPF010000033.1, forward strand.
TGGCCCTATTCGACTGGCTTGGCCGGAAGGATGGCAACGTCGGCCTTTGTGCCAGTCATGCGGAAAGTGGACTTTCCGCTTCCGGCCCCAAATGAGACGTTGGAAGCATTGAGGGCAGGGGACAGTTCGTGGCGCAAACGAAATAGCAGCTCCGAGTAGTCATCGCTGTTCGCGAAACGGTCGATTCCTGGAAATCGCAATGTCGTGTATCGACTAACGCGCTATCTCGGCTCGAGGACCAATTCAGGTACGCGCCTGACATTAGCTGTTGAGCATAGATCCGTGCGTCCCGGAAAGCGGACGCGGCACGATCCGGGTTAGGCGAGTAAGATACGCTCGATGACGGCGGCGCGCGCGGAACCGTCGCAACCAAGGATGAAGCTGTTGCTGGAGTCGAGCGGGCATTCACGCGGCCATTGCCGGAGCAGATCGGCGCTAGGACGGCCCAGCAGCCTTTGTCGCGGGGGGACACTTTGCGGCGGGCGGGCCGCTGGGCTCGACCGGTGAGACTCAGCGCCGTCCGGCAAACAATATGCGCACGACTGCCAATGCCAACGAATCATACAAACGGAGGAAGGAAGCGATCTAACCAGCTATCGCCATTTCCGATGCGAACGCCTAAGCCTTTTATGAGACTTAAGCGCAGCTTGCAGGCCGCAGCATGGTCCCAATTTGGGACGAATAGTTTGGCACCCATATTGCACCCACATCTTTCGCCGGCTGATCCCCGGTCCTGATCGCGTACTCTGATCAGGTGTAAGGCTCGCCGGGCTCGAGGTAGTTGGGGTCTTCGCCCGGCGAGTTGTCTACCAATGCGCAGTCACAGCCACACGGTGACGCCATACTCAAGCATTCCGCGGTTGTGCATCGCCCGACCAAGGTCCGATCGGTATGGGACTTCAGTCGCGCAAAGGGCCGATACGGTCTCCGACTCCGGATTTTTTTGCTAGATTTCAGAGGGTTACAAAGCGCTTCGCAGTCGTCAGTCGCTCATTGCAACAAGCATTTATCTAAAGTTCATTCAGTCGAATTAGGAAACTCTTATAAGCCGCTCTATAACGAATCGGCGAGGTGGCTATTCGCCTGAGGAGGTACCATGACATCCCGAAAAACGCTGTTGGCAGCGCTTGCCGCGCTTGCGCTAGTGACCGCTCCTGCTTTCGCTGGCGCGGGTGGAAATGGTGGTGGTCACGGCAATGGTGGTGGTCACGGCAATGGCGGTGGTCACGGCAATGGCGGTGGTCACGGCAATAGCGGCAAGTCCGGCAACAGCGGCGGGAAGTCCGGCAACAGCGCTTCGCACGGCAAGTCGGCATCGGCTCACGCCGGAAAGAAGGCCTCGGGCGAAGACCAGGTCGCCGTCGACGACATTGAGGTCGCCGCGACGCCTAAGGACAAGAACATTCACGCCAAGCTTGGCCGGCTGAACTCGCTGCAGCGCAACATCAACGCTTACATGAACTCCAAGAGCAAGAAATTCGCCGGCATTCAGGCTTATGTGACAGCGTCGGCGGCCGCCAAGGGTGCCCAAGCCGCGGTAGATGCCGCCCAAGCCGAAGTCGACGCGTTGAACGCCAAATTGAACGACCCGAATACTCCGGCCGACCAAGTCCCGACCCAGGAGCAGATTGACGCAGCGCAGGCGGCGCTCGATGCCGCCAATATAGCGGCGGCCGATGCTGCTGCCGCCGTCCCGTCGCTGGATGACGCGCTCGCCGATATGGCCAACAAGCCGGTCGACGCCGAGGTCACCGAATGGGCCAACGGCGTGCTTGCCGAGAAGATCGACGAGATGGCTGCCAAGCAGACTCCTGCGGCAACGCCGTAAGGCGGTCACAGCTGAAGCGACCCTAGTCGAACGTGCAAGCCGCCGGGTCACCCCCCCGGCGGCAGGGCGACCCGAGCTTGCCACCTTATTCTCCTCTTTGAGGGCGACCCCTAAACAAGCGGAGTTGCTAGCTACCGACGCGTAGGAACAAAAGTGCCGAAATACCGTGTTGAGGAGATGGCAGGCGATGCCGTGACGGCCACCCACACCGTCAACGCGAAAACTCCGATCAGGGCGGCGCGCGAAGCGGCGGAACGAGACGTCATTCTACGCCCGGTCACATCTTCGAATACAGTTCAGCCTGTAGGGCGGTCCATACCCGGCTGGCCGCGGCTCACGCTGGTTTCTTGAAACGCACCATGCCGTCGACCTCGATGCGCAAGTTCGACTATTGACCCGGACCAGGGTTCTCTGTCTGGTTTTGAGCCAGGGGGGAAGCAATACGATTTCCTGGACGTGCCGCTTGAGGCGTTTGTCGCGTTCAAATCTGCCTTCGCCAAGGCCGCTTTCAACAATCACATCGCAACCAACTATGCATTCCGGCTCGCCCAAGAAAAGGCTGCAGGCTCGTTGGACGATTAAGGGAGGTTCTTTCAGAAAAACGGCCCGCACTGATCGAAGGGCGCACGGGCCGGACCGTTGCCGCCGGTCGGCAGCGGTAGGCATCCATCCGGCCGGTGCAAACCGGCCTATCCCGGCACAATTAGCAACCTTCGGCAGTCGTTTTCATCTGTCCAGGGGCTGCGGACTTGGCACTGGTGTCATCCTGTTGACCAGGAGCGGCCTGCTTGGCACTGCCACTCTGCTGGCCCGGCGCACAGTCCTTCGCTGAGTTCGAATTGGTCGACTTCGTTGTGGTCGAATCCGTGTTGTTATCTGTCGTCGGCATCGTTGTGGTAGTGGAGGAGCCACTCGAGGTCGTCCCTGTTGTCCCTGTTGTCCCTGTCGTCCCCGCGAACGCAAGCCCGCTGGAAACAGCCATCATGGCAGTGGCAAAAAGAAGCCGCTTCATTCTTCATCTCCTAATGACAAGTAATGTCCCTTCCATTCGATAACGGGGGATGCGAAGGATCGGTTCCAATGCGATCTTGTGTTGACCGGCAGCTTTGGGGCGGCCATTAGCGGACTGGCAGCCTTCAGGCGGCGGATCTTCGGTAGCTGACATTCCGGCTAGCGCGGACATCGCCTTCCCATGGGCAGAAATTAGTCTCCTGGGGCCCGCCCACGTTTCTCTCAAGCCTCCGATTTCATGGCCGACAGGTTATCACGATGTGTCTGAAGGTGCAGAAGCTGATCGTGCCCCTTGGTTGTGCAGCCCTTCAGCCGTGGGCCAACCTCCCAACACCCTTGAAAAGGACTTGAAGTCGTCCCGCACCGGAGCGAACGTCTTCGCATGATGGTTGTGTGCGTCAAGTTCTGCAAAATGGGCGATCATGATGCTGGTCATGCGGCTTGGCGCAGAGCGAGCTTCTTGTGCTCGCGC
>NZ_JAMYPF010000034.1:0-30072 GCF_040320205.1 Mesorhizobium sp. M0761
TGGCCGTGGAGATGGCCAATCGCGAGAGCCGCTCGGCCTGGAAGGACTTCCTCGTCGGCTTGAAACGACGCGGTCTCAAGGGCGTGGAACTGACCGTGTCCGACGACCATGCCGGCCTGGTCGCGGCGATCGGCGAGGTGATCCCGGAAGCAGCATGGCAGCGCTGCTACGTCCACTTCCTCAGGAACGCGCTCGATCACCTGCCCAGGAAGCACGGCGACGATTGTCTGCAGGAACTGCGCTGGCTCTACGACCGGCGCGATCTCGCCGAGGCCAAGGCCGATCTCGCCGCGTGGCTGTCCAAATGGTCCGCCCGCTACCCGCGGCTGACCACCTGGGCGGAAGAAGCCATAGAACAGACGCTGACTTTCTTCCGGCTGCCGCGTCAGCATCACAAGCACCTCAAGTCCACCAACATGCTTGAACGGCTCAACGAGGAAATCCGCCGGCGCACCTATGTCGTGCGCATCTTCCCGAACGCCGAAAGCTGCCTGCGCCTGGTCAGGGCGCTGGCCGTCGAAACCAACGAAAACTGGATGGAGGCCAACCGCTATATCAACATGGATGATCTGCGCGAGCACAAGAAGCTCGCTCTACGCCAAGCCGCATGACCAGTTTCATGATCGCCCATTTTGCAGAACTTGACGCACACAACCCAGCGACGGAGTGGGGAACCACCTCGCCCTGTTGCCAACGGGTGCGCATGGATCTTCCTTGCGCCAAGGGTCGACCCCCACTCCGTCGAGCTGCGCTCGACACCTCTCCCCCGATCGACGGGGGAGAGGAAGGGCGCCAAGCCTGGGATACTCACATCGCCGTAAAACCATTATCGACAAACAGATGCGTCCCGTTAACGAAGCTGGACTCATCGCTGGCGAGGTACAGCGCTGCCTTGGCCACTTCCTCCGGCTCACCGATGCGGCCCTGCTGTGCGGCCAATGCGGCGTCCGACACGTCGACGCCGAGCTTGCCGAGATCGGCGACCTCGCGCAGGCCGTGCGGCGTGCGGATGAAGCCGGGACAGACGGCGTTGCAGCGTATGTTGCGGTCGCGGAATTCGACTGCGATGGCGCGCGCGAACATGTGGCAGGCGCCCTTGGTGGTGTCGTAGAGCACCTCCATGGGTGTGGCCGCCACAGCCGAGATCGACGAGGTGCAGACGATCGAACCGCCACCGGCAGCGATCATGCCCGGCAACACGGCGCGCGTCATCAGGAACATCGAGCGGACATTGACCGCATGCAGCCAGTCCCATTCCTGCACTGTGGTCTCCAGGAACGGCTTTATCACGATGGTGCCGGCATGGTTGAACAACACCGTGGCCGGGCCGAGCCTGACCGTCGCCGCCTTCACTGCGGCCTCGACCTGCGCCTCGTCCGAGACGTCGGCCACCCAGTGTTCGGCGATATGTCCCCGCGCGCGTATCGCCGCCGCAGTGGCTGCCGCCGCCTCGCCATTGCGGTCAATGATCGCCACCTTGGCGCCTTCGGCGGCGAACAATTCCGAGGCCGCTCCGCCCATTCCGGTCGCGCCGCCCGAGATGATTGCAATCTTGCCGGCTAGTCTTGTACCCATGTTCTGTTCCCCGTTCCCGATCGAAATGATCCGCATTTACGCCGGAATGGCGATGCTATCGCCTATGCAGACGTCGGCCAAGCTTGTCGCTCGCTTGTCGCCAACAGGGGGCTCCCAGCAATCCCAAACCAAATAATAAGGAATACTGAGAAAATCGTTCTACATATCCCCAAAAAATAGCACTCGACAAAGTCTACTGATTTTATAGATTAATCCGCAAGACGGAGGTCGATATGTCCTATATCCAGAACGCCGAGACGGACCGCACCAGCCAGAGGCTGGCCAATAGCCAGGCTTTCCGCCCGGCCTATGCCGGCGCTTTCGCCTATCTCCTCTTTGCCCTTGCGTTCGTGTTCACCGGGGCAGTCGTGCTCGGCTTGATTCCCTGACCGATCAGGCCGAAAGGGTGGCGACCTAGCGCTTTCAGTGAGTGACCGGAGTTGATGAACCGAACGCGGACGCGCTTTGGCGCTGATGCTTGTTTTTACGCATGTCGTCGTCTCAAAACCGGGGGCGACATACATCCAGCGTGATGGAGGAGATGGCAATGCCGATCGAGTTCACGCATGTTCCCGGTAAAACGCACGCCGCCGATGCCGGTTCGGCCGTACCGTTCTTCTATGATTTCGTCGAGACGGCGACCAAGCTGTCGCTGATCGAGGATTCCGGCTTCCAGAACATCGTCGTCGACGACCCGGCCGGGGTGTTGACCAATATGGACATCGCCGCCCAGGCGCTGGACCGCACCTCGTCGCTGGAAGTGGTGCTGACGCACTGGGCCGGCGTGATCGCGCCTGCGGTTGCGGCGCGGCAGCTGGCGGCGCTCGACGCCAGGAGCGGCGGCCGGCTGGCGCTGAGGATGCTGAGCGAGCCGCTGGATGACGACGATGCCGAGACGCGTCCGGTCGGCCACACCGTGGTCTGGCAGCGCATCGACGAGTATCTGGTGCTGCTGAAGCGGCTGTGGTCGAACGACCGGCCGTTCGACCATGAAGGTGCGTTCTACAGCATCAAGGGCGGCTACGTGCCCCGTAAAGGACCGCACGGTGCCGATATCACCATCCGCATGGGTGGCCAGTCCGGCACCGCGCTCAAGGTCGCCGGCCGCCATGCCGACGTGTTTGAACTCACGGCTGGTTCGCTCGACGAGATCCGCCAGCTGATGGAACGGGCGCGCAGCGCCGCCGCCGAGCATGGCCGCGCCGGCAAGCTGCGTTTTGCGCTTCCGGTCCGGGTCCGCTCGGAGGGTGGCGCCTCTACCGTCGGCCACAAGGCGGTCGAACTTTCCGGACCACCGGCGCAGATCGCCCTGTCGCTGCTGCCCTATGCGGCGCTGGGCATCAGCGAGTTCATGATCGTCGGTGTCGACCGGCCGCGCGAGATCGCCAGCGTCGGCCGCGAGACGATCGCGCTCTTGCGCAACTCGCTGGCACGCCGTGAGGCGGAGGTGCCGCAGCCTGGCGCGTTTGCCTCGCGGGGCGGGTCGGATATTCACGCAGCTGGGTAGCAGGATGGCGATCGGGAACGCCGGCGGGACAGCACCCCCCTCTGTCCTGCCGGACTCCCTCAAAGGGGGAGATTGGCAGCTTGAGCGCCGGCTCTCAACGTTGGTGATTGGCGAAAGCCGACGTGATGTCTGATGTCCCTCCTTGCGGGGGATGCCCGGCAGGGCAGAGGGGTGCTGTCCCGCCAGCGTCTAATCACCACTCAGCACGGCCAGCGCCTCCAGCACCGCGCCAGATTCCGTCAGCGTACCAAATACCCCGTCCTCCACCGTCACCATATGCAGCGCCGCGTCATGCGCGTATTGGTCGCCGCTGGCGCAGGCGTCGGCGATGGTCAGGCACTGGAAATTGCGGTCGCAGGCCTCGCGCAGCGTCGTGTGCACGCAGACATCGGTCGTGCAGCCGGAAAAGATCAGATGGGTGATGCCGCGTGCGCGCAGCACAAGCTCCAGATCCGTATAGGTGAAGGCGCTGTTGCAGGTCTTGTCGACGATGATGTCGTGCGGCGCGACGTCGATGTCGGCGACGATCTGAAAGCCGGGGCCGGAGCGCAGCAGCACGTCGGTGCCTTCGAGACCCGCCCGCTTGCGGCGCCATCTCTCGTACGGCGTCATGTCGGCCATGTCGCCGCGATATCCCTGCCTGGTGTGAATGATGGTGAGGCCGGCCGCGCGTGCCGCTGATATCAGTCGGTTGACTGTCGGCAGGATGGCGCGCAGCGGCGCGGGGTCATAACCCTTCCTGGCGAAATAGCCGGTCGGCGAGAGGAAATCCTCCTGCAGGTCGATGACCAGCAGCGCGGTGTTTGCCGGCACCAGCCGGCCGTCATAGGGGAAATCGAACGGTATCGCCTTGATCATCGCAGCCTGCCTCAATTGCTGCCCGGTATCGTGGCCCAGCAACCCTGCGGCCGTCCATCCCTCAGTGCGACGACACCAGGTAGACCGACGCCAGGACGATGTGCCGCTGAGACATCGCGCCGATAATCGTTGGCCAAAAAAGCCATCTTGTTTGTTGACTCGCAAACTCATGTTTTATAGTCAAGCAGGGCACTCGGCCGCCTGAATTGTTTCCAGCGGCTGTGCCGCGTTTGAGAGAAGCCAGAACCAGTGGCTGGATTTTCGGGGTCGACATTCCGTCACCGACCAGCCGATCGGTACGTACAATGACGAAGCGAGGACGAAGCGTGTCCAGAAATGGTTTGTTGGCGGCGCTGGCCGCGGTCATGCTGTCGGCCGGCAGCGCTGCTGCGCAAGAGCAGCCAAACACGCAGCCCAGGGTGACGACGGAACCCGCTGCAGCTGCCCGGTCGGCGGCCCAGCCTTCCCCGGTCGCAGTCGAACGGCCCGCACCGGCTGCGCCTGTCGCGCCGGCTTCGCCAACTGCCGGGCAGGCGGCGCCGACCGCGCCACAGCCGGCAACCCAGCCCGGTGCATCCGCGCAGGCCGAGCCTTCGGCAATATCGCTGACGCTGCCGCACGATCTGTCGCCCTGGGGCATGTTCATGGCCGCCGACATCATCGTCAAGGCGGTGATGATCGGATTGGCCTTCGCCTCGCTCGTCACCTGGACGGTGTGGCTGGCCAAATCGCTGGAGATTCTCTTCGGCAAGCTCGGCGCCCGGCGCGCTGCGCGCGCCATCGGCAATGCCGCCACACTGCGCCAGGCCGGGCGCTCGCTTGGCAACAATGGCGGCCCCGGTGCGCTTTTGGTGCGGGCAGCCGAGGAAGAGACTGCCCTTTCGGCCGGTGCGCTCGGCCATGTTACCGGCGACGGGCTGAAGGAACGAGTGGCGTCGCGCCTGTCGCGCATCGAGGCGGCGGCGGCGCGGCGCGTGTCGCGCGGCACCGGCGTGCTGGCGACGATCGGCTCGACGGCGCCCTTCGTGGGCTTGTTCGGCACCGTCTGGGGCATCATGAACGCCTTCATCGGCATCTCGCAGGCGCAGACCACCAACCTCGCGGTCGTCGCGCCCGGCATCGCCGAGGCGCTGCTCGCCACGGCGATGGGCCTGGTCGCGGCTATTCCCGCAGTGGTCATCTACAACCTCTTTGCAAGGTCGATAGCGGGCTACCGGCAGATTCTTGCCGATGCCTCGGCCGGGGTCGAACGGCTGGTCAGCCGCGATCTCGATTTCCGCACGGTGCCGCAGGCGCCCGCGCTGGCGGCGGTGATGGGCCATGGCGGCTAGAATTCGCGAGGCTATCGATGGCGATCTCGAAGAAAACCACGAGATCAATGTCACCCCGTTCATCGACGTCATCCTAGTGCTGCTGATCATCTTCATGGTCGCTGCCCCGTTGGCGACAGTCGACGTCAATGTCGATCTGCCGGGTTCGACCGCGACACCGGCGCCGCGGCCGGAAACGCCGCTGTTCCTGACGCTGAAGGACGATCTGACGCTGGCGATCGGCAATGACAGCGTGCCGCGCCAGACTTTTGCCTCCGTGCTCGACGGCAGAACCAAGGGCGACAAGCAGATACGCATCTTCCTGCGTGCGGACCAGGCGGTCGGCTATGGCGAGTTGATGGAGGTGATGAACCTGCTGCGCGGCGCCGGTTATCTGAAGATCGCGCTGGTCGGGCTGGAGACGGTGCCGGCGGACGCATCCGCGCCGCACCCGGGCGCCGCCCCATGACGCAACTGGCCGCGGCCGTTCCCACCGCCGACCCGCCGCGCGCCGGCGCGCGCGAGATCGGTTTGTGGGCGGCTGCGGCCATTGTCATTGTCGGCGCGCATGTCGCAATCGCCTATGCCGTGCAGAGCTTCAGCCTGGCCAACATGGCCGATGGCGGCCCGCCGCCGGCTGTGGCTATCGAGCTGTCGCCGATGATGGTGGCGCCGGCGGTGCGGGTGGACTCAGCGGCCGACGTGGTGACGCCCGAGCCGCCGAACCAGATCGAGGAGGCGGTTGCCGAACTGAAGCCCGTCGTAGAGCCCGAGCCCGGTCAGCCGGAGCCGGTCGCCGAGAAGACGGAAGCGGTTCAACCCGCCGCTCCGATCGAGACGGCAGCGGCCGAGCAGCCCGATCAATCGCCGCCGCTGGATGAGGTGGTGCCCGACATCGTCCCGACCATAGCGCCGGATGTGGTCATTCCGCTGCCCCAGACCAAGCCGGCGGAGACCAAGCCGGTGGAGGCCAAGCCGATCGAGAAGGCGAAGAAGGCTGCCGAAAAACCCAAGCCGAAACCGAAAGAGAAGAAGGAAAAGGCCGCGCCGGCGAAAGCGGTCGTGACCGCCAGTGTCGATCAAAAGGCAGCGGCGAAGGCGTCGCCGCCGAAGGCTTCGCAATCGAGAGGATCATCAGTCAGTGCAAGCAAATGGAACTCCCAGCTGATCGGATGGATCAATCGGCACAAGCGCTACCCGAGCGCGGCAAGGTCGCGGCGCGCCGTGGGTACCGCAAATGTGACCTTCGTCGTCAGCGCTTCGGGCAAGGTGACCTCCGTCCGGCTGACACGATCTTCGGGGGACGCCGATCTCGATCGCGCCGCGCTCGGCATTCTGCAGGGTGCGACGGTGCCCGCGCCACCGCCTGAGAAGGCCGGGACGGCTGTCGTGGCGCCTTTGGTGTTCACGCTGCGGAACTAGAATCAGTCGGACAAGGCCGATCCCATGACCACGTACTTTCCCGCTTGACTGACCCGCCGGACCGAATACGCTAGCGCAAAATACCGGCCTTGGTCGCCGGGCGGCAAATATGCCTCGCATGCCTCGCCCTCCGGCGCTGGCTGCGGGGCATTGTCATTTCTGAGGATCGGTTTGAAACGGCGTATCGAGATCGGCATCCTGTATTCCCGTTCGGGCAGCTACCAGCTGGTCTCCGATGCGTGCCGGATGGGCGCCATGCGCGCCATCGCCGACATCAATGCCGATCGGAGCTATGGCATCGAACTGGTTCCGGTCGAGCGCGATCCGCAAAGTAATGCCGATCGCTACGCGACTTTGTGCGAGGACATTTTCAGGACCAGCAGCGCCCGCCATGTCGTCGGTTGCGTCACCTCGTGGAGCCGCAAGGAAACCATCCCGGTGCTGGAGAAGGCCGGCGGCATGCTCTGGTATGCCTGCCCCTATGAAGGGTTCGAGGCCAACGAGCATGTCGTCTACATGCACGCCTGCCCCAACCAGCATCTGGTTCCGCTGATGGCGCATGTCGTGCCGCGTTTCGGCGCCAACGGCTTCCTGCTCGGCTCCAACTACATTTGGGGCTGGGAGATGAACCGCGTGGCGCGCGACCTGATCGCGGATGCCGGCGGCAAAGTGCTGGGCGAGCGCTATCTGCGCATCGGCGAGACCGACGTGTCGCGGCTGATCGCGGAAATCCGGGCGACGAGGCCGAGCTTCATCCTCAACAATCTGATCGGCACCTCATCCTACGCCTTCCTGGCGGCTTACCGCGAGTTGGGCGATGAGGATGCGGCATTCAGGCCGGAAAACTGCCCCGCCATCTCCTGCAACCTCACCGAAGGCGAGTTGCCGGCGATCGGCGAGACAGGGAAAGGGCATCTGTCGGTCGGGCCCTATTTCGCGCCCCGGCCGGCTGCCTTCGCTTCGTCCTTCGAGGCCTCCGCCTATGCCTCGGTGCAGGTGATGGCCGACGTGCTGTCGCGCGACACTGATGCCGGCCCGGCGGAATTTTCCAAAGCCTTCGCCGAGCGGCGCTTCTCCACCCGGCTCGGGCCGATCGCCATCGACGCCCACTCCCAGCACGCGACGCTGCCGGTGATCATCGGCCGGATCGCCGATGGCTTCTTCGAGGTCGTCAGCCAGGAGGATGAGGTCGCGCCGGATCCATATCTGTCGCGCTACGACCCCGCCAAGACGTTCGGCCGTCCGCGTCTGAGAGTGGTGTCATGACCCGGACGCGCATCCCCAATCTCGGCGGCGCGCGGGCTTTCATCCTGCATCGCCCGCATCCGACGGTGCAGGCCATCACCAGGCAATTGTCGGCCATCGGCCTGGCTACGATCGACTGCTGGCCGGAATTGCCGCCGGAAGCTCTCGCCGCCGATTTCGTCTTCTTCGATGCCGATCTCGGTTTCGACGAGCAATTCCCGTGGAAGCCGGGCGAGGCGCCGATGCCGCTGGTGGCGCTGATCGGTTCCGAGGCGCCGGGGCGTATCGAATGGGCGCTGTCGCACAAGGCCGATGCGCAGCTGCTGAAGCCGGTCGGCAATGCCGGCGTCTACAGCGCTCTGTTGATCGCGAGACAGAGTTTCGAGGCCCGAAAACATTTAGCCGGCGAGATAGCGTCGCTGCGCCAGCGCGTCGCCGAGCGCCAGACCATCGTGCGCGCGGTGACGGCCTTGTCGAAAGGCAGCGACGACGAGCGCGCCTATGCGCAGCTGCGTTCGCTGGCGATGAGCTGGCAGATCAGCGTCGAGGATGCCGCGCGTCGGATCGTGGCAATGACAAGCGAGGAAGCGACGGGGGAAGAAGGCGGCGATGACCAGTCCCATCGCGCCTGATCTACCGGTGCGCATGCCGGCAAAACCGCGCGCCGGTGTCTGGCGCCGGCTGGTGAAACGCCGCCTCGCGCTGCTCGGCCTGGTCATCGTCGCCATTGTCCTTGCCGGCGCTGTGCTGGCGCCCCGGCTGACCGGCTATGACCCCAACGAGCAGATGTTCGACGGCCTGACCATCGAGGGCTCGCCGCTGCCGCCCAGCGCCCAGTACTGGCTCGGCACCGACCTGCTCGGACGTGACCTCTTGACCCGCATCCTCTACGGCGCCCGCACCTCGCTCATCATCGGCATCGTCGCCAATGGCGTGGCGCTTTTGATCGGCACTTTGGTGGGCGTCACCGCAGGCTATTTCCGCGGCTGGATCGGCAGCGCGCTGATGCGCTTCACCGATCTGATGATGGCGTTCCCGGCGCTGCTGCTCGCCATCTGCCTGGCGGCAGTGTTTCAGCCCAGCCTGTGGATCGTCGCCATGGTCATCGCGCTGGTCAACTGGGTGCAGACGGCGCGTGTCATCTACACCGAGACATCGTCGCTGGCCGAACGCGAGTTCATCGATGCCGAGCGCAGCATCGGGGCGAGTGCGCCGCGCATCCTATTTCGCCACATCCTGCCGCATCTGCTGCCGACCATCATCGTCTGGGGCACGCTCGGCATCTCGACCACGGTTCTGCTCGAGGCGACGCTTTCCTTCCTCGGCATCGGTGTGCAGCCGCCGACCGCGTCGTGGGGCAACATCATTTTCGAGAACCAGACCTATTTCCAGGCCGCCCCCTGGCTGGTGTTCTTCCCCGGCGCCGCAATCCTGGCGTTGGCGCTGGCCTTCAACCTGATCGGCGACGCATTGCGCGACATCCTCGATCCGACGCAAAGGGGCCGGGAATAATGGGGGGCCGGTCATGATCGCCTATCTCGGCCGCCGGCTGATCCAGTCGCTGCTCATCCTGCTTGGCGTCTCGCTGATCACTTTTGCGCTGCTCTACCTCTTGCCGGCCGACCCGGTGCGGCAGATCGCCGGCCGCAGTGCTACGCCGCAGACGGTGGAAAACATCCGCCAGCAGCTCGGCCTCGACCAGCCTTTCGTCGTCCAGTATTGGCACTACCTGACGAAGCTAATCAGCGGCGATCTCGGCCGCTCCTACATCCAGCGCTCGGAGGTTACCGAGCTCATCGTCTCGCGGCTGCCGGCCAGCCTGCTTTTGATGGTGGGCGCCATATTGTGCGAGTTGCTGATCGGTCTAAGCATGGGGCTGATCGCCGCCGTCAAGCGCGGCTCCGCCACCGACCAGACCCTGATGGTGGCCTCCTTCGTCGGCGTCTCGGCGCCGCAATTCGTCGTCGGCTTGTTGCTGCTCTACGTCTTTGCCGTGCGGCTAAGCTGGTTTCCGATCGGCGGCTACGGCACATGGCGCCATCTGGTGCTGCCGTCGCTGACCATGGGCATACTCGGCGCCGGCTGGTACGCGCGCATGATGCGCTCGTCGATGATTGACGTCCTGCGCCAGGATTATGTCCGCACGGCGCGGGCCAAGGGCCTGGCGCGCAGCGCCATCATATTCCGCCACGCACTGCCGAATGCCATCCTGCCGGTCATCGCCATGATCGGCATCGACATCGGCATCTTCATGGGCGGCATCGTCGTCGTCGAAAGCGTGTTCGGCTGGCCGGGTATCGGTCAGCTGGCGTGGCAGGCGATCCAGCGCGTCGACATTCCGATCATCATGGGCGTCACGCTGGTCTCGGCCTTCGCCATCGTGCTCGGCAATCTGCTCGCCGACATCATCGCGCCGTTCATCGATCCCCGCATCAAGCTCAGATGAAAATGAAACAGAGAAAGGGAACACAACAATGAAAAAGTTTCTCGCATCCACAGTCGCGGCATCGGCCTTGGCCCTCATGCTCGGCATGACAAGCGTCCGCGCCGAAGACACGGTCGATCCCAACGCCAAGCAAGGCGGCGCCATCACCATCACCTACAAGGACGATGTTGCGACCCTCGATCCGGCGATCGGCTATGACTGGCAGAACTGGTCGATGATCAAGAGCCTGTTCGATGGGCTGATGGATTACGAGCCGGGCACCACCAATTTGAAGCCCGATCTGGCAGAAAGCTACGAGATTTCGCCCGACGGCCAGACCTTCACCTTCAAGCTGCGCCATGGCGTGAAATTCCACAATGGCCGCGAGATGACGGCCGACGACGTGAAATATTCGCTCGACCGCGTCACCAATCCGAAGACGCAGAGCCCCGGCGCCGGCTTCTTCGGCTCGATCAAGGGCTATGACGATGTCGCCGCCGGCAAGGCCGAAGGCCTGTCCGGTGTCACCGTCATCGACCCCTACACGGTCAAGTTCGAACTGACCCGGCCCGACGCCACCTTCCTGCATGTCATGGCCATCAATTTCGCCCATGTCGTGCCGAAGGAAGAGGTCGAGAAATATGGCGCCGATTTCGGCAAGCATCCGGTCGGCACCGGCGCCTTCAAGCTCGCCGAGTGGACGCTGGGACAGCGCATTGTCTTCGAGCGCAATGCGGACTATTGGCACAAGGGCCTGCCGCATCTCGACAAGATCACCTTCGAGATCGGCCAGGAGCCGATCGTGGCGCTGCTGCGCTTGCAGAAGGGCGAGATCGATGTTCCCGGCGACGGCATTCCGCCGGCCAAGTTCCAGGAGGTGATGGCCGATCCCGAGCAGAAGGCGCGTGTCGTCGAAGGCGGTCAGCTGCACACCGGCTACGTCACCATGAACACCACCATGGCGCCGTTCGACAATGTTAAGGTGCGTCAGGCCGTCAACATGGCGCTCAACAAGGCGCGCATCATCCAGATCATCAACGGCCGCGCCGTGCCGGCCAACCAGCCGCTGCCGCCGTCGATGCCGGGCTACGACAAGGACTACAAGGGTTATCCCTATGACGTAGCCAAAGCCAAGGCGCTGCTGGCCGAGGCCGGTCATGCCGATGGTTTCGACACGCAGCTGTTCGCCATGAACACCGATCCCAACCCGCGCATTGCCCAAGCGATCCAGCAGGACCTGGCGGCGATCGGCATCAAGGCCAGCATCCAGTCGCTGGCGCAGGCCAATGTCATCGCCGCCGGCGGTGACAAGGCCGGCGCGCCGATGATCTGGTCGGGCGGCATGGCCTGGATCGCCGACTTCCCCGATCCGTCGAATTTCTACGGCCCGATCCTCGGCTGCGCCGGCGCGGTGCCCGGCGGCTGGAACTGGTCGTGGTATTGCAACAAGGATCTCGACGCCAAGGCGGCCGAGGCGGATTCGGTGGTCGACCCGGCAAAGGCCGGCGAACGCGACAAGATGTGGAGCGCCATCTACGACAAGGTGATGGAAGACGCGCCCTGGGCGCCGGTCTTCAACGAACAGCGCTTCACCATGAAATCCGCGCGCATGGGCGGCGCCGACAACCTCTATGTCGACCCGGTCCATATCCCGATCAACTACGACAATGTGTACGTAAAAGATGTGCAATAACTGCGACTACACCATCCATGGGCGCCACCACCATTTCGGCTGGGACAATTCCTTTGTCCCGGCCGAGCGGGTGGCGCCCGGCGCGACCATCGAGTTCCAGTGCCTCGATGCCGCCGGCGGCCAGCTGAACGCCGACAGCACGGTTGCCGAAATCGCCAAGCTCGACTTCGCCGGGGTCAACCCGGTGACCGGGCCGATCTTCGTCGAGGGCGCCGAGCCGGGTGACGCGCTCAAGGTGACGATCGAGATGTTCAAACCGTCCGGCTTCGGCTGGACGGCGAACATTCCGGGTTTCGGCCTGCTCGCCGACGACTTCACGGAACCGGCGCTGAACATCTGGAAATACGATGCAGCCGCGCTCGAACCGGCGCTGTTCGGGAAAAACGCGCGCGTACCACTGAAGCCGTTCGCCGGCACCATCGGCAATGCGCCGGCTGAGATGGGGCTTCACTCGGTGGTGCCGCCACGGCGGGTCGGCGGCAATCTCGACATCCGCGATCTCGCTGCCGGCACGACGCTCTATCTGCCGGTTGAGGTGGCCGGCGCGCTGTTCTCGGTCGGCGATACGCACGCCGCACAAGGCGATGGCGAGGTCTGCGGCACGGCGATCGAGAGCCCGATGGACGTCGTGCTCAAGCTCGACCTTGTCAAGGACGCCAGGCTGAAGACGCCGCGCTTCACCACCGCCGGTCCGGTGACGCGCCATCTCGACGCCAAGGGCTATGAGGTAACGACGGGTATCGGGCCGGACCTGATGACCGGCGCCAAGGAGGCGGTGGCGCAGATGGTCGATCTGCTTGCTGGGCGGTATCAGATCGATCCGGTCGAGGCCTATATGCTGGCCTCGGTGTGCGGGGACCTGCGCATCAGCGAGATCGTCGACATGCCGAACTGGGTGGTGTCGTTCTATTTTCCGCGTTGCGTGTTTGAATGACGGTACGTCGGCGCCGCACCCCCACCCCGCTGCTTCGCAGCGACCCTCCCCACAAGGGGGAGGGTAAAGCGCTGCCACCCTACCTCCCCCTTGTGGGGAGGTCGGACCGGAGGTCCGGGTGGGGGTCAGCGCCAAGGTTTGTGCGAATGGTGCGACGGAACCAATCCGTCGCAGGGCTCCACCCACAATGACCCTCGCCGACAACCCCATCCTCTCCATCGCCAACCTCTCCGTCAGCGTGCGCGGCGAGGACGGCGAGCGCGATGTCGTCTCCAACCTGTCGCTGACGCTGGCGCGCGGCGAGACGCTCTGCATTGCCGGCGAATCCGGCTCCGGCAAGTCGATGACCGCGCTGGCGATCATGCAGCTTTTGCCGCAGCCGGCGGCGCGCATATCGTCAGGCATGATCCGTCTTCGGGATGGGAATCGGGGCGACACCGACCTAGCAACCCTCGACGTACGCCAGATGCGGCGCATTCGCGGCGACCGCATCGCCATGATCTTCCAGGAGCCGATGACCTCGCTCAACCCGGTTCTGTCGATCGGCCGGCAACTCACCGAATCAATCGAGGCGCATACCAGCCTGTCGTCGGCGCAAGCCCGCCGGCGCGCCATCGAGGCGTTGAAGGCGGTGCGCATTTCGGAGGCGGAAAGCCGGTTAAAGCAGTTTCCGCACGAACTCTCCGGCGGCATGCGCCAGCGGGTGATGATCGCCATGGCGCTGGCGCTCGAGCCCGACGTGCTGATCGCCGACGAACCGACGACGGCGCTCGACGTCACCGTGCAAGGCGAAGTGCTGGAGCTGTTGCGCGACCTGCAGCGCCAGCATGGCACCAGCGTCATCCTGATCACCCACGATATGGGCGTGGTTGCCGAAATGGCCGACCGGGTCATCGTCATGCGCGACGGCCGCATGGTCGAAGAAGGCACGACATCGGATATTTTTGTCCAGCCGCAGGCCGACTATACGCGCGAACTGCTGGCTGCCGTGCCGCGCATCGGCAGTGGCGTCGGTCGACAGAAATCCAGGGATGCGATTGACGTCTTGAAACCGGCCAATGTCGCCGAGATCAACGACCTGCATGTCCGCTTCGATCTGCGTGGCGGCATCTTTGGCCAGGTCACCCGCCGCGTCCACGCCGTCGAGGGCGTCAGCTTCTCGATCGCGCCCAACGAAACGCTTGCTCTGGTCGGCGAATCCGGCTGCGGCAAGTCGACGACCGCCAAGGCGCTGGCCGGACTGGCGCCGTATAGCGGCGACATCGTCATTGGCGGGCGCAATCTCTCCGGTCTTGGCCGCGACGAGCGCAAGGCGGTGCGCCGTGACGTCCAGATGATTTTCCAGGATCCCTTCGCTTCGCTCGATCCGCGCATGCGCGTCGGCGAGCTCGTCGCCGAGCCGCTGGTGATCCATGGCATCGCCTCGAAGGACGAGCGCCGGGAACGGGTCGCGGCGCTGTTCGAGCGCGTCGGCCTGTCGGCCGACCAGATGGAGCTTTACCCGCACGAATTCTCCGGTGGCCAGCGCCAGCGCGTCTGCATCGCCCGAGCGCTGGCGCTACGACCAAAACTGATCATCGCCGACGAAAGCGTCTCGGCGCTCGACGTCTCGGTGCAGGCGCGCGTGCTCGATCTCCTGAAGGAATTGCAGCGCGAATTCGGCGTCGCCTATCTCTTCATCTCGCACGACATGGCGGTGGTCGAGAACATTTCCGACCGCGTTGCCGTCATGTATCTCGGCCAGATCGTCGAGATGGGCACGCGCGACCAGGTGTTTTCCAACCCGCTCCATCCCTATACGAGGCGGCTGATCGAAGCGGTGCCGGTGCCCGATCCGGCGCAGCGCAGAACGCGCTTCGCGCGCCTCGACCAGGAAATCCCGAGCGCCACCCGCAGGATCGGGGAGGCGCCGTTGAAGCTGGCGCTGAACGATGTCGGCGGCGGCCATCTGGTTGCTGCGGAAAGCTGAGCCCGCACTGGCTGGCAGCTGTTCTTTTACTTTGTTGAGTACAACCAAGAACTGCCGTCTCGGGTTTACCGCGTCTTAGGTGGACGGCGGCCACTATACGGTCGGCGTTCTTGCCACGGGGAAAAATAGTGCTCAAGGCGGTTCTGCAGCTGCTGCCAGGTCGGTTCATGGATGTGCGCATGCGCGTATCCGCCGACTACGAGACGCGCGTCGTGGAGCGGCCCGGGCGCTGGATGAAGGCTGCCGAACTGGAGCAGCTGAGCAGCGATCTGCGGCTGGTAGCGTCCAAGACACTGAAGTTCGGCAGCCTGACCTATGGCGTGTTTTCCGGCGACCGCAGCCGGCTGGAACATTCCATCATCACCATTGTCTACCGGCGCAGCGACCGGCAGCCGATCGCCTTCAACTCGCTGGCGCTGATGGAGATATCGCTCGCCGGCAAGCCCTATGAAGTCTTGCACCTCGGTTTGGTCATGATCGATCCCGACGAGCGCAGCCGCGGGCTGAGCTGGATCCTCTACGGCCTGACCTGCTTCCTGATGTTTTTGCGCAATCAACTGCGGCCGATCTGGATTTCCAATGTCACCCAGGTACCCGCTGTCGTCGGCATGGTCGCGGAGGCGTTCAGCAATGTGTTCCCAGGACCGCATGCCGGCGCGCGCCGCTCGCTTACCCATGTGCTTCTGGCGCGGCAGATCATGGCGCGCCATCGCCATGTCTTCGGTGTCGGCCCCGAAGCTGGTTTCGACGAAGAGCGCTTCGTCATCACCAACGCCTATACGGGCGGCTCGGACGATCTGAAGAAGACCTTCGACGAGGCGGCCAAGCACCGCGTCGAGACCTTTAACGAGTTCTGCCGCAAGGAACTCGACTACACGCGCGGCGATGATGTGCTGCAGATCGGACAGATGAGCTTTCAGTCGGCGCGCACCTATCTCGCCGACGCGGTTCCGCGCGGCTCGCTTGCCGCCCTTGCGGTAGCAGGTGCGGCGGCCACGCTGCAGCGGCTGGTTTTGCCGGTGGTACACTGGGCGGATAGCAGCCGCCAATGGAATGTGCTGAGACCATGGACACGCTGATGGCTTCATCCGTGATGATGCCTGGGTGTGAGCTGATGGGCGCTGACCGATGAACCTCGACGACACGCTCGTGGCCGACACCATCACCTCGCTGGCGGCGCTGTTCGGGCTGCTGATCGTGATATCGGTCGTCGGCGGGCGCGACACCGGCGATCCGCTGTCGCGGCGTTTTCTGTTCGGTTTGCGGGTGCTGACGGTTCTGCTCGCCTGCCGCATCCTCGACTGGACTACCGGCCTCGCACTCTTCCGCTTCGTCACCATCGCGGCGGCGGGCCTGCTGCCGCTGGCCGCACTGCTGCTGACCGAGGGGCTGTTGCGCCGGCATGCGCCGTTTGCGCTAAAGTTCTTTGCCGCCGGCGGCGCCCTGCTGTTTCTACTGCTGGCGCCGATCCCGGAACGCTTTGCCGAGCCATGGCGGATGGCGGTACTACTTGCCTTCCAGTTCGGAGGTTTTCTCGCCATCGGCTGGCTGGTGATGACGCGCGATCGCGACAGCCTGTCGGCGGCCGAAAACCGCACGGTCGAGCGCATGGCGCTGTCGCTGCTGTTGATCATTCCGTTCATGGTCACCGACTACCGGCCCGGCCTGTTCGAAGTGCCGGTTCGGCTTGGCGGCATCGCCATCCTGTTCCTGTGTTGGCTGACGATCGGCCTTGGACGCGCGAGCCTCGGCCATCGCTACACGATCGGCGCCTTTACCGTGATTACGCTGAGCTCGGTTTTCGCCGGGCTGGCGCTGGGCGGCATCGACGATCTCGGCTGGCGCGGCAGTGTGCAGGGCGTGGTGATCGTGCTGTCGGCGACGCTGCTGGCAGTCATCTACAATGACAGCGTCAGCCTCACCGCGGAGAAGCGCCGCGACTCGTTGCTGAAGCATATGGCCGAGGGCGACCTCACCGATTCGGCGCGCTTCCTGCGCGGCCTGCAGAGCCATATTCTTGTCGAGGGTGCGCTGATCCTGCCGGCAGCCGACCTCGGTGATTTCGACCTGAAGGTGCTGGCCCGTGCACTAGAGCAGGAGCCCGTGCGCTCGCTCGCCGATGTCCAGCCGGATTCACCCGTGGACGAGAACATACGCGAGCAGTTGGCATGGCTGTTCGAGAAATATGAGGCGACCCATGTGCTGCTGGCGACGCTCGATCCGCTGACCGTGGTGGCGCTCAACATGCCGACGCTTGCCTCATCGCCAGGCCTCGAAATGGAGCTGCGCGCCGTCCAGCGCATGGCGATGCTGATTTCGCAGCGGCAGGCGAAGGGTTGATCATACTGAACGGGCCGGCTCTCGCGTCGGCCCGTTGCCGTAGCCGGATTAGGCGGCCTTGGTCTTCAAGGCTTCTTCGTCGCGCACCATTTTTGTCACGGCGGCGAAGTCGAGCTTGCCGGAGCCAAGGACCGGTACCTTTGAGACCACCCGCACTTCGGCCGGGACCATCAGGTCCATGGCGCCGTTGGTCTTGGCGTAGGCGAGGAATTCCGCTCGTGTGGCGCCGGATGCCTCGGTGATGAGGATCAGCTTTTCGCCCTTGCGCGCGTCGGGCACCGTGGCGACCGCCGACAGCGAGCCCCTCCACAATTCGCCGGCCAGCGCTTCGACAGCGGCGAGCGAGATCATCTCGCCGCCGATCTTGGCGAAGCGCTTGGCGCGGCCGCGAATGGTGATGAAGCCGCCTTCGTCGATAGCGACGACGTCGCCCGTATCATGCCAGCCGTCCTCCAGCGGTTCGAGCACGCCGGGCTTCTCGGCCCGGAGATAACCGGCCATGACATTGGGGCCGCGCACGAACAGCCGGCCGCCTTCGTCGACGCCGGGGACCGGATCGAGGCGGTATTCCATGCCGGGCATGATCTTGCCGACGGTTCCGGAGCGATTGTACATCGGCGTGTTGATGGAGATCACCGGCGCCGTCTCGGTGACGCCGTAGCCCTCGAGGATGCGTAGGCCGAACTTCTCCATATAGGTCATGCGCGTCGCTGTCTTGACCGGTTCCGCGCCGGCAAAGCAATAGCGTATCGAGCGGAAGTCGTAGGGGTGAGCGGTGCGCGCATAGCCGGAGAGGAAGGTGTCGGTGCCGAAGATGATCGTCGCGTTCGAGCCGTAGATCAGTTCCGGCACGAGGCGGTAGTGCAGCGGCGAGGGGTAGAAATAGACCGGCACGCCGGAGATCAACGGCAGCACCGTGCCCGCGGTCATGCCGAAGGAGTGGAAGATCGGCAGCACGTTGAACACCTTGTCGCCCGAATGGAAGTCGATACGCGACGCCGCCTGGGCGGCGTTGGCCAGGATGTTGCGGTGGCTCAGAACGACGCCCTTCGGCGTGCCTTCCGAACCCGAGGTGAACAAGATCACCGCCGCATCGCCGGGCTTGCGTTTCGCGCGCGGCGTCGACTTGCGCAGCAAGCCGAGCAGCTTATCCTTGAGACTGATGGTCTTTCTGAGATCGTCGAGCCACACGATGTCGACCGAGCGACCGAGTTCCTCGACCACGGCGCCGAGCTTTGCCTGTTCGACGAACGCGCGGGACGTCAGCACGGTGCGGACTTCGGCGGCCTTGCAGGCGGACAGAATATTGGCAGCACCTGCGGTGAAGTTCATCATCGCCGGAACCTTGCCGGCGGACATGACGCCGAGCAGCGTCGCGCAAGAGCCGTTGGCGTTGGGCAGCATGATGCCCAGCGTCTGCTGGTCGGCATAAAGGTTCTGGAACTTCTCACCAAGCACGGCGGCAGCCGTGAGCAGCTTGCTGTAGCTGAGAGAACCGGTGACCGGATCCTGAACTGCGAGCTGTTTCATGCCGCGTTCGTTCGCCGTCTCGATGATCTTTTCCAGTACGGTCTTGTCGATGTCCTGGGTGCGGAAAACGAGATCCGACATCACCTGGTAGAGCGCGGAACCCGACGCGGCGCGGCGCTTGCGGCCCTTCAGCTCTTGCGGCACCTCGAGCTTGACCGGTTCCAGAATGGTCACCTTGACCTTCGGGAACAGGCGGCGGCGCACATGCTGCGAGCTCAGCCGCGAGAAGTAGGTCTTCTCCAGCCCGTCGATGCGCACCGGCACAACCATCGAGCCGGTCTTGTCGGCAACCATGGCGGCGCCGTCATAGACCTTCATCAGGCCGCCGGTCACGGTGATGCGTCCCTCCGGGAAGATCACCAGCGGGTCACCGCCCTGCACGATCTTGATCAGCGTGCGGGTCGACATCGGCTTGGCCGGGTTGAGCGGCAAAGCGCGGGCAAGTTTCATGAACGGCTTCATCCACCAGGCCTGGGCAATGGTGTAGTCGATGGCGAAGACCGGCTCCTCATCGGTCAGCGTCAAGGCGAGCGGACCGTCGAGGAAGCTGACATGGTTGAGCGCCAGGATCGGCGCCTTGCCGGCCGCCTTGAGGTTTTCCATACCCTCGACTTCGAGGCGCAGGAAAGCGCGGAACAGGATGGAGACGAAGTCACGGAAGGGGTTCGTCGGCAAATATTTCAGCATCAGCCAGGCGGCAATCGCATTGGCCGCGACGAGGCCGAACAGGATGCCGCCGGTCGAGACCTTCGTCTGGATCAGGGCCATGATGATGCCGCCGCCAGTCATGAAGCCGGCATTGACGATACTGACGGCGGCGACGACCCGGGCGCGCCGCGCTTCGGGCGACCAGGCCTGCACGGCGGCGAAGGTCGGCACCACCAGGAAAGCGGCTGCAATGGCCATGCCGGCGAGGTCGATGGCGACGCGGATCGTGTTTGGGCCGGCGAAGAATGCGCCAAGGGTTTCCGCCTGGGGCGACGGCGTCATGCCGGAGATGGTCCAGGCGAGATGCAGGCCGAACAGGGCGAGCAGCGCCGTGCCGACCGGTGCCGGCAACAGCACGATGCGGCCCTGCGACATCCAGGCGGCGATGGCCGAACCGATGGCGATCGAGACGGCGAACACGGCGAGGTAGACGGTGACGGCCATTTCGTTGCCGCCGAGCGAATCCTTGATCAGGACCGGCAGGAGCGAGAGCACGATGGCGCCGATCAGCCAGAACCACGACGTCATCAGGCCGGCGCGCCAGATGCGCGTGTCGGTGCGCAATTCGGCGACCTGGCGCCAGGTCGAGCGGAAGATGTTCTTGTCGATGACAAGGTCGGGCGCCGCCGAACCGGTGGACGGGATATAGCGGCTGACGAGCCAGCAACCGACGGCGAGCGCCATCATGATCGGTCCGAACACCGCGACGCCGATGCCATCGGCGGAAACGACGCCGCCGGCTATGGTGCCGCCGAGAATCGCGGCAAACGTGGCTGACTCGATCCAGGCGTTGGCCTTGGGCAGTTCCTTGCGTTCGAGGTGATCGGGCAGGATTCCGTATTTGATCGGTCCGAACAGCGCCGAGATAACGCCGAACATCAACAGCGCCGTCATCAGCACGGGAATGGACGACAGGGCGATGCCGACGACGGAGACACCCGCCGCGGCGATCTCGGCGAATTTCAGACGCTTGGCTATGAGAGCCTTGTCGAAGCGGTCGGCGAGCTCGCCGCCGAGCGCCGACAGGAGCAGGAAGGGGGCCATGAAGACGGCGCCCGCCAAGGTGACCAGTGATGCCGCCTGGTCCGCCGCCAGCGTGAACAGAATAAGGAACACCAGCGTGTTCTTGAGGAAATTATCGTTGAAGGCGGACAGGAACTGCGTCCAGAACAAGGGCGCAAAGCGCCTGGAGGTCATCAGATGAGCTGTCGGTCGGTTGATCGGGGCGATTTCCATAGCGGCGACTTCCATTGGGCAAGACCGGTGAAAATCCTGACTGGATTGATCAGCGGTCTTGCGCGTTGAGCCTTGTTTAGCGGGAACCCGGTTACACTTCGTTACTGCGGCTGACTTCCATCAGCAACTTCTCGGTCTTGGCGTCTTCCAGCCGGTTGATGAAGCGGCTTGCCTCTTCCGAGTCGCGCAGCGTCTTGGTGATGGTGATCGAGGTGTGCACGAGCATGATGGCGGCCATCGCATAAAACCCCTTGGCGGCGAAGCTCGCCTCCATGAAGTAGATGCCGCCGGCCATCATTGTGGCGGCAACGGCGAAACTGGCCATGGTGAAGGTCTTCCAGGCGCTTGAGTCCTTGGGGGAATAGGTGTTCGGGGTCATCGATATGGTCCTTTCGTTTCAAGGTTAGGTTGGTTGGGCGTGGGTCTGTTTCAGGCTGGATACAATCAGGCCGGATACAATCAGACTGGATAACAATCAGGCCGGGTACGATCAGGCCGGCTTGGTCATGGTCTTCGTGAGCCGTTCGAGCACGGCGTCGGCGCTGCTTCTCAGCGGCGCGCCGCAGCCGGCGGCCGCAAGCTTCTCTGAGACCGCGGCAGGATCGCCCGACTGTTCCATCTCGGCCATGGCGGCCGCGGTGGCGTCGATCTGCTTTTGCCTGGTGCGCAGGCGCAGCAGCGTCTCCTCGGCGTCCCTGAGCGCCGACAGGCTGGAGCCGGGCGCGCTTTCTCGCAGGCGCTGGGTCGAGTCGACCGCGGCAACGATGCGCTGGCCGCGCTGCAATTCGCGCAGGCGCATTTCGGAGACGCGGATAATCCGCTTGAGACGCTCGATCTCGGTGCCGAAGCTTTTCTGCGCCTCGGCGGAGGCGTCGCGTTCGGCTTCCAGCATGGCGATGGTTTCGGCGGCTTCGCGGGCCAGTTCATTCTGTCCCTGCTCGATCGCGGCGATCGTGCGCTTCTCCAAATCGTCGATGCGGAGGACAAGCTTCTTGAACTGCGCGACTTCCTGTTCGTTCTGGGCGATGGCAATTGCAACCGCCCGGCGGGCGGCCGCGATAGCGTCGGCGCAATCGCGGATCTGCTGGCGCAGGATTATCAGCGCGTTGCGGTCGACGACCGCCTCGGCGGCTTCGTAGCTTCGGCCGCGAACGAGAGCAAAAAACTGTTTCAACATTTCCGTTTCTCCTCTATGAACGTTGTTCACGACACAACGTAGCACATTGTGAACGGCGTTCAAGGAGAAAATGAACGGTGTTCATGAATTGCGCATAAGGAAGGTTAATGACCGCAAAACGGGACGCCAAACGCGAGGATCTCAAAGGCAGGCTGATCGAGGCCGCGCAAGCGCGCATCCAGTCCTTGGGGCTCGCCGGGCTGCGTGCACGCGACATCACGGCCGATGCCGGCTGCGCGCTCGGCGCGCTCTACACGGCCTTCGCCGACCTCGACGAGCTCATCCTGCACGTCAATTCGATCACGCTGGCAAGACTTGGGGCGGCGTTGGAACAGGAGGCGACCGCCGCCGCCGAGCCAAGGGCCAAGCTGAAGGCACTGGCCAAGGCCTATCTCGGCTTCGCCCGCGGCAACCGCATGGCGTGGAAGGCGCTGTTCGAGCATCGCATGGCGCCAGGCGTGGCGGTGCCCGGATGGCATCTGGCCGAACATGCCGTGCTGATCCAGCATCTGGTCGAGCCGCTGGCGGCGCTGCTCCCGGCGGCGGCAACGCCGGAGCTTTTGGCCCGCGCGCGCACGCTGTTCTCCGCCGTGCATGGGATCGTCGCCATCTCGCTCGAAGACCGTTTCATTGGCCTGGCGTCCACCGATCTCGAAAGTGAGCTGCTGGGTTTCGTCGACACGCTGGTGAGCGGGCTGGAGACGGAAAGGGAATGAACTGCTGCGATCGGCTCTTGCTTCACGGCACTCTGCCCTTATGAAGATCGTGGCGGGGACTGGCCGGTTGATCCAGGCCGGCTGAGACTGTTGGGGGATACCCGGTGACAATCGATCAGAACCGCCGGTTTCAACCCGAAATACAAGGGTTGCGCGGACTGGCCGTCGCTCTGGTCGTCGTCTTTCACCTGTGGCCCCATGCTCTTCCCGGCGGATATATCGGCGTCGACGTCTTTTTCGTCATCTCTGGCTATCTGATCACCGGCCTGCTGGCGCAGATGGCGCTGCGCGACGGTCGCGTCTCGCTGATCGAATTCTATTCGCGACGGGTGCGACGGTTGTTGCCTGCAGCAACCTTGGTGCTGCTGGTGGCATTGCTGGGCACGCTGCTTTTCATCTCAAAGGCGCGCTGGGAGGAAATAGGCAACCAGATCGTGGCGAGCGCTCTTTATGTCGAGAACTGGCGGCTGGCCTCGATTGCCGTCAGCTATCTCGAGGCCGACACCTTGCCGAGCCCGGTGCAACACTACTGGTCGCTTTCCATCGAAGAGCAGTTCTACATCGCCTGGCCGTTGGTGATGATCGGCGTGATCTGGCTGGCGCGCCGCCGTGACCTTCCGCTGAGGGCCTGCTTGATCGGGGCGTTGTCGCTCATTTTCGCGGCATCACTTGTTGCCTCTGTGGTTTTGACGGCGACGGATCCGGCCCAGGCCTATTTCGTCAGCCATACCCGCCTGTGGGAATTGGCGCTGGGTGGTCTGCTGGTGCTGACCGAACACCAGTTTCGACTGGCGGCACTCACTAGACAGTGGCTGGCGATCGCCGGCATCCTGGGCATCGTTGCGTCCGCCTTGCTGTTTTCCGCTGCAACTCCATTTCCCGGCGTCAGTGCGTTGTTGCCGACCTTGGCCACAGTGCTGGTCATCCTGGCTGGCGAGGTTGAAGTCGGCCGGTTTCGTGGGCTCGATTCGTTGCCACTTCGTTTCATCGGCGATCGCTCCTACTCGGTCTATCTATGGCATTGGCCGCTGATCACCATCTTCCAGGCGCAGGGTCATTCGCTGACCCTTGCCGGCGGCTTCGGCCTGATTGCGGCGACCCTGCTTCTATCGGATCTGTCCTATCGATATGTTGAGCAGCGCTACCGGCAAGCTCGGGGCGGCGCCTGGTGGAAGCCGCTGGGATACGGCACCGCGGCGGTTCTCACATGCGTGGCCGCATCCGGCAGCCTGCTGCTCTTTCTGAAGACCGAACGCATCGACACCGCGCTGATCGGCACGCCTTCCTACCCCGGGCCCGCCGCTCTCGTCTCCGGCGCCGTGGTCCCGGACGGTGTGAACCTTCTGCCGCCGCTGGCCCGGCTGAGGCGGGACGTGCCGGTCGTGTATGCAAGGAAGTGCCACCAGGAGGAAAGCTCGGAGCCCAAACGATGCTCTCTAGGCGATCCCACGGGTGCGAAAACAATGGTTCTGGTGGGAGATTCTCATGCAGCCCAGTGGGTGCCGGCACTGGACAAGATCGCAAAGGACCGCAACTTCAAACTGGTTACCTTTACAAAATCCGCCTGCCCATTCACCCGCGTGGCCATCACGGCGAATGGCAAACCCAACGTCTTATGCGCGCAGTGGCACGAAAAGGTGCTGGCCGAGATCCTAAAGCTGAAACCGGATCTGATCTTCACCAGCCAGTCCAATTACGGAGCGGTTCAGCAAGACGTGATGATCGAGGGGCTGCGAAGTCTCTGGGGCGGGCTGACGGACGCCGGCTCGCAAATCGTTGCCATCCGCAACACGCCCTATATGAAATTCGACCCGGGCGATTGCCTGAGTTCGACCCCAACGAAATGCGTCACCAAACTGAGCGATATTGAGCGGAGCAACGTGTTGGCGCTGGCCGCGGAAGGACAGAAAAATGTGCGCGCCATCGATATGCTCGATGCCATTTGCGGGCCGCAACTATGCCCGGCAGTTGTCGGCAACATCATCGTCTGGCGGGACAGTCATCATCTGACCGCCAGCTACTCGCTTGCCCTGGCGCCCTATCTCGCAGCGAAGGCGGGGCTTTGACGAGACGTCTCGGAACTTAGATGTGTCGACAGGCAGGAAAATTCCGCTGGTGGAGCTGAGGAGGATCGAACTCCTGACCTCGTCATTGCGAACGACGCGCTCTCCCAGCTGAGCTACAGCCCCGTCCAGCGGATGGCGCATTTATCGAAGGCTGCGGTTTCCTGTCAAGGCGGGGTTTTGCCGAAATCCCTTGTGCCCGGTGCTTGTAGGCGACCGGCCCTTGCCGGTTTCGCGCGCAATGGCTACATGTCGACAACAATCGGAGACCGGCATGCTCGCCCTCATTCAAACAATCGTCATGGCGCTGGACCTGTACTGGTGGGTCATCATCGCCTCGGCGATCTTCTCCTGGCTCTATGCGTTCAACGTCGTCAACTCGCGCAATCAGTTCGTCGGCAGCATCGGCAACATGCTCTACCGGCTGACCGAGCCGGCGCTGCGTCCAATCCGTCGGTTCATGCCCGACCTTGGCGGCGTCGACATCTCGCCGATCATCCTGCTTCTGCTCCTGTTCTTTCTCAGGCAGCTCATTCTCACCACGATAGCGCCGCTGGTCCTGTGAACCTGACGGCGGCATGAGCGCGCCATTCCGCTTGCGCGCCGACGGCATCGACCTGTTTATCCGGCTGACGCCGAAGTCTTCCGTGGACAGGCTCGGAGGCGTGGAGACGATGGCCGACGGGCGCAGCCATTTGAAGGCGCGCGTGCGCGCCGTGCCGGAGAATGGCGCGGCCAATCAAGCATTGCAAAGACTTGTCGCCAAGGCGCTGGGAGTTCCCGCATCGGCGGTGTCGGTCGTTGCTGGCGCTACCCCTCGCTTGAAGACGCTACGCGTGAATGGCGATCCGGCGGCGCTGGTGACGAGCATCAAAGCGCTCGGCCGTTAGTCCTCAATCCCCCAGCGGCAACTTTGGATCGTCGACCTTCAGCGTGTTCACGCTCTGCTTGATGCGGCGCAGGTTTTCCAGAACCCTTGGTCCGCGCGTCTCGGCCACCGAGGTGACGATCATGTCGACGATCGAAAGCAGCGCATAGCGCGACGAGGTCGGCTTGTAGATGTTGCCGTCCTCCAGCGACTGGAACTGGATGACGGTATCGGCGGCCTTGGCCAGCGCTGATTCCGGCGGGGTTACGGCGATGGTGGTGGCGCCATATTGCTGGGCCACCTGCACGGCGTCGATCACCGAGCGAGCATAGCCGGACACCGAGAACGCGATCAACGTCGTCTCCGACGTAGCGACCGCGGCATACATGCGCTGCAACTGCCCGTCGATCTGCGCCAGCACCGGCACGCCCAGCCTAAACAGCCGGTTCTGCATCTCGGTCGCCATCATCGAGGAAATGCCGCCGGAGCCGATGCACAGCACATTGCCCGAACTGACGATGCGCGCGGCCACGCCCACCAGCGTCTTCATGTCGAGGTTTTCGCTGGCGCGCTGGATGGCGGCGATTGCCGCTTCGGTGATGGCCGACGCAATGCGCTGCTCGCGCGCGTCCCGGTTCAGCGGTTCGGGCGACAGATACTGGCCGCCAATGGCGATCGCCTGCGCCAGGTAGAATTTGAAATCGCGCAGACCCTCGCAGCCGAGATTGCGGCAGAAACGGGTGACTGTCGGCTCGCTGACGCCGACGCGCGCGGCAATTTCCGAGATTGCCGCCTTGGAGGCAAAGTCGAGATCGGTGAGCACGAGACCGGCCAGGCGGCGGTCCGATTTGGTGCCGTCCTGCGACATCAGCTGCAGGCGCGTGATGATGTCGGCCGGCGTTTTCATTTCTGGGTTGTCGTCTTCATCGTGGTATTTTCGTTTTCATGCCGGCGCTCATAGCGGCAGGCCTGTCGCCGTGTCGAACAGATGGATGTTGCCCGGCGCTACCGAGACCGGCAGCAGTTCACCCGGCTTGACCTGAACCCGGTCGCGGAATACGGCGCGCACCGTGTCAGCGCCGATGGCGCCATAGACATGGGTTTCCGAGCCGGTCGGCTCGACGACATCGACCTTGATCGCCATCGCGTCGACAGCCTCGCCGATGACGAAGTGTTCGGGCCGTATGCCGGCCTCGACCGTGGTGCCAGCCGGCACCGTCTTGCTGCCGAGCGCCAGTCGCCCTCCGCCGGCCGATTCGAACCAGCTTTTCTCGGGCGTCGTCTTCAGGGCGCCGGAGACAAAACTCATCGACGGCGAGCCGATGAAGGAGGCGACGAATTTGTTGGCGGGACGGTCGTAGAGCTCCAGCGGTGCGCCGACCTGCTGGATCTTGCCGCGGTCCATCACCACGATGCGGTCGGCCATGGTCATGGCCTCGATCTGGTCGTGGGTGACATAGACGATGGTCGATTTCAGCCGCTGGTGCAGCGCCTTGATCTCGGTGCGCATCTGCACGCGCAATTGCGCGTCGAGATTGCTGAGCGGCTCGTCGAACAGGAACACCGAGGGTTCGCGCACGATGGCGCGGCCCATTGCGACGCGCTGGCGCTGGCCGCCCGACAGTTCCCGGGGATAGCGGTCGAGATAGGAGAACAGGTTGAGGACGCCTGAGGCCTTTTTCACCTTGGCGTCGATTGCCGTGCGGCTTTCGCCGCGGATCTTTGGGCCAAAGCCGATATTGTCGGCCGCTTTCAGGTGCGGAAACAGCGCATAGGACTGGAAGACCATCGCGATGTTACGCTGCTGTGGCGGCAAATCGTTGGCGCGCACGCCGCCGATCAAGAGGTCGCCTGCGGTGATCGGCTCCAGCCCGGCCAGCATGCGCAGCAAGGTCGACTTGCCGCAGCCGGAAGGGCCGACCAGCACGACGAACTCGCCGCTCTTGATGTCGAGGCTGATGTTTTCGAGGATCTTGTGGCGTCCGAAGGATTTCGACAGGTCGCGGAACTCGACATCGGTCATGGTCAGGCTCCCAATATGTCGTCGATGAAGGGCAGGAAGCCGGCGGTCAGTCCGGCGTCGACCGGCACCACCGCGCCGGTTATCCCCGATGCGCGATCCGAAACAAGGAAGGCCACCGCTTCGGCCACTTCCGTGGCGTCGACGATGCGGCCGAGCGGATAGAGCCGCTTGAGCTTGCCGAGAACATCCGGGTTCTTGGCCAGGCGATGGTCCCAGGCGGCAGTGCGGATCGAGCCGGGGCAGACGACATTCGCGCGCAGCCCGCTGCGGCCGAGTTCCACAGCGATCGCTTTGGCATAGGCATTGATGCCGGCCTTGGCCGCGGCATAGGCCGGGTTGCCGAAATGGGCGATGGCGTTGACGGAAGAGATGAAGACGACGCTGCCCGAACCGCGCGCGGCCATCGCCTTGATCAGTGGATCGGCGAACAGCATCACCCCGGTCAGATTGAGGTCGAGCTCGTGCTCAATCTTATCGGGTGTCAATGCGGCAAGCGTCTCTGCGCGCGTCCAGCCGGCATTGTTGATCAGCATGTCGGGAACGCCATCTTTCTCAAGGATCGCTGGTATCGCCGCCTCGATGGAAGCCCGGTCGAGGAGGTCGAAGGCGTGACGCGACGCCAGGTGTGGGCTGCGCAACGCATCTTGCGACTGGTCGCAGCCGACGACCCGCGCGCCTCGTTCGGCCAGCAGCGCCACAATAGCCGAGCCGAGCCCGCCGCCGGCGCCGGTCACCAGCACGGTCTTGCCCGCGAATTCGGCCGTTGAAACCACCCTGCGCGCCTCCTTGGGATCTACGAAGTCGGAAACGCTATTTTAAGAAATGTAATTAAGCAACAGGATAATCCGCTTGCACAGCGTGAAATCACGGATAATGTAGGAAAGTCACATAAAGCCTTGGCCGCCTGGAAGCCGCAAGAGCGCAGGCGCCAATCAAATGGGAGAGATCGAATGAAGCTTGCAAAATGGACTGTCGGCCTGATGGCCGGAATGAGCCTGCTGGCGCTGACGGCGCAGGCAGACGCCGGCGAGGTGCGCGTCACCGTCGCCGAATACAGCGCCAAGACCGGGCCGTATTTCGAAGCGGTGAAGAAGGAATTCGAGGCAGCCAACCCGGGTATCACCGTCAAGTTCGAAGTTGTGCCGTGGGACGTGCTGCTGCAGAAGCTGACCACCGACATCACGGCCGGCACCAATGCCGACCTGTCGATCATCGGCACCCGCTGGCTGATCGATTTCGTCCAGCAGGATGTCGCCGAGCCGCTCGACGGCTATATCAAGCCGGAGTTCAAGGACCGCTTCATCGACACCTTCCTGTCGCCCTCGATCATGGAGGGCAAGACCTACGGCCTGCCGATCGCGGCCTCGGCGCGCGCCATGTACTACAACAAGGAATTGTTCGAGAAGGCCGGAATCGCCAACCCGCCGGCAACCTGGACCGAGCTGCAGGAGGATGCGCGCAAGATCAAGGCACTGGGCACCGGATCCTTCGGCTTCGGCCTGCAGGGCAAGGAGATCGAGACCGACGTCTATTACTATTATGCGATGTGGTCGCAAGGCACCGAGATCCTCAACAAGGATGGCACGTCGGGCCTCGGCACGCCCGGCGCGCTCGAAGCCGCCAAGCTCTACAAGTCGATGATCGACGAAGGCCTGACGGAACCCGGCGTCACCTCCAACAACCGCGAGGACGTCCAGAACCTGTTCAAGCAGGGCAAGGTCGGCATGATGATCACCGCGCCCTTCCTGTCCAACCAGATCAAGGACGAGGCGCCGAACCTGAAATATGGCGTGGCCGCTATCCCCGCCGGACCGACCGGCGCGCGCGGCACGTACGGCGTCACCGATTCCATCATCATGTTCAAGAATTCCAAGAACAAGGATGAGGCCTGGAAGCTGCTCGACTTCCTGTTCACCACTGAACAGCGCGCCAAGTTCACGCAAGGGGAAGGCTTCCTGCCGGTGAACAAGGAAGAGGCCAAGATGGACTATTACGTCAACAATGCCGATCTGGCAGCGTTCACCGCGCTGCTGCCTGACGCCCGCTTTGCGCCGGTCATCCCGGGCTGGGAAGAAGTCGCCCAGATCACGTCGGATGCGATGCAGAAGATCTATCTTGGCGGCGACCCCGAGGCAGGCTTGAAGGAAGCGGCTGCCAAGGCCAACGCCGTGATCAAGAAATAGGGCGTATCTCCCTGCGCCCGGCGCGCCCCTGAGATCGGGCGCGCCACACTTTCCTCTCCCTCCGGAGGGGGAGAGGTGGCTCGGCGAAGCCGAGACGGAGTGGGGGAACCACCTGGCAACCGCCGCGACGGACATAGGAAGGGCAATAGGGGCAAACATCACCTCGCCTTGCGCCCCAAGGGTCGACATCCACTCCGTCGACCCCCACTCCGAGCGGCACGCCGCACCCCCCACCCCGAGGGCATTATAAAAAAACCCAGACACCCCAGAAAACAGACAGCACTGTGTGT
>NZ_JAMYPF010000035.1:0-28214 GCF_040320205.1 Mesorhizobium sp. M0761
CCTGGAGCTTGACCGGCACCGATGCGTCGCTGTTGAGCATCAATTCCAGTGGGCAAGTCACGCTCAACACCTCGGCCAACTTCGAAGCCAAGAGTTCCTACAGCTTCAATGTCGTGGACACCGACGGCGGCGGCCTGACTGGCAGCAAGGCCGTGGTGCTGAGCATCACCGACGTCAACGAGGCACCGACGGTGACCTCGGGTGCGACGGCTAGCGTGGCGGAGAACGCGCCGGCCAGCACGGTGGTGTATACCGCGACGGCGACCGATCCAGACACCACGGCGCCGAACAATACCAAGACCTGGAGCTTGACCGGCACCGATGCGTCGCTGTTGAGCATCAATTCCAGTGGGCAAGTCACGCTCAACACCTCGGCCAACTTCGAGGCCAAGAGTTCCTACAGCTTCAATGTCGTGGACACCGACGGCGGCGGCCTGATCGCCAGCAAGGCCGTGGTGCTGAGCATCACCAACGTCAACGAGGCGCCGACGGCGCCTACCGATACCAACAGCGCGAACAATTTCGTTGCCGCGAACGCCGCGAATGGCACGCTTATCGGGGTCACGGCAAATTCGACCGATCCCGACGCCGGAGACACGGTTACCTATAGCTTTACGAGCAATCCCAACAATCTGTTCGCTATCAACTCGGCGACCGGCGTAGTGACCGTCGCCGACAGCTCGAGTCTCAATGCGGGCTCCTACACGATCGGAGTTCAGGCCACTGACAATCATGCGCTGTCCGGTCCGAGCTCGAACTTCACTGTCGCGGTGGCAGGCCTCGCGGTGACCTTGACTTCAGCGCAAATCAGTAATCTTGAATCCGGAAATCAGCTCAACAAGAACACTGACCTTGGAATTTTCAATGTCATCGGGAACCCTAACGCGAACACCTATACCTTCTCGCTCCCCAGCAACGTAGGCGACAACAACAGCTTCGCTATCAACTCGACTACAGGCCTGCTGTCGACCGGGACATCTAACGTAGGCTCAAACGCGACTTACCATCTCACTGTGACAGTTACGTTTGGGGCCAATACCTTATCGGTGCCAGTCAATGTTATAGCTGGAGGAACCGGTAACGACTCGCTATCGGCCACAACCGGAATTAATTTGTTCTACGGTCTAAATGGAACTGACACCATCGCGGGGGGCTCCGGCTTCGACGGAATTATCGCTGGTGCTGGGACCGACACCCTTATTGGAAATGGCGGAGGCGATTTTCTGGCGGGGGGCGGGCAAAGCGATACGTTCAAGTACAATGCCATCACCGACTCCCAGTCCGGCATTGTCAACAACGTTGCCAATTATGACACGATCGCCGATTTCACTTCGGGGACGGACAAGATCGATTTGACGAGCTTTATCGCTTCGGCTTTCACGGCGTTTAAAACGAGCGACGTGGGGGTCGCAAATGTCGCGGCGCATACTATCGCCTGGCATTTTGACAGCGCCACCAATCAGACGATTGTCTACGCCAACCAGACCGCCGGTGCCCTGGCGCAAGGCAACTCTGGGCTGCTCGAAATCCATCTAGCAGGCACCCCGTCGGTGGCGGCAGGCGATTTCCTGGATACTGGTGGCCTGGCTGTAGCGCCCGCCGGCATCGCCGGAGAGCCGATCAATCTTGCCCTGACCGCACCGTCGGCGAATCTTGTCCCCGTCTTAGTCACAATCGCCGGCGTTCCTTCGGGGTGGACTTTGAATGAAGGCACTAACAACGGCGACGGCACGTGGACGGTTAACACGAACGACGTGCAATCGCTGACCGTCACCACGCCTTCCGAATTCACCGGCGCAGCCGTGCTCGACGTCCAGATGACCTGGACCAACGCAGACGGCACGACCGGCAGCGCGTTGATCGTCGACAATGTCGAAGCCTACGCGCCGGGCTCGCCGATCTTCGCCTGGTCCGGCGACGACGTGCTGACCGGCTCAAGCGGCAACGACCTGTTCGTCTTCTCGCAGCCGATCGGCAATGACACAGTCCACAGCTTCGATGCGGCGGCGGACAAGATCGATCTGATCGGCTATTCCGGCTTTGTTGGCTTCGCCGATGTCCAGGCGCATATGGCGGACGACGCCAACGGCAACGCGGTGATCACGCTTGGCGACGGGCAGTCGATCATGCTCGACGGCGTGCACTCGAGCGCACTCACCGGAAGCAATTTCGTCTTCGACCAGACACCGTTGGTCAACAATTCCGGCACCATGACGATCGGCGACGGCGCTTTGCTGCCGCTGAGTGGCATTATCAACAACAGCGGTCTCATCACGCTTGACTCGGGCGGCGGCGATACGCTGTTGCAGGTCATCCAGCATGGCGTGACCCTGCAGGGTGGCGGGCAGATCCTGCTGTCCGACAGCGCCGCCAACGTCATCTCCGGCACGGGGCCGGACGTCACTCTGGTCAATGTCGACAACACCATCTCAGGCGCCGGTCAGCTGGGCGGCGGGATGCTCAGCCTTGACAACAGCGGCACCATCATCGCCACCGGCTCGAACGCGCTGGTCATCGACACCGGAGGCAGCGTCGTCGTCAATTCGGGAACGCTGGAGGCAACCGGCTCCGGCGGCCTTACGATCACCGGCGGGCTGGCGAATTCCGGCATGATCTGGGCCAATGGCGGCAATATTGCCATTAACGGCCAGGTCACTGGCGACGGCGATGCCACGATCGGCGATCTGTCGAAGCTTGAGTTCGGTGCGGCCTCTTCAACCGACGTCAAGTTCGCGGCGGATGCCGCCGGCACATTGCAGCTGGACGATTCCTTCGATTTCAGCGGAAGCATCGCCGGCATCACCAGTGACGACAAGGTGAACCTCGAAGACATCCTGTTCGGCACCGGAACGTCCGCTGCCTATCAGGCGGACCTCGACGGCGCCGGAGGGACGTTGACCGTCACGGACGGCACGCACAACGCCACGCTCCACCTGCTCGGCGTCTACGATGCCCACAGCTTCACACTTGCCGACGACGGCACCGGCAGGACGGTGGTGCAAGTGAGCGACTTTGTGATGTGAACCAAAAGGAGAGCCGCACGGATAGGCGCGGCTCTCCTCATGCTGCGGGCTCCTGATTCAGCTTACGAATTAAGGTTTACGGCAAGAATAGGAAGGGAACCACGTGGCCGATTGGACGATCAGGAGTAGTATCGGTTCCGGGCGTGGACAGGGGGGCGGTTTTCCGCTGGGTATTTGAGTCTCGACAACAAATCCAAGATTGTGAAGGACGCCTTGCTGGCGTGCCGCCGCTATTTCCTGGTTGCGGCGGCATTCAGTCTGGCGATCAATCTGCTCTACCTCGCGTCCCCGCTTTACATGCTGCAGATCTACGACCGGGTGGTCACCAGCGGCAGCGAAACCACGCTGGTGATGTTGACCCTGGTGTTGCTGGCGGCCTTCCTTTCGTTGGCCGGCCTCGATCTGGTGCGCGCCTCCATCCTGACGCGTGCCAGCGCGCGGCTCGACCGGTTGCTGTCGGCAAAAGTCCTCGCCGCGTCGGTCGAGACCCCATCGCCGGGCTCCTCACAAAGCCAGCCGATCCGCGATTTCGACACGTTCAGGCAGGTGATCACCGGCAGCGGCATCCATGCCCTGTTCGACCTGCCATGGTCACCCATCTACATCGGCATCATCTTCCTGCTGCATCCGTGGCTCGGCTTCTTCGCGCTGGGCTGCTCGCTGCTCTTGATCGCCATGGCCGTGCTCACCGAGTATCTCGTGCGTTCGCCGCTGAAGCAGGCCAACGACCTGGCGACGACCAATTATAATTTTACCGAAATGAGCCTCAGAAACTCGGAAGTCGTTCGCGCCATGGGGATGATCGACGGTCTCATCCGCCGCTGGGGGCGCGACCGTAACCTGGCGCTGCGGCGCCAAGCGGAGGCAAGCGATCGCGCCGCCCTGATGTCCGGCCTGATCCGGTTCCTGCGGCTCACCATGCAGTCGCTGATCCTCGGCCTCGGCGCCTATCTGGTGATCGAGCGGCAGATCACCGGCGGCACCATGTTTGCGGCGAGCCTCTTGCTGGGCCGTGGGCTACAGCCGGTCGAGCAGATCGTCGGCCTTTGGCGCAGCCTGATCCTGGCCCGGGCGGCGTTGGCAAGGGTCGAGAAGCTGGTCGACGGGGGCGCGCTGAACGAAAGATCTTTCAACCTGCCGAAGCCCACCGGCAAGATTTCGGTCGAGCAGGTCAGCTTTGCAATTGCCAGCCAGCAGAAAGTGCTTCTCCGCGACGTATCATTCCGGCTGGACGCAGGCGAGGCGCTGGGAATCGTCGGCCCTTCCGGCGCCGGCAAGTCGACGCTGGCGCGTCATCTCGCGGGCGTCATGCAACCCAGCCGCGGCACCGTCAGGCTGGACGGGGCCGACCTGTCGCAGTGGGGGCACGACGCGCTCGGCGACCACATCGGCTACCTGCCGCAGGATATCGAACTCTTCGCCGATACGGTCGCCGCCAACATCGGCCGCTTCAAGACCAATGTCGACCAGGAGGTGATAGCCGCCGCGCGGCTCGCCGGCGTGCACGAGATGATCATCCGTCTGCCGCAGGGCTACGAGACCCAGATCGGCGAAGGCGGCGCAGTGCTGTCGGGAGGATATCGGCAGCGGATTGCTCTTGCTCGTGCGGTATTCGGAACGCCGAACCTGATCATTCTCGACGAGCCGAGCTCCAATCTCGACGCCGATGGCGACCGCGCGCTGAGCGAGTGCGCGATCGAGCTCAAGCGCCGCGGCAGCACAGTGATCATCGTCTCGCACCGGCCTTCGACCTTGGCCAATGTCGACAAGATCCTTCTGTTGCGCGATGGCGCCGTCGAGGCCTTCGGCATGAGAAACGAGATCGTGGCGCTGCTCAACCAGCGCGCGGCTCGAATGGCGGTGGCAACCCAATGAGCTGTGGCCGGAGAGATCGATGAGCGACGGCGCCCTCACCTACCGGAGCCTGTCCGGCGAAACCGGTATCCTGGCCCCGGATTCGATCCGGGTGCCGGCCTGTGTCGGCCTGCTGATCATCATTGCCTTCTTCGGCATCTTCGGCGGCTGGGCGGCTTTTGCCCCGCTGAACGGCGCCGTGCTCGCCGACGCTGTCGTCAAGGTGGAAGGTAATCGAAAGAGCGTACAGCACTTCGACGGCGGCACGGTGAAGGAGATCCGCGTCAAGGATGGCGACATCGTCAAGGCAGGCGATGTGCTGGTGGTGCTCGAGGACACGCACGCCCGTTCCGAATTCAACCTCTATTCGCAGCAATATGCGTTGTTGCGCGCTACCGATGCCCGCATTCGTGCGGAGCTCGACGGCCATGAGGCAGTCGCCTTTCCGAAGGACATCACCGCTGAGCACCAGGCCTATCTGCAGGACGCGATGGCCAACCAAATTGCCGACCTCGGGAGCCAGCGCGCCTCGATGGCCGGTGCCAAGCAGATCCTGCAGAAACGGATAGCCGAACTCGACGAGCAGATCGATGGAAAGCAGGCGCGCGTCGAATCTTTTCGTGCGCAGCTCAAGTCGACGATTGACGAAAAGGCAGGCCTCAACAAGTTGCTGAAGGCCGGCCTGACAACGCGCACGCGTGTCCTGGAGCTCGACCGCTCCGCCTCCGACCTGCAGGGCCTGATCGACCAGACTCTCGGCGATATAGCCGGAAACCGCCAGAGTAAGGCCGAGCTTGAAAGCCAGATTGCGCAGCTCACCAACGAGCGCCGCGCAAAACTCTCAACCATGCTGATCGACGCCCAGTCCAACCTCGCCGACCTGGTACCGAAAATGTTCGCCGCGCAAGCCACGGTCGACCGCGCCGAAGTGCGGGCGCCCTATGACGGCCAGGTGATGAATCTCACCGTTTTCTCGACCGGCGCGATCGTCGCCCCCGGCCAGACCATCCTCGACATCGTGCCGGCTAGGAATTCGTTGGTCGTTCAGGCGCAGGTGAAGGTCGAGGACATATCCAGCCTGCGCGCCGACATGACGGCCGAGGTCCGCTTCACGTCCTACAAGCAGCGTTCGATACCGATCATTCATGGACGGGTCACCCGCATTTCGGCGGATCGCGTCACCGACAGCAAAACCGGGCTTCCCTACTATCTTGCCGACGTAGCGGTCGATCCCGCGGAATTGGCCGCGGCCCCACAGATTGCGCTTTATCCGGGCATGCCGGCGTCAGTCATGATCGTCACCGAGGAACGCACCGCACTCGACTACATTTTAGGCCCGCTGGCTGTGTCGTTCCACTCCGCGTTTCGCCAGAAGTAACGAGCTTCGGGCATGTCTCGGCCCATTCCTTGCTGTCCCTGCAACATGGCTGCAACACAAATAATATGTTTGTTCGTGTATGTTCGTGCAAAAATCCATCGCATTACCGATCGGCCTCCTCGTCAAGGCAGGCATCGTTAATCTGACCAACTACGATCGCGCTGCCAACTACGGCGCGATGCTCTGGATGACCGCGAAGGTCGAGAGCCCAGAAGGCGAGCAAGCACAACGATTATGGACTGAGAAGGGTAGCCAGGCGTTCGATGCTGAACGGCGTGACGAGCGGATGGGACGGCGAACTTAGCCACAGTTGGCGCGAGCAGCGGCCGGCACGAAGCCCGAACAGCAGACTTCTCCGGTGCGCCAGCGCCGACGCCGCAGTCAAACGCCTGCGCAGGAAGCTTTCGTCGCTACCGCGCGCACGTTCCTAGAACCAGCGTGACTGACGTTGCATACCGCCCGCCGGTCGCGCCCAGATCGACCCGAAAGCTCCTGCATCCGTCGGTGGAAGGGATGATTGGACGAGAAGTCGGCCATGTCGACCTTGTTCTGATTGTTGGCCGACTGGGAGATGCGCGGCGCGATCTCCTCGATGTCACCATCGTCCAGAATCTCGATAATCTTGAGCGGCACTTGGAGGCGGCTCGCGTCCACATCCTCCTTGCGCCACGCGCGGAAGATCGAACCGGTCGTCTGCCGCGCAATCACGCTGATCAGCAATGGCAAGACCTACGTTGAGCCCACAACCACCGCGTCCGTTTCCGCGGTCTGGGCGAGGAGCTGGGACATGGACGAAGGTTTGCTATCTAAGAATTCGATGACTGCTAAGGCACTGAAGCGCAAAAATCGCGATCGTGGTTACCCGGTGGGCAGGCCATTGGAACCAGCTCGCGAATTCAGCGTTTCGAGCGGATGATCAGAAGTTTCGCTTACGCCCTTATCCTCGTCCAGGTATCCATGGCGACCGCGCTGGCCACACAGGTCTTCCTTACGACCGCCGAGGAAGCCCGTAGCTCAGAACTCTCGCTGGCGCCGGCGCCAGGCGAAGAGGGATGCGCCAAGGCGATGTGGCCCAATATTCCGGAACGATGTCTGCAACGAGTCGAGCCGAAGGTGGTGACGCTCGTGCTCACCCAAAACAACTAATGGCGCATGCCGCTTTCTGATATGCAGCTGCCATGCGCCGCTGGCTGCGCTGCCGCGGCACCACCAACGCTCCGTTAAGCCTCGCTCAATCTCTGCAAGCTATCTTGTTGCCAGTTTGTCGAGGGTGACATGAAGCGCAAGTCGATAATGCTCTTTGCCTTCCCAGCTCTGATCCTGCTTATCTTGGCAGGGGAGCGCATGGCGACTTTCTTGCTGGGAGCATATCCGGCCAGTCCCACAATGTGGCGGTTTTGGCTTGAACTAAGGCCGCTGTCGACGATGTTCTGGCAACAGGTCGATCTTTATCTCGGGTCGTCGATGGTCCTTGATGCCTTGATGCTGGCCGCCGCGTCGATGGTTTGCTGGATGGCGTGCCGCACAAGAAGGTCGGCCGCGTTCTTCTTCCTTGCCAACCACGTCGCCCTGCTTTTCGCCGGGTTGATGATCGCTGTCACCAGCCATTCCGAAACAGCCAGCACGATCGCCTCTTTCACGGTACCCGGCGGCCTTCCGTTCCAACTTACGGTCGATTTCACCTTGAAGAACAGCCTTGTGCTGTTTCTGGGCGTGACGGCATGCGCCTACTGCCATGTCATCTTCCTCAGCGAAACCCGACAGCGGGCCGAAGCGCTGGCCGCTAGGCTCGTTGCTCTGCAGCGAGATCTCTAGGATAGCCCACCTTTTCCAGCGCTAGTTGATCTTTCGGTAGTAAACCTTGCCGTCGGCCTGCTCTATGCGCTGGTAGTTGGAGCTTGGGGCGGGGGCTGCAGCTGCAATCCTCCTTTTGGGCGGACGCGGTGTATCGACGACGCTGGGCTCGGTCGCGTCTTCACCATCGAGAACAGCAGGCGCCTCCGCCATGCTGCTGGTCGTGTCGACGGAAGGTTCCGCTGCGCTCGACGTGATTTCGTCATGGACAATAGGCTGGTTCTGTTCCAGCCGGGCTATGCTCCGGTTGATTTCGCCAAAGCTGCTCTGCAGTTGAGTGTCCAGTTTTTCAAATCGGCTCTGAAAACCGTTGTTGACCGTATCCAACCGGCTGCCGATTCGTTGTTCGAACGTCCCGAGTTGTTCCAGGCGCCCTTCCAGAAAGCGCACATCGCTGATGCCGCGGTAGAGATAGACCGCGGCTATTATGTTCACGAAGGTGAGCAGGGACGTGCCGATGATGACAGCGCTGACAATGCTTCTGTCGCTCGGTTTCACAACGGCAGCTTGCTCTCCAATGTGGGTTGCTGTCCCAATCTCGATTGCCGGCATGTCCGGTTCGCTGATCATCGTCATTGAACCACCACCTTTGCGCCGATCGCGACGCGCTTGAAGAGATCGATCACATCGGTGTTGGTAAGGCGAAAACACCCCGATGTTCCATCGAAGCCAACACCCTTGGGATCGTTGGTTCCGTGTATCCGATAGAGCGTGTCACGCCCGTTCCGAAGCAGATAGAGCGCCCTGGCGCCAAGTGGATTGTAAGGACCGGCAGGCACCATTTGCGGCAGGTCCGGCTGGCGGGCGCGCATCTCGCGGGGTGGGCGCCATTCCGGCCATTCGGTCTTCGCCCCCACCTCGACCACTCCGGTCCAGCCAAATCCGTCGCGTCCGACGCTGATCTGATAGCGAAGCGCCTGGCCCTGTCGGGTCACCAGATAAAGCGCTTTCTCGCCCTTGCGGATAACGATCGTTCCGGGCTGTTCTGTCGTCTCGAAGGCAACAGTCTTGCGCAGGCTGGGTCCCATTGCCGGCAGCGGCGGCCGATCCGAAAGTGCCGATCGTGCGCTGGCGAAATCCTGGACCAGCATCATCAGCGCAATGCTCATGACATAGGCCAATCCCGGGCCAATCCGATACCTACTTGGCCGCCCCCTATTTGGCAGCGTCATCGAGCCGCTCTTTGAACATCCGCTTGAGGTCCTTGTTGAAGCGCGCACGCCCATCCACCTCGGCAGGCAGGATAGCACGGTTCAACGCATCGGTCAGAAGCGCATTGTCCAGCGCGACCGACTTGATGTGCGGCGCCTTGAAGATCTTTTCGAGTTCGCTGCGCGAAAAGTGGTTGCCGAACCATTTGCGCTTGTGCTTGTTGGCGACCAGCGTGATGCTGACAGCATTGCCACGCAACTCACGGATCTTCTTGTAGAGCCGTTTGCCTTGCCGCAGTGAGGCGACGTTGAGTTCGAAGACGATGAATATCTCATCGCTCGTCGACAGCACGGAATTGTGCCAAGGCGTCTCGATGTTCGGCAGGTCGATGACGATGTCGTCGAACCGGTAGGCGACGAGGTCGAGGAGCCGGAAGACAAAATCACTGCCCTGCGGCTCGAAAGGCAATTGCGGCCTCTCGAAGGAATAGAGCGTCAGCCCGGACGGGCGCGAGAGCTTGATGACATCCATCAACTCGACGTCGAGCCTCTCCGGCTGGCCGATAATGCCGCCAAGGTCGAACTGGTTGAACTGGTTGAGATAGGCGCCGCAATTGGCGCTCTGGAAATCGAGGTCGACCAGGCAGGTGGAAGCCCCGCGTTCCTTCGATTTCGACGCCAGGAATTCGGCCGCCGACAAAGCGAGCGTCGTCGCGCCGGCGCCGCCGCTGGCGCTGATGAAAGTGATGATGCGGCTTTTCGTTCCCTGGTTGCCGGTGTCGTGGAAGGTCACGGCGTTGAGCAGTTCCTTGCCGTCGAGCGGCTTGTGCAGCCAGTCCGAAGCGTTCATGCGCACCAGCACTCGCGTCTGCTCCGACGACAGCTCGTCGGAGACCGCGATCAGCGGCACGGTTGCCCAAAGGGCGCGCGCCTCGACGATGCCCGGCCTTCCGAGCAACTCGCCATTGCCGAGGTCGAGGATGACGATGCCGGGGCGCGTATCCGCGGGCGGCCCCCTAAGGAAGTCGCTCGTCTCGGAAACCCTGACGTCGTAGATCGCCAGCGCATCGAGCCGCGTCGCCACATCGCGCTTGAAATTCGGATCCGACGAGAACAGCGCCACCTGCTTTCGCTTGGTCGGTGTAACCTTGGTGTTGATGGCATTCATGACGCAGTACTCTTCAAATCTTCGCCCGTGACCGTGCTCAGCATGGAGGGCATGTTGATATCGGCGAAACCCATCAGTCCGTTCAGGAAGAAGAATTGGAAGCTCCTGTTCTGCAGGCTTACGCTGATTGTCGGCACTGGTCCGCCCAGCCGCGTCTGGAAGCCGAGGCCCGTGGCGGAATAGGTGATGACAACGTTGCTGCGCAGCAGGCCCGGGAAGAAATGACACATTCCTGGCCGCTGGTTGGCGGCCAAGGCGGGACAGACGTCGTTGGCGGTGTTTGCAGTGTCGCCTCGGAAGATACGGCTGAAGGCGGCAGCATCGAATGCGCCGCCATTGCTGCATGCACCCGTGGTTCCGGTATACGAGCAGACAAACGGACCATAGATGCCGGCCCGTACGGGGGCACCCGGCACCGAGGTGGGGGCGGCGGCAGTCAGATTGCTGACAACCGGATCGGAGATCGACGCCAGCCGGGCACCGACCTGCACGGCCTTGGTCGCCGCGTTCCACTG
Organism: Mesorhizobium sp. M0761; assembly: GCF_040320205.1. Classification (NCBI taxonomy): domain Bacteria; kingdom Pseudomonadati; phylum Pseudomonadota; class Alphaproteobacteria; order Hyphomicrobiales; family Phyllobacteriaceae; genus Mesorhizobium; species Mesorhizobium sp. M0761. The sequence goes on from NZ_JAMYPF010000035.1 coordinate 10,944, forward strand.
ATACAGTGCGTAGCCGAAATCGACGAAGCCCAGGACAAGCGTAAACAGCAGCGTCGACACGATGGTGATCTCGACCATCGCCGCGCCGTCCTCCGATGTTGCGAAACGCCTGATCATTTTCAGAACCGGATCAACCGCTCCTCATGGAAGCCGCTCAAGGTGATCGGGCTGACGTTGATGAATGACAGCATCCCGACGCCTGTATATGCGAAAGTGCCTGCCGCCCTGACGACGCAGACCTGTGCTGTGGTGGAGCGATACTTGGTAACACCGGCCTCCACGGCGTCGTGGCAAGACCCGCTAGTCACCGTGACGTTCGATTTCTGCCAGCCGGCGACACGCGAGGGTGGTGTCCCGTCCGCGTTGCCGAACACCGCGATGTTTGTGGCGACGTCCGCACAGTTGATCGCAGTGAAGCCCGCATCGGCATAGTCGGTATAAATCTGGCTATTGCAGCGCGCTGCATAGCGAGCACCGTCCGAAAGCCCGGCCTCCATCAGCAGCTTGTCGTGGATCAGATTGCCGAATTCGAACACGCCAGCCGACAGGATCAGCATCAGCGGCGTGATCAGCGTCATTTCGACGAGCACCGCCCCGCCGTGGTCGCGTCGAAATCGATCGAGATGACGGAACAGGGTTCTGATCATCGCCGTCACCGGTAGAGCTGTGCTTCGTCGCGCAGGAAATTATCGAGCGTGCCGCGCCCACCCTTGCCGGTGATGTCGATCAGCTCGACATAAATGTCCTTGCTGTCCTTGATAGGCTCGGTGATGAAGAAGCTGCCGAAAGCGCGAACTGGAATATTGTTGGCGCGACCGTTGAACCCCCCGATTGCATTGCAGTCGATGATGGCACCGTAGAGGACGCGCCGGTCTACGCTTGTGACCGGTGTCTGGCCGCAGGACGGATTACCGGTTTCTCCGCTTACCGCTGCATCTCCAGCGATGCTGTCGTTGGTCGCGGGGTTCCCGTCGGGGTTAAGCTCGTAGCGATACATTTCGTAGCGGGTGGCTCCCACGAGCGATGAAGGCAAAGCGCCGCGTGTCGAATGATTGACGGTCCAGTAGCGGCTGGCATTCCAATCGCCGGTGCCCATACGGCCGCCCATCAGGCTGCAGGTGCCGGTGATCTGGCAGGAGTCTCGCTCCAAGCCGACACCCTTTGTTGGGTCGGTCTCAAAGTCGGTTTGGCCGTTGTTGCAGTTGATGTTTTTGAGCCCCATCCGGACATTGGCCGCTGGGCCAGTCGACGTTCCAATGTAACTTTTGCTGATACCGAAGCGGGCATTCAGCCCGTCTTGCACGGGGCCGGTGCTTTGTCCCGGTTCGGTGTCAACACCATCTTGGGCATAGCAGCCGACCGGCTTCACGCGGGCGAGCGACGCTTCCAATGCGTTCGCGCCGTTACCCTCTGGCGAAGCAAGAAAGGCGAAGTTACCAGGTTGGTAGTAGCCATTATCTCGCAGAAGTATTTGGCGACGGCGATACTGCAGCTGATTGGCAGCCATTTCCAACGTTACACCACCGGTGAGGCTCGTATCTTCGTAGGGATTGCACATGAAGACCGGGGTGTAGTCGCAGACGCTCGATTTGAAGCCGCCTACCGCGACCGCGCTCACATTGAAGGAATTGCTCGCGGAGTTGCCGGTCAAGAACGATGCTGGGAAGATTGCAGCGAAGCCGACTGGGGTCACCGTCACCTCGATAAAGCGGGCATTCTTGGCGTCCGTGATTTCATCCGTGATGATATTGGCCGAAGCTATCGGCAAATTGTCGGATGCAGGCAAAGACCGGAGATAGCGTCGCGTCACCCCGGCGGCAGCCAGCGTCTGCGGGACACCTGAACCTACAGTCGAGAAGGTGTAGTTGTTGGCCACAAGCGTAGCCAGGGCGTGGTCACCTCTGGTGATGCTGTCGGATTGACCATCAAGCTCAGCAGCCGCGGCAAGGGCAAACGCGTCCGCGCCTTTCTGCAGATCATTATGCAAATTGTTGACCCGGCTCATATCGATCGCCAGCAGCGAGAAGCCGATGATGGCTGGCAGCATGACGCTGACGAGTATCAGCGCTATTCCCCTCTGATCGTGCCAGAACGCGCGAATGGTTCGCAGCATGGCTTTACTCTTTGCTCCCCTGATGCCAGGTTTCCTCGTTGTGCCTGGCGCACTGAAACCGCATCCTTCTGTTCATTCCACCGTGTTGGAGGCCGGCGCTCCGACGTTGACGGTGATGGCCGGCGGGGGGGGCGGCGGTGGCGGAAATTTGTAGCTGTTTGCAACAGCGGCGGCGCGCGCGCCGTCGCCTTCGATCCTCGTATTTTTGGACGCAGGATTGAATGGGTCGACCGTCTGCAGCAGCGAATTGTATTTTTGCGTATCCCCGGCGGCCAGCGTCACCGAATCGTAGTTGTTCAGATAATCGGCGGCGCAGCCCGATAGTGCACCGGCGCACAAGAGGAGGATCAGGACGCTATTTCTTGACATAGAGCATCTTGTCCTTCGATTTGAAGTCCAGCATGTGGCCATAGGGGCCGGTCACGCCATCACCCGTTTCATATCTTCGGATCATATCCTTGTTCACCTCGAGCTGGCCGAGCACGAAGAATTCCGGATCGTTGGCCGGCCGTGTCTTGTCGAACGGCGTCGCGAGTTGCTCGCCGGGCTTCACCGGCCGCACGATATGCGGCGTGACGATGACGACGAGTTCGGTCTCTTCCTTCTGATTGCTCGAATTTCGAAACAGGGTGCCGATGACCGGCACCTGGCCGAGCCATGGCACCTGGTTCTGCAGCTTGGTGGTCTTGCTGGACAACAAGCCGCCAACAGCGAAACTCTGGCCGTCGCGCAGTTCGACGACTGTTTCCAGCTTGCGGTTGGTAAAGATCGGGTCGCCGGCGGTGGTGAAACCGTTGAGGTCACTCACTTCCGGCGCCAGCTTCATATGGATCTTGCCGTCGTCGAGTACGACCGGCGTGAACAGCAGATTGACGCCGAATTGCTTGTACGTGATGGTTACCTGGCCATCATTGCCGATGACACGGATAGGCACTTCGCCGCCGGCGTTGAAGCTTGCAGGCTCCCCGGAAAGCGTTGTCAAGTTGGGATTTGCAAGCGTGCGCACAACGCCCTTGTTCTCGAGTGCCTCGATAATCAGGTCGACCTTGATGTTGCTGTCGATAACGCGGGTGATCAGCGCTGCAAACGGATTGCTGCCCGACAGCAGGCCGGTGAGCAGGTTCCCAGGTCCCAGCACCACATCATCTTCGTCGACGGCCGCAACGCCTGTCCCTGTACGGGTTGTGCCGCTGCCATTTGTGCTCCTGATCGACACGCCGAGGTCGCGGCCGGCGTTCCGCTTGGCCTCCAGCACGCGGACCTCGAGATTCACCTGCTGGCTGTCGTCGACGATGACGGAATTGATGATGGCGTCGGGGCCATACTGCTGCGCGACCTCAAGGATCGACGCCAGTGTCGCGCCATCCTTGACATGGCCGCCAAGCCTGACCTTGCCGTTGATCGAACCGATTTCGATGCGCGCCCTGGGCGCCACCTGGCGGATCGCCTGAGCCATGTCGCTGACGTCGACGCCCACCTCGATCTGGATGACACCAAGCGAGCGCTTGTCCGGGGAGAAGAGATTGACCGTGGTGGTGCCGGCGCTCTTGCCAATGACGTAAAGCGTCCGGTCGGTCATCGGCTGGGCATCGGCGATCTTCTCGTCGCCAACGACGATGTCACCGAGATTGGCGCTCACCTGGAGCGTCACCGACTGTGACATCGGCAGGAAAATCCGATGGACGCTTGGGTTTGACACATCGATGAAACGGTCTGCTGCATCAGCCGCAAGGCTCGATGGCAATAGTGCGGCCAGACACGACAACGCGGCCGCCGCTACCTTTAACCAAGACCTCCGCATCCCCAAACTCCCCACTCGCTGCCGACGCAGCCCTATTTTGTTGGCCGCACCTTATCATGGTTGTCGCGGCACGTCATATGTCTCGAGCTTGACACCCCGAAATACGCCGACCGTCGCCCGCGCCGGTGGCTCGGGAGTCACATACTTGACCACTTCCTTGACGACTTCCTGAACTTCGGGTGCTGAGGCCACCGCCGGAGCCGGCTTGACCTTGCTCAGATCGTCGAGCTTGCTTCCTACCCGTTCGACGGCCTGGGCCAGTCCGGCAATCTTATCGTCGGCGCGCTTGCGCTCGGCTGCCGCCTCGGCGTCGGCTGCTGCCTGCCTGGCAAGTTCAGCCTGCCTTTTGGCGACATCGTCGGGCGTGTCGCCGGTCAGGTCCGACAGCGTAATACGCTCCGTAGTCTCACCCTTACTGGCGGCGGCCTGGCGCAGCGCCAGCGACAACTGACCGGCATCGGCGGCAAGCGTAAGTTTCTGGGCGTCCTTGGTGCTGACCTCAAGTGTAACCGACTTCACCACTGTCGGGCTGTCTTTGCTCTCATCGGCTACCTGGTCGACGGCGAGCACCTTCATGCTCTGCAACAGCACGTCGACAAAACTTTGGTCCGCGCCCTCCGCAGTGCGCACCTTGCGCGTCAGCAGCACGTCAACCCGATCGCCAGGAAAGACAAATCCGGCGACGCCGAGGACGTCGTTGACCCTGATGGAAACGGCCTTCATGCCTTCGCCAAGCACCGCCGACAGCGTGGCGCGCTGGCCAGGGCCGGTTATCTTGGTGGCGAGGACAGGTTCGTTGACGCCGATCGACTGCAACGCCTGCTTTGTGCCTCCTCCGGCTGGAAGGTCTTTCGTCAGAAGTTCTTCCGTCGTTTTGAAGGCGCCGGCCGGAACCGCACCAGACGGCCAATCGACCACACGCAGCTTGTCCGCCGACAGCGTGTCACCAAATTTCAGCGCCACTGTCGCCACGACGACAGTATCGCGCTCTACATCTCCTGTTCGTGCCATGGCGCTCCGTTGATTGGCCAGCCAGATATTGGCAAGCACCACCGCGAGCACGCCGAACACGCCGGCGAGGATGATCATTATGACAGTATTAGCGCGCATAGATTTGCCCCGCCAGATTGTGTTTGCGCAGTTCGCTGCGTTCCATCGACGCCGGGGGTGCCCTCGGTGTCGGTGGACCTGTCAAGATATCAGGGGTTAGCAACCAACGTCGTGGACAACGTCGTCCACTGGGTGCCGATCCAAGCGCCGACGACAACAATCGACGCAATCACTGCGATAGTGATGATGCCGAGCAGGATTGTATATTCGACCATTGCAGCGCCGTTTTCGTCATCGCGGAACTGCCGGGTCATAGTCATGAGCTTTTTCATGGCAATTTCTCCTTTTGGAGTTTGAACCCGACGAGACGAGCCAAGGATGAAATCCATACTCAAGCATCTCCGTCACTTTCAATCGCAAGCCCTAGTCCATCGACGCCGAGGATGTCCTCGGCGTCGATGGTGTCGTCAAGCCACTACGGGTTGGCAGCCAACGTCGTGGAAAGCGCCGTCCACCGAGCGCCGACCCAAGCGCCGACGACAACGATCGACGCAATCACTGCGATAGTGATGATGCCGAGCAGGATTGTATATTCGACCATTGCAGCGCCGTTTTCGTCGTCGCGGAACTGCCGGGTCATCGTCATGAGCTTCTTCATGTCAATTTCTCCCTTTTGGAGTTGAACCCGACGAGACAGAGCCAAGGAGGTAACCCCATACCCAAGCATCCCCCGTCATCTCAATCCTAGGTCGCGTGAAAAAGCAGAGTCAAACGGATTAACAGTTCCTTAACCTTGCAATACCTGATCGGGAGCGGCCTAAATTTCCACAAGATCTTGATTCGATTAATTTTTCAAGCGCCCTTAACCATTCGTTCATAATTCTGCCACAGGTGAGACAAAAGGCTAGCTATATTAGTCGTACGGCATATACCTTTATATCTAACGGCTTACGGGGAGTTGTCGACTGCGTACAGCCTTGTTGCGGTTTGAAAGGTTCCGAGAGGTGTCGTGGAAGGGTGCTTCATCCAAAATAAAACGTTTTTTTTGGAGACCCTCCTTAACTATGTTGTAAGTATCGTCGCCATGGCGCTGCGCGGCGCTTGTGCCTCCCTTGGTTAACGCTTAGTTTCAGGCTTGGGAAATTCAGGGGACTCGGGCGAGATGTTAGGCCGCTTCATCAAAGCACCGGACGAGCGTCAGGCTGTGCAGACTGCGGCCCCGCCAATCACAACACCGCTTGCGCCTGCTGCCGATCTGGCGCCGCAGGGCGACGAGTTCCTGGCGCTGAAAGTCGATCTCCACCGACATCTGATCGACCGGTTCAACCTGACCACCCTAGAAAGTGCGTCTAAGGATGAGATCCTGAATGAAATACGCCCGATCGTGCGCGAATTCGTACGTGGTCGCAATGTGCCGCTGAATGCTCGCGAGCTTGATCAATTGACCAGCGACACGGCCGACGAGATGCTGGGGCTCGGGCCGATCGAGCCGCTACTGAAAGACGACACCATTGCCGACATTTTGATCAATACGCACAAGCGGGTCTTCATCGAGCGCCGCGGCGTGATCGAGGAGACAGCGATCCGTTTCCGTGACGAGGCGCATCTGTTGCGTGTCATCAACAAGATCGTCTCGGCCATCGGTCGGCGCGTGGACGAATCGTCGCCTATGGTGGATGCGCGTTTGGCAGACGGATCGCGCGTGAATATCGCGGTGCGGCCGATCTCGGTGGATGGTCCGCTGGTGTCGATCCGCAAATTCTCGAAGAACCCCTATTCGCTCGAGCGCATGATGGCTTTCAATTCGATCCGCCAGCCGATGGTGGATCTGCTGCGGATCGCCGTGCAGGCGCGCAAATCGATCCTGGTTTCGGGCGGCACCGGCAGCGGCAAGACCACCTTGCTCAATGCTTTGTCCAGCTACATCCCTTCCAAGGAGCGCCTGATAACGATCGAGGATGCGGCCGAGTTGCAGCTGCAACAACCGCATGTCGGGCGGCTGGAGACGCGTCCGCCCAATGTCGAGGGCAAGGGCGAAGTGCGCCAGCGTGAATTGCTGAAGAATGCGCTTCGCATGCGGCCGGACCGCATTATCGTCGGCGAGGTTCGCGGCGAGGAAGCTTTTGACATGCTGCAGGCCATGAACACCGGCCACGAGGGGTCGATGACCACGATCCACGCCAACACGCCGCGTGATGCGATATCGCGGCTCGAGCAGATGGTCGGCATGGCTGGCATGCCGATGAGCCACGAATCCATTCGCGCACAGATTGCATCGGCCATCGATATTATAGTGCAGACGCAGCGCCTTTCCGATGGTGGCAGGCGGGTCGTTTCGATTTCGGAACTGACCGGCATGGAAGGCAATGTCGTCCAGCTTCAGGAGATCTATCATTTCGTCCGCCGCGACGTAGGTACGGACGGAACTATCATTGGCGACTTTCGTGCGACCGGTGTCCGGCCGAGATTTGCCCAGGAGGCGGCGACTTTGGGGCACCAATTCGCCAAAGACGCCTTCAATCCGCAGGTTTCGCTGTGATGCCGACCGGCCAGACTCTGCTCTACTTCATTTATGTGCTGGCAGCGGCATCCGTTATCCTCGCCGCCGAATCCCTCTACCTGTCTTTTGCGGGGCGGCGGGCGCGAGTAGGCGCGATCAATCGGCGGCTGAAGCGATTGGGAGAGGAATCTCCGGCCGAACAGAGTTTGCAAGGACTGTTGCAGGAGCGCGGGCTGACGGCATCAGGCGATTACCTTTTCGGCGCGGTTGCGCTGAATAGGCTTTATACGCAATCAGGCATTACTGGTAATCCGCTCGCATTTGCGTCGATGTTCCCGCTCGCTGGCTTGGTGCTGGCTTTGGTGCTGTCGTTGCTTCTGGGATTCTCGGCCATTGTGGCGGTCATAGCCTTCTTGCTTGTCGGGTTAGCGCTCCCACTTCTCGTCCTGAGGCGTGCCCGTAACAAGCGAATCCAGAAATTTGCAGCGCAGCTTCCTGACGCGCTCGATATGATTGTTCGGTCGCTACGCGCCGGTCACCCAACCACAGTGGCCATCGGCCTGGTTGCGCGCGAGATGCCTGATCCGCTCGGGACCGAATTCGGAATTGTGTCAGACGAAATCACCTTCGGCCTGAGCTTGGAGCAAGCGGTGCGGAAGCTTTCGGAAAGGGTCGGCTTCGAAGGGCTTCACCTTCTGTCTGTGTCTCTCTCAATCCAGGCCAAGACCGGTGGCAATCTGACGGAAATCTTGTCGAATCTCGCCTCCGTGTTGCGCGGACGGCGGACGCTCCGGATGAAGATAAAAGCGCTTTCGGCCGAGGGACGCATGTCGGCCTGGATCATTTCACTGTTTCCGGTTCTCATGCTCGGCATCCTCACGGGCCTCGCCCCGAGCTATTACGGAGATGTGTGGGGAAACCCACTTGTTTTGCCGGTGTTTCTGATCTTCGGACTCTGGGCGCTGCTGGGGGACTTCATCATGTACCGCATGGTCAATTTCGATTTCTGAGGGCACGAACTTGCTGACCAATATTGGAGACTCGGCCCTTATGCTCTCGCTTGCGGTCTTTCTGGCGGCGGCCGCATTTTTTGTCGTGGCCGCGTTGGTTTTGATGCCGGCCCTCCAGACCAGAAGAATGGTTACGCAAAGCCTTTTGTCCGAGGGCATCAGCAATCGGCGATCACTTGGCGCGCGGCAGGAACTCAACAGGATTTCGGCGCAGCGGCCTGTCGATGCCTATTTCCGCGCTCTGGAGAAGGAACGCGGCGAGCCAAATGCGCTTGAAGCCAAGTTGTTCCGGGCCGGATTCTATCAATCCAGTGCGCCGATCATTTACACATTGTCTCGCCTTGCCGCCGTGTGTGTCGGATTCTTGGTAACGTACGCGCTTCTTTCGCGCGTGTTGCCGAATCACTTGCAAGGCGGCATTGCCTTTGCTGGTGCGGCCCTGCTAGGACTTGGCTGTATCGTCATTCCGAGCATCGCGCTCGATCGATTCGAGAATGGCCAAAAGCAGGTTTATCGTCGCGCTTTTCCGGACTTCATGGATATGATGATCACCTGCGCCGATGCCGGCATGAGCCTGGAGGCGGCGGTTGAGCGCGTCGGCGCTGAACTGGCTGGTACCCATAAATGGCTCGGTATCCAGCTTTCGATCATGAATCTGCAGCTGCGCGCTGGAAAGCCGTTGCGGGAAGCGCTGCGTGAACTTGCCGACCGCATCGGTCTCGAAGAGGCGCGGGCCTTGGCGGTTTTGTTTCGGCAATCGGAAGAATTGGGCACCAGCCTGACGGAAGCCCTGCGCGTTTATAGTGACGAGATGCGCACGCAGCGGATCCTGCGCGCCGAGGAGCGCGCCAATGCTTTGCCGGTCAAGATGATGATTCCATTGGGCCTATGCATCTTCCCCGTCGTGATGATGGTGATCATGCTACCTGTGGTCATCCGCATGAAAGGCATTTTCTTCTAGTTGCGCATATGCTTTGGTCCTAATATGGGTCGGGGACTCAAGGGGAGATTTATGAAAAGGCCAATTGCAGTCGTGGCCTGCCTGTTCATGGCGGCACTCGTCGGCTGCCAGACGAACGGGGCGAACACCACCGACCGTGTCGTTCGCACCAACGAGCCGTCGAAAGGCGACGTGACGTCCTTTGGCGACGCTTTCGATGGGTTGAAAACGGTCAGCGACGTCGAATACTATGCGTCCGATCAGGCCGTTGCCGAAGCCAAGAACCAGTTTCGCGCGGAGAACTACGGCAATGCGGGAGCGCTGTTCTACAAGGCGACGCAACTGGCGCCCAACGATGGTGGCGCATGGATGGGCCTGGCCGCCTGCAGCGACCGCATCCACCGCTTTGACCTCGCCGACCGGGCCTACGCTCGAGCCTTCAAGCTGGTTGGCCCGTCGCCCGAATATTACAACAATGTCGGCTATTCCTACCTGCTGCGCGGCAAGCTGCAGGATGCGCGCAGCAATTTCCTCAAAGCCTACGAACTCGCGCCCAACGATCCGACCGTGGTCAACAATCTGAAGCTCCTGTCGTCCAGTGTGCAGAACATCGAGCGGCAGTAGAATGCTGCTTGCCGCTTCGCTGGTGCTGAAAGCGCTCGCCTTACCCTTGCTCGCGAGGATTGCGTGGCTCGACTTCACGACCCAGAAGATTTCCAACCGCGAAGTGCTCCTGCTGCTTTGCCTTGGACTGGGGTCACTGCAGTTCGTATCGATCCTGGTTGGATCATGGTGGGACATGGGCCTGAGCGCGCTGGCCGGCCTCGTCCTGTTTCTTGCTCTCTTCCCTTTCTGGGCATTGCGCAAGGTCGGTGCCGGCGATGTCAAGCTGATGGCGGTCATGCCATTCCTGACCGGCGGAGGCGGTCTTGCAGTGTTCTCTCTGCTGCTGCTGGTTTTCGCCCTCGCCACGGCGTTGATTGTGAAAAACCCGCTCTTGCTGCCTGAGGGCGCCTTCCGTTTCTACGTCCAGCACCTGGACCGCAAGGGCGTCGTGCCGTTTGGCGTACCTATTTCAGCAGCAGCAATCTGCACAATAGCGTTCCAGATCGCATACAGTCAAACGCACTAGGTGGGCCATTGCTCTAGCTCCGCCAGTTAACCTTCTGGAAACCATTAACTTGCGCTAAAACCGACGAAGTGCTTGGATCGTGTCTTGTCGGCGGGGCGCCGTATGGATTTTCTGAATCTCAAAGCACTGTTGATTACGGCTTTGATCTTCGTCCTGATCGAGCATCTGTTCGACCAACCACCCGGTCAGAAGATTCTCAGGAAACCCGTCTTCAACGACTAATCTAGCGTCTTCAACGGCATTCCCATAGTGCTTGGCGGGCAAATTCAATGAAGCTCCCTTCACCAGCGATACGTGATTTCATCGGGCGCGCAACGATGACGCTTTACTTCACGATCTGCGCGACATTGAAGGCCGGGGCCATAGTCATGGCTCCTCGCGATCTAGAATGGACGGTGGCGCGGATTATCGACGCCATGGCAGACGTTGCCGCTCTCGGCTTCCTCGTGCTTATTGTCGCGACAACAGTGGCCCGCCTTCCACCCGTGAAAACGGCGCAAGGGCTCGAGCCTCGGATTTCGGCCCTGATCGGGTGCTTCGCCACTGCAACTTTGATTGCTGTCCCCTCCGCTCAAATACTTCCGCAGCTTCAGCTTGTTGCCGACCTCATCACCGTCGTTGGTTTTGCCCTTTGCATTTGGTGCCTATGGTGGCTTGGACGATCGTTCAGCATCCTTGCCCAGGCGAGACGACTTGTTACCGCAGGTCCGTACCAGATTGTGCGGCACCCGCTATACGTCTGCGAGGCGATCGGCCTGCTTGGAATAATCGTTGGCAATCCGACATGGATAACCGTTGTAGTCGGCACAGTCGCCCTCACTTTCCAGTATAGGCGGATGGTGAACGAGGAGAAGGTTTTGCGCGCGGCCTTCCCCGAATACCAAGAGTACGCTCAGCGGGTCCCCATGCTCGTGCCGCGCCTCTCTGGCGCAGCGTTGCCAGTGTCCGGCCCACGGTAAGGAGAATTCACCCTATACAGCTTATGCGGTGAGGATATGAGAACAAGAAACTATCTTTGTGCGACGTTGACCATATCAGTCCTGCTGGGGCTCGTTGATATGCTGTGGCTGTCCCATTCGATGGTCCGCTTTTCACCACTTAATTGGTCCGACATTTTAGCAGTTGCACTATGCATTTTCCTATCTGGCATAGTTTCTTGGCTCATAACACGGCGTGTGCGGGACGACGGCTCTCCGACAGGCCAATTTGTTCGCAGGGCTTCCGATTTCCTTGGAAGTTTGACGCTTGCTGCTGCGACATTTGTCCCATTGCTGATCTGCACGACCATCCTAATGCATGTTGGCAGTGCCACCGAGCGCCCGCTTGCCGATCCGGTGCTTGCTTCCATCGACGCGCGTATGGGATTCGATTGGCTTTGGTTTCTATCCATTACCAACAACAAGTTGATAGCTCCGGTGTTAATCTTTGCATACCACGCGCTCGGGCCGCAGGTTCCGCTTGTCCTGTTGTTGAACATAGCCACAAACAGAAACGATAGGATTTTGGAGTTCGTCGCGCTGCTTGCAGTGTCATCCGTGCTGGCGGGAGCGACAATGGCGCTTGTACCGGCTGAAGGTGCCTACGCCTACTTTAAGCCGACTGCAGAGCAATTCAACCACTTCACCGTCCAAGCTGGGATGTGGCACTACGAGACTTTGATGGCACTGCGATCCGGCGAACCGTTCGATCTTGTCATGGCCAAAAGCAACGGATTGGTTACCTTCCCTTCCTACCACACTGCGCTCGGCATCATGGTCGTCTACGCGCTTCGCGACTATCGCTGGTTGTCTTGGCCTTTAGGCGGCCTGAATGCGATAATGGTCATCTCCACACTTCCCGAAGGCGGGCATCACCTGATCGACGTGTTTGCTGGAGCATTGGTAGGCGTGGCGTCCATCTTTGCCGTCAGAATGATCGGTGCTTATGAGCGGGTCCATGTCGATGGCGCCGCGAGGATCGGCAGCGAGACGGCCAGATTGCGCTGACACTCGCCCGAGGGTGCCTTCCGGCTCTATGTACAGCATCTGGCCGCAAGGGCCTCGTCCCGTTCGGCGTGCCGATCTCGATGGCTGCGATTTGCACGATAGTCTTCGAGATCTACAAAGATCTGGTGCTGGCTGGCAGCTCTGGAATCCTGGATCGGCTTAACTGAACCTCGGCAATCCGCTCGGCCGTCGCGAGGCCGAACGTCGAAAGCGCAACCGCTATTCCACGCTGAGCCGATACCCGATGCCGCACACGGTCTGCAACAGACCGGATTGGACGGATCGCGCTCGATCTCGCGGCGCAGCCGGTTGATCTCGACGTCTATGGTGCGCTCGCCGACTTCGGAATCGTCACCTCAGGGAGCCCCGCCAGGACTTGTGGCGCCCCGTCCGCGCTTCGGCCCTCGATCTTGCCGCCACGCTGTTCCTGGGCCTCGCAGTCGGCCTTGGTGTTGGCTTTGGAATGGCGATCGCGGGTTAGATCGCGTCCTTCCTTCGTTTGTATGTTGGCATTGGTAGCAGTGCGCATATGTTTGCCAGCCGGCGCTAAGTATCACCGGTCAGGCCCAGTGGCCCGCCCGTTAGCCCCCGCAACAAGGCTGCTGGGCCGTCCTATGTACCGCCGAGGCGAAAAAAGCCGCTGCGCGACAAGCAGACGGCGCCCTTCGCTTTAGACTGAGCGTCGCCGATAGCAGAAGGGTGCTTCGTTGATGGTGGGTTTCACGATGTAGCGGTCTCATCAGTCACTTAGATGCAATAATAGGCATCTGGGCGGCCTTGGCCGGCTGCTCGAACGGCGAGCAACGATATGAGATTTCAGAGGGTTCGATCGCGGCCTGCATGAACCCTGGCCAGTCGCAGCCAACTACCATCTTGCTCGACCGACAGACCGCTCAGACGTGGTACTTGGTGCGTACAGCCAGAGGACGTGCTCGGCGACGTCGGGATTTCCCGTGACGACATCACGACGTTTGCGTTCCGCAGCCCGGCGTCGAGACGTAGGGGCTGAGCAATAAAAAGCCCGCCACTGTGAGGCAGCGGGTTCTCTTTCGGAAATGATGAGCTGCCTTTTACGGCCGGCCTTGATGGGGCGGGGTTGCGGATGTCTCTGGCCGGACATTCGACGTCATTGAAGCGAGGCACTCCTCCAGACGTTCCAGCCGCGCCTTCTGGCATCGCAGTGTGTGCGCGACGTCATGCAGCCTGGATTTACCCTGAGAGTTGGCGGCAGCGATCAAGTCTATTTGGAGCCGACTGATCTCGCTCCGCAGATCGCGAGCGTCAGCTTCCATCAGACCCCTGATCCATCCAGCCCCGCGCATTCCAGCACACCATCCACCGAGCCCTGCGTCGCACGATAGCAGCGAGTTTGCTAACAACCATGCCATGAACCTTCTCGAATTTTACGCATTGCTAATATATAAAAAGCCCGCCACCGTCAGGCATCCGGGCAGTTTTTGCCCGTTCGGATCGATCTGTGAGGTTTGTCACAGGACGCATCGACGTATCGGCGTAGGCTACGTGCAGTTTCCTGCAGCGGTAAAGGGAGTGGTCCGATGCTTGTGAACCTTCCTATGCTAGTGAATCTTCCTCTTGTCGCAGTTGGTCCCCTTGCCGATTGGGTCCGTCATCGAGCCGAGAAGAAGGCGCTGTTGAAGGCAACGGACGAGTTGAGCGCGTCACCAGACGACATGCTCAGCGACATCGGGATTTCCCGTGACGACATCACGACGTTTGCGTTCCGCAGCCGGCGTCGAGACGTAGGGGCTGAGCAATAAAAAAGCCCGCCACCGTGAGGCTGCGAGCCAAATTATTCGAGAATTAAACTGGATCGTTCCAGCTTCTGTAGCGCGGGAAGCGCCAGCTAATGGTTTGCGGATGACCGCCTCCAAACATAGCGAGCACAACGCACCCGTCCTCCAGTTCCGCGTCTGGATCAATGATAAGGCTTTCAGCCCGAAGCTCGGGGTAGGTGTCTGTCACCGCAAACACGTTGTAGGCCCACTTGCTGGCGGCACTGCGAGGCAAAACTGCTGCCCCAGGGCCACGTGACCGTGCCGAGACGGTCGCGGGCTATCAGATGCCGTCGAGGTTCTCTTGAGCCGCGACCGAAATTCGACTAGTCGAGTCAGCCGCTTCCGATGATCGCCAGTATATCAAGCAAACGACCAGCCCGGCGTACCCGACTTGCAGAACGATCAGCGCAAGGACCGCACAGCCGAGCGCGGTCCAAATTGAACCGGCTTCGATGTAGGTCCAGATCGCCACAATGATCGCAGTGGCAGACATGCCGACCAGAAACTGTGGAAAATACATTCCTCACGCATTTCATTAATTTAGCGATTGCGCAATTAGCTGATTCTAAAATATCGCTGCAGCATGATGTCGCATCGGTTAGCGCTACCCATCCATAGAAATGGCCGCTGCAGTCTTTGGTGTGGGGGCCGCACCGGCCACCGCGCGGGAAGATACAGCCCCCGCGCTGCCTAAGATATAATCATATTAGCGATCACGCAATTAACCATGTAGGCGCTCCCAAGCCGAAACTCAGGGAATCCCTCTTGAAGGCTCAAACGAGAGGACAAGCTAATACCCTCGAGAGGCGCGGGCATGGACGACGGTATGGGCGAGCATCTTGGGGTTTTCGACCTTGACGCTTTGCGCAAGGCTTTCCCCGAGTTCGTAGAAGAGCATAAAGCCACGGATCATCCTGAGTGGGGCGAACTCGCCAAGCTGTTCCTCGAAAAACAACGAGAGCGGCACCAAGAACCGGACCCTACCCAGCCGGAGGGGTGAACGCACCAGCGCTGTGTGACCGGACCTGCGCAGAAGCCATGACCAGAACAAACCGGGGATTCACGGATTCGCGGTTTCGATCTACATTTGCTCTGAGATGGCATGGCGTGGCGCTGGCCGGTTAGGTAGCGAGCCCCCTTGTCAGGCAGTCCGGCATGTAGGACATGACCGGCACGTCGGGGAAGCCTTCAGGCTAAGTCCACCCTTTCGGCGCCACGACGATTCACTTCGATAATCAATTCGAAGATGCTTTCAAGCTCACCGTTGATCTCGTCGGCAGGAATGCCGGCCTTCTCGGCAGCTGTCATCAACTGGTCTTTCAAGTCGCCAACCGAGATGCGGTCTCCCCGCGCCACAATGGGCAGTTGTTTGGCTACCCACTTATCGAGAAACTTCAGGCCACGGACGCTCATTTGTTAGCAACCTCTCCGCACCCGCCCGAGGCCGGGTGACACCCGATCGCAAAAGCGTGACGATTCCCTCCTATGACTTCCCGCATTCGGTTGTCGATTCGACTTCGAAGGCCGTGATCGGCCAGCATATGGAATTAGTTAGTCGGCCCGGTCACGCGCATCGACGGCGACAAGGTAACCGTCAGCCTCCGGCCACTGGTGACTGTCGACGCCGGGCACGTGCACGTTGTTGAGAGCCATGTGGGGTCGCCACGGCGAAAAAAGCCGATTGTTGACAAAGCCTAACGGCGCTGCTTGAGGAGATCAAAGGTCTCGTCGCAGGGGCAGCCGCCGGAAAGAATGGGATTCGGGCCGCTTTGGATAATTATGCGGTTCGCGAGCCAGCACCGCGACCAGCACCGAGCAGTCGAGTTCCTCGTTGAACGAAATGTGCGGGTCGGCCTCTGGCAAGATCTGAGCCAAGCGTAGCGATTTCAACCTGGCTGTCTTGGCGGCACGTTCTGCGCATTCAACCTCATTGATCGCTTTCGCGGACCGCACTGCACCTCGGCGATCTCCCAGCCAACACATTTCCTGGTAGCCTCATTCTCACCTCCCCCCGACGCAAATTTCTACATTCGGATGAACCATGTCGCCCTTCATTCTGATGAAGCCCAAGCTCAAACAGGGTAGTGTGCTGAGAGTTCTGCAAATTCGCTGAGAGGGGGCGGTCATGGCAGGCTGGTGATTGTTCACGTCACCTGATTCCCGCGAAGGAACGCCACCATGACCAAGACTGAAGTTAAGACCGCCAGCGCTGCCGTCAAAGACATTTTGCTTTCGAACCCGGATGGATTGCACGAAGTGCTCCGTGCGGTGATGCAGGAGGTGCTTGAGGCCGAGATGGACGAGGCGCTGGGTGCCTCGAAGAGCGAGCGCACGCCCGAACGGCTTGGCTATCGCTCGGGCTATTACGGCCGTACCCTTGTGACGCGGGTCGGCAAGCTCGAGCTGCGGGTTCCGCAGGACCGGGCCGGGCGCTTCTCCACCGAGCTGTTCGAGCGCTACCAGCGTTCCGAGCGGGCCTTGGTGGCGACACTGGCGGAGATGTATGTGCAGGGCGTGTCGACCCGCAAGGTGAAGGCGATCACGGAAGAACTGTGCGGCCATGCCTTCTCGGCCTCGTCGATCTCGGCCATCAACAAGCGGCTGGACGAGAGCCTCGCTGCCTTTGCCAGGCGCCCCCTTCAAGAGCCGTTTCCTTACCTCATCCTCGATGCGCGCTACGAGAAGGTGCGTGAAGCCGGTGTTGTCATGAGCCAGGCGGTGCTGATCGCGGTCGGTATCGACTGGGACGGAAGGCGCCAGATCCTGGCCGTGGAGATGGCCAATCGCGAGAGCCGCTCGGCCTGGAGGGACTTCCTCGTCGGCCTCAAGGCGCGCGGCCTCAAGGGCGTCGAGTTGGTTGTGTCCGACGATCACGCCGGCCTGGTGGCAGCGATCGGCGAGGTGATCCCCGAAGCCGCCTGGCAACGCTGCTACGTGCACTTCC
>NZ_JAMYPF010000036.1:0-24904 GCF_040320205.1 Mesorhizobium sp. M0761
TGGAGGCCAACCGATACATCAACATGGACGACCTGCGCGAGCACAAGAAGCTCGCTCTGCGCCAAGCCGCATGACCAGCATCATGACCAGCATCATGGCTGCCCCATTTTGCAAAACTTGACGCACACAACCGGCGGAGCTGCCTTGCCGAGCGCCTCGACTAGCTTGCGATCACGCCCTTTGCTCCTTTGCAATCGGGCGACGGCGCCCAGATGGGAGCAACATGACGAACGCGCCTTCGGCGCCTCTGAGCGCTTGCCGATGGCTGTCGAACAACAGACGCTCACCAATTTTTTCGTACAGTGAGCGCTGGAAAATTGAGCTTCCGCTAGCCAGAGCAGGAAAGAAGCCAGAAGAATGCCAAAGGCGTTTATCTCAAGGACCTAACTTCATACATCGATAAGCGACTGTCTGAAGTGCGCTCCTTCAGGCGTAGCTATCAGCAGCCCACCTGTGGCATCTTTGCGCTCGGAGTTTCAGCAATTCCTAGATGACTCACAAGATGCTAGCTCCCGTCCGCCATTCGTGCCCATTCCCAAAATACACCCGATTGCCCGCGCAGAACGGCGAACCCTTCTCGAGCACTGGCTCGCCTCAGAATGCCGCTGCCCCAGTAATGATCAACGTTTGGAAGATATGGCGCGTGGTCGTCTCAGTTTTCATCCCGCTCCTCGGTTTCTTCGGCAAGAATCTCCCTCTCCTGCTCAAGTCTTCGAATAAGGCGATCGATCTCTTTGACCCCAATCGCGCCAGTTGAAACGAGGTGAAAGCTGGCATCTTTCGACAGCATCCCTGCCCACTCGCGCTGATCGCCGTGCGGGCTCGCCACTCGCTCGACCCCCTTGGGTTTGGCATGCGGGTCGCCGGTCAGCACCGGTGGCCATGAAAACCAATCATCCGCGTACGGGACCTTGTACGACTCCTTTGCCCAATATCGGTCATGGTCGAACCGAGGAACCCGATCCATGTCCACGCCCAGATCGTTCAATCGCTCGTAGAATCCCGTGTAATTGAAGTTCTGCGGGTCACTGTGGCCGTCCGGAATCCCGCGATCGACTTCTAGATGTGGCACGATCGTGAGAACTCGATCGACCGTACGGCAAGCGCCAATATAACAAGCCGCTAGGCTCGTGTACTGCGCCGAGTTCGGAGAGCCCCCCTCCTCGTAGTCTATTTCAATGTTGATTGCCTTGCCCTTAAGATCGAACTTAGGCAGCTTTCCGTTCTTTGGCTTCAAGCCGGACTCTGCCTTCGTCGCCCACACGTTCGTCTCTTGGAATGGCCACAAATGGACCACCTCTCCCGTTTTGAGAATTACCGCGTGCGACTTGTTACGCTTTTTCCCAATCCAAGGCTTCACTGTGTCGTAGGTGAGCTTTCCGTCCACGGTCTGGTGGAGGATGAAGTGAGTGCGCCCGGCGCAACTGCCATCCTTAAGGTCACAAGCGTCCTCGAGGTCAGCCAATGGATCTGTCGAAATATCGTTAATGCCCATGTCCCACTCCTAGCAAATAAATCCCCGATACTAGCGTAACGCCAATTCGGACGCAAAGTAGCCGAGGCCGGCTCGTAGCCGCACGGTCCGTTACAAGGACTCCGCCTTAAAGACCGTCTATGCCAACGGATTGGCCGAAAGACGAGGGCACTCTCGAAACCTTCCTGCACAAGCTGAGGCTGGAACTGGGCGAAGCCAAGCGAGCCAACAAGCCCTGGCTTCGGCTCAAGATCACAGGCCTTTTGTTTGCCGGCCCCCTACGTGGCTCTCATGATTGACCGCCAAACTAGGCTACAAGGTCAAACTCCGAGAGATCAATCCGGAGGCTGTAGTCCATCCCACCGTCGACGCACGCTTTGAGTTCAGCGACGTCCCGCAGTGCGCCGGGTTCGGACCTTACCGACCTCAGGCTCCACGCAACCACAATAAGTTCGCCCATTTTTACATCGAAGAAGCCACTCCTATCTAACACCGGCAATTCCGGTCGAACATGATCAATCGCTGCCGCCAACCTGCGGCTGTTACTTGGATTTCGTACTTCTGCCGTCCTGGTTCTGAGCCCTCTTGGGCTTGGAGTTCAGCGGTACGTCGCGCCAATAATATTCCGCGTAGCGCGAGAAGGCCCAAATGAAGCTGGCGGTCAGCCAAACCAGGGAGATTAGGACAAGGGACAGAAGCAAATTCTGCCACCACGGAGAAATATCTGCCCATTGCCCTGGATCATACCTGTTCAGATCGGTGGAGGAGGAGGGAAGCGCGTTTTCGACATTAATCCCGATCCAGAAGACGATGTTCGAAACAATAAAGAGCGATGTGGCCAGGTAGAGCGTGATCTCAATCCGGTTCGATATTCGATCCGCGACGGTGACGTTGAGCTGATAGAAAAACTTGGAAAAGAAAGTCACGAGAAAAAGCGTTGTCGCGGCAATGACCAGCGCCGGCGCCAGACGCTTTATCCATGGATCGATCACATCGATCGGGATGACGTTGAGACTGAATATCCAGTCCACGATCAGAGCGGTTCCACCGACTCCGATAGTGAAGACGAGAACCCGCGCGATCTTATCACCTTGCCGATAGAACCTTTGCAACTTTTGCCGCGCCGCATCGACATAACGGTTCGTGTCAAATCCATACTCGTCGAGGAAGGCTATGAACGCCAGAATGATGCCGAAGAATGCATCGCCGAAGGATTTGCCGTAGACGCCGAAAAGCGCGTAAGTGATAGACACGGCTGCGACAGCCAGTTTCAGATTGAAATGTCTTGACCTGGGCGTAGCCGGTTTGTTCAGCAAATCGTTCACGGTTTGCCTCCGCTGTAACATTTCCCCGACAGCCAGAATAAGCCGGTTAGATCGAATTGCAATTGCGCGATGACGGGACCGTGTCGGTAGTAAGTTGCAACCTTTTTGGACCTTACAACCTGAACGAACCGAATTCACGCCCATGAAATCGCTCACGTGTTAAATACTCAGAACAAGCTCGTCATTCATTACGACGTTCAGTGGATTGTTGAGCATTACCCTTTCATGAGCCCTGACCTCACGTGTGCTAGTGTGCCAGGCCTCTTGTCGCTGACCGTTCAGCGACCAGCAGGCGCGGTCTTGTCAATCACAGCTGAAATCGCCTTCTGCCACACGCCGACGAGGTCACGCGCTTTCACTACCAACTTTGCTCAACGGAAATTCTGGATCACGTTTGAGCACATGCCAATCTGAACTTTCCGGAACGATCTCTTTGATAATACTTCCGGGATCATCCTGAAGTCACTCGCCTAGCCAGCTCAGTTCGCTTCAACGTAGGCAGCGGCTCGATACCGCCCATAGCCGACCTTCACGAGCAGCCCTTCCTCGCACATCCGGGAGAGGTAGCACCGTGGGATGCCGACGTCGGTGAGATCGCGAGTCCGTACCTCGCCGCGTTCTTGCGCCAGAGCAACGGCGCGATTCCGGAGCGATGGTGGACGCCCACCTGCGAGGTGTAGCGCTTCCGCGCGGTCCCGATCACGTTTTCGCATTTGATGCGGCAGTGCCGCGTCCCGGAGTAGCGCTATGGCGAATTCGTATTTCTCAGATTCATCGATCCCGGAGAGCCAACTTCCAAAGATTTGGCCAATCGTGAGCATTGGCGGCGGCATAAGCCGCAGCTCTTTGTGCAGCAGATGCGCGAGGTTGGCGGCTTCGGATTTGAGGACATTCCACGCACGGCCGTTTGTTCTGCCCAACTGAGCGCGGATATCGTGCCGCTCATCTACCATGGAAGCAGTCGAACGACGCCGCTCGCTGGCAAAGTGTTCGCCTTGCGCTTGCCCGATCTCATCGATTTCAAACACGGGAAGCTTCACTTCGAAACGCGCGAAACCTTGTGTCGCACATACAACATAGACGCCACCGCTGACATTGTTCTAACCGGCGTCAATCACGATCATCGGATTGAACCGTGGTGGACCCTTGGCGAGCAGCGCACCGCCATCATTAGGGGGACAAAGGAACTTGGAATCGCGCTTGTAACGACCCCGAACTTCGGCCTTCTGCTCGACAATCCGCGAACAGATGATCTTCACGCGATAAAGCGTATCGCCATCACATTCGAAGAATTCCGGCGTGAAGGGGTGGCCTGCGCACTCCATCCTAACGGCCGGACCTATCGGGACTTTGAGCGCTGGTCGAGATTTATTGCCGAGCGCTGTTGGTGCAAGGCTGCAGCGCGTAGTTGTCGAGCATCAGCTCGCCAACATGACGGCGTCGTGCCGAGCGGTGCCGCCGCATGATGCCTCAACGTCGGGCTCACCACAAACAATGCTGTCCCCATTGAACGAAACTGTCGCGAAGCGAACAGTCGAACTGTAGCCGAACGTTTTCCGTTCGTGCTTGGGTGGATCCGCAAGGCAAAAACAAGGAAGTGCGAACCAAGGTCCGCCCGCACAATTGAGCTTCAAGCCGCAGCTGGTCGTCAGGCTGGCACGTCATTTGCGGTCGGATGCAGGACCCTTTGTGACGCCTACCTCTACCAGCTGAGTTGACTGTGATGATTGTACAAAATTTTGCATACCTCCATCGGCGATAATTATGTTATCGGCAGCTAAAACCAAATGTTGGACAACAATGACCAGAGTACATTCTAGGTTTTCTTCAGGGCTTAGCCGACGGCGCAGCAAAACTTCGCACAAGTTGTTCACAGAATCACTCGTCCACACTTTATTATTAAAGCGGAGATCGACAATGACCATTAGGAGCCTCCTCCTCGGCTCAACTGCGGCACTGATTGCCGTTTCCAACGCTCGCGCCGTCACCACCGCCGCCGAGCCTGACCCGACTGAGTACGTCAAGATCTGCGACGTCTACGGTTCGGGCTACGTCTACATTTCAGGCCCCGAGACCTGCCTGAGAATCGGCGGCTCTGTCCGTTACAACGTCGGATTGTTTGACCACTCAAGAACCTCGGATGTGAGGACTGGTGAGCATCAGAGCGCGTGGCAAAACAACACACGCTTCACATTGAAAACCTGGACCGGCCAGGAGACCGAACGCGGGACGTTGAAGACCTACACCGAAACCCGCGTGAACTTCGGCAGCCACCAGACATCGGTTTCGGACAGTTCTCGGTCCTATGCCTTGAACGGAGGCAGCAGCCTGACTATCGCCTGGATTCAGCTTGGTGGCCTGCGAGTTGGTAAGGACCGGTCGGCTTTCGACATGTTTATTGGCTGCGCGGGTGATGTACTGAACCAGACGCCGGCTCCGTACGGCGCTTTCGATACCAATGTGGTTCAGTACTACTTGGACGCAGGGAACGGCTTTTCGGCCGTGGTTTCGCTGGAACAAGGCTCGGACGTGGTCGGCACAATCGACAGCTACGCTCCCCACATAGTAGGCGGCTTGAAATACGCACATGGCTGGGGAGCGATCACCGGCGTTGCAGCTTATGATAGCAAGTACGAATCGGTGGCCGCCAAGGTCCGTGTCGACATCAATGTCACCAACGGACTGTTGCTATCCGGAATGTTGGGCTACGGTTCCCATGGCCAGCTCAACTACGGCTCGACGAATTCGGTAGACGCTCATGGTCGCGGTTTCTATAAACCTTGGGGCGGGAACTGGGCTTTCTGGGCTGGCGCCGGTTACGAGCTCACCGAGTCAGCTTCGTTCAACCTTCAGCTCTCGGGTGATCAGCTCAACAACTATGGTGTCGCTGCGAACGTCGCCTATGCGTTCCTTCCAGATTTCACAGTTACGGCTGAACTCGACTATGACCGCTACGGAGGCTCCGCCGTCGGAAAGGTGAAAGCTTCCGAAGTGAACTGGACCAATGCCAACAAGAAGAGCAGTGTCGGCGGTATCCTGCGTTTCGAACGCTCATTCTAATGCGATGAAGCGTTGAGCTCCGAGGTCCAGTTGATGCGCGGACATTCCCCCTACATTCCGTTGATTGTGCATGCACGGCTCGGACGGCCGTCGTACGCGGCGACCGTCATAGAGCTCGGGTTTGACGCCGTGCTCCTGAACACGGCGGTCCCGAGGGCGGCCGATCCGGTCGGCATGGCGCGTGCGTTCGGCAAAGCGGTCGATGCCGGTCGTGAAGCTTTCAGCTCGGGAATGCTCGAACGGCGCTACCCACCGACGATCGGCAGGGCCGTCTACTCATGAAGTCGTGGACGTGCCGGCTGGATTGACCGGCTGGTTCCGCTCGGCGTGAGTCTGGTGCAGCTCCGGATAAAGGATATGGACGAGAAAGGACTGCAGACGGAAATCCGCCGCGCGAACGACGCCTGCGCGGTCCATGGTTGCCAAGTGAGTCAACGACATTTGGCGCACGGCAATCGAGGAAGGCTGCGACTTCGTCCATCTTGGTCAAAAGGATTTGGCTGCCGCCGATGCTGGCGATGAAATACGTCGGATTGAAGCTCGGCCTGCCGATCCACGATCACACCGAACTGGAAACGGCGCCAGTGGCGGAACCGGAGTATGTGGCGCTCGCCCCAGTCTATCCAACAGCCTCAAGAAGATGAATGGGCGTCGCGAGGACTCGAGCGGATCAGCGAGTGGAAGCACCAGGTCGCGCCGATCCCATTGGTCTGCATCGGCGGCCTCAACTTGACCGTCTCGAAGGCGTTTTTCGAGGCTGGCGCGGAAAGCGCAGCCGTGGTCACCGACTTTGCGCTGAACGACGCCCCAGAAGCGCGCACGCGAGAATGGATCGAAAGACAGAGCAATGGCGCCGAGGCGAGAACCGCATGTGCTCGTTGCTGTCGGGTCAGACACCAGCGGTGGGGGCTGGAATTGCCCGCGAGATCCAGACGATCGCTTCCAGTGGCGTGCGCACCTGCCTTGCTGTCAGCGCGCTGACGGTGCAAACCCATGAACACGCCTGGAAATCCAAGTTACGCAACCCCGTCCGGTGGCGGATCAGATGCGCGCTACGCTTCAGCCTAACAGAGTGGCCGCCACCAAGATCGGCATGCTCGCAACGGCTGAGATCGATCGTCGCTGCGGTTGCCGCTGTGCTGCGCGAATATCCGCGCACCGACAATCCAGATCCGGTGCTGGCTTCCACGTCAGGCCGAGCGGTTCTTGAAGCAAGCGCCATCCCGCATCATGAAGTAGCGTCTGATGCCGCTTTGCCGTGTCGACACCCAATGTCATTGGACTGGCGCTTCTTGCCGGCGCACAGCTAGCGGCCAATGAGGTCGGCGCGCTTCAAGAAGGACCACAAGCCACCCCGTCTGCTGGACTACTCCTCCACCATTCGAGACACGGATGGTTCCTATCCAGACAATTGATTTTATCAATCTGCGACAATACCGCATAGCGGCGCCGGCGGAATGATCATCCGTAGCAAGACGAGCTGCTTTCGGCGGCCTGCAGGACGCGCACCGCGACCGAGTACAAGCCGGCTCGTCTGCAGCCATGTTCGGATCGGCCGCATCGGTGCGCCGAATGAGATTGCCGGCGGAACGCTCTATTCGTGCAGCTGTGACGGCGGTCATCTCACCGGGGCCATCCTGCCGATGGATGGCCGGCAGTCGGTGCAGCAGGGGCTGACACTGTTCACGGAATGAAGCCGCTCGCGCTTCGGACGGTTGAAATGGAGGACATTAGCTTGGAACCGATCAGTCTCGACGAGCTTCTGGCCAGCGTCGGCAAGGAAGTCGGCGTGTCGCCGTGGCGGGTGGTCTCGCAGCGGATGATCGACCAGTTCGCCGAGTCCACCGATGACCACCAGTTCATCCACTGCGATCCGGAGCGCGCCAAGCGCGAGACGCCGTTCGGCGGCACCATCGCACATGGCTTCCTGTCGCTTTCGCTTTTGTCGGCGATGACTTTCGAGACCATGCGGCCGCTCGAAAACTGCAAGATGGGTGTCAACTATGGCTTCGAATCGCTGCGCTTCCTGGCGCCGGTGAAAACCGGATCGCGCATCCGCACCCGTTTCGTACTGGCCGACATCAAGGTCAGGCCGTCGGGCTGGGTGCAGACGGCGCTGGGGGTGACGATTGAGATCGAGGGCTCGAGAAAGCCGGCGCTGACCGCGCGCTGGTTGACGCTGACGCTGATCAAACGCCAGCCGGAGGCGGCCTGAATTGCTCAACGAGCGTCAGCAGAGACGATCTTCACGTGCCGGGGCGATGTAGGCGACCAGTGCGCACCGATCGGCAACGCGGCCACGGGGGTCGGCTAGATAGAGTGGCAGGAATGCCTAATCGGGGCTCCGTCTTGGAAGGGGCGTCGATGTATCGGAAGCGCTTCGGCTTTCGGCGCTGCATTCCTTCTTCACGAAGGTCCATGGAGAATTCCCGACCACGGGGTCGACAGATCGGCTTGTGATCGGAGTGGGCAGATCCTCCCCGACTGAATCTGCCAATAGGGTTATCGAGGGAACCGGGTCGAACTTGAGGTCGCGGGTGTCGCTGATCGGCTGCTCGTCGAGCTCGAGAGCTGCCAGCCAAAGGCAGAACACGGCGACGCCAAGAGCTCCGCAGTTGATGTGGACGCCCAGAGAGTACAGACCGACGAGTACCCGGCGGGCGAACTTGCTATTGGTAGCGCGCCAGACCAGTCGCGAGAAAGCCTCGATGAGAAGGCCCCCGAGCCGCACGCGGGATCGACTACAGTGGCGTTTGGCGAGAGGCCTTCGAAGACAAGATCGAGTGTAAGATGGACGAGCTCGACACGCGTATCGCGCAGTCCCTGCGATCGCGCCTTGTCCGCGGCGCTCGTGCGTGCGAACTGCTGGTAGATCGAGCTGACTGGATGAACCGGGATGGCATTAAAGCGGAACTGGAAGAGACGTCCCTGGCCGAACTAAGCAAGATCAATCCAGCCATCGCTAAAGGTAGGCGAACACGAGACGTTCGGACTCCGTGCCGCTGAAATCCTCAAATTGAATCGGCCGGACCGTTGGAGCTATCATCACCCGCTTGGCTTCCAGAGCTACGGAGCGGGTTGATTATCTGAACGTCCTCGAAGTCCTCTTCATTGTCGGTCACTACGACACACTCGTTGGCTTCAGCTATAGCGGCAATGATTGTGTCTAGGGCGCTCCGCTAACGGCCTCTGGCTTTGCCGTTGGCCACCAGCCGCGCCCACACGAGGCCAGCTTTCTCGTCGAACGATAGCACGCGGCCAGCGAACAGCGCTTGCGGGCCTTCGGAGCCCTCGAACCAAGTTTCAAGGCTGCTGCGCTTTTTCCCCTTCGGCTTCTCTAGGATGCCTCGGCGAATTTCGGCGACAGTAAGCGAAGCAATGAAGAGGTCTTCGTCCTTCTGCGCGCCCATCCAGGCCAGCAACGAGCCCGAAGGCTCCGGCTTTATGACGTTGCTGATGATATTGGTATGAAGAAGGTAGCGCGTCACAGGTCGATCTTGCGCCCCTCTTCGCGCGGCCGGCTGAGGTCGAGATTGGAGCCAACCAGAGGCGAGCGACGCAACGCGGCGAGAATGCTGCCCGCTTTCGGTGGCTCACCCGCCACGGCTTGCTGTATGGTCCGACGAAGCTGTCGGGCATCCGGCCCGCTCTCCGTTAATTTTCGGGCAAGAGTTCGCAGTAGATCGCGGTCTGCGTCGAACGCCTGGATCTCGAACCGCGCGATGCCGCGCTCAGCCAGGCGAGAGCGATAATTCTCGATGGCTCTCTTCTGTGCAGTGTTGCCCATCGCGTGCCTCCGTTCTCTATCCGGATATATAGCTGGCTTCTTCGGAGCACAAGGTGCCCCGTCATCGGCCAGCACTGGCTCCTGCGCGACGCGCGTTATTGATAGAATTCCAGCTTGTCGAAGCACTGCTTGGCATCATTGTCGCGAAACGGAGTATTTCGCGTCAGGACAGGAACGCGATCGTAGCGCGCCGAAACGGCAACAGCCGAAAAGCTTCGTGTGGTCGCCGGCGCGGCCCGCGAATCGGCTGTGTCTGCGTCGCCGAAGCCCGATCGACGCTTCGTCAATCTGGTCCGGCTGCTGGCACGACAGGCCGCACGGGATTTCGTTCAAGCCGAAACGGATAGCCAGACGCGAGACCGCGTCCCGGAGTAAGGGGGCCGCCTCATGAAGGTCGCGCTTGGCGCTCGCTACTCAACTGACAATCACCGAGACGCCTCGATCGAGGATCAGTCGCGGCTCTGCTGCTTGCGTGCTGAAAAGCAAGGCTGGACAGTCGTCGACAGCAATACCCACCGCGCGATCTGCGGCGGGTCGCTGTTGCGTCCCGGCCTTCAGGAGCTGATCAGCGATGCGATGCAGGGCAATTCCGTGCTCGCAGAGGCGATGGATCGCCTGACCATGACCGTTGCAAACCGGGAGCAGGCCAGGCTGGGCAAACGTTGCAACAGATCCTTCAAGGAAATTCATAGACTCTTAGCAACTCCGGCTCGCTGTGAATGGTAGGCTTATTGCAACGTCTGAGGTCAGTGGTTCCAAACCGTGGCCCCGCTTGTCTTCGACTGGCCGAACTGCTTGCAATTTCGGCTAAAGGCAAAAGAACGCCCTTTGTTGTTCGACAGGGCGATATCGGCAGTCGCCACAGCCACCGAGATTTGTCCGGTCGTTGGACAACCTTCAAAAGCTGCGACTTCTGTGGAGGACGCGAATGAGAAATTCGGTAGGACTTGGTCCTGAGCCATGATGACACTGGTTAGTCGCCTACGCATGGCAGCGCATCCTGACCGCCTTCGAATCCTGGGCCTTTGTGCGCATGCGGACCTAACTGTCTGCGAGCTAGCGGAGATTCTGAGCGTGTGTCGAGAGCGGGTTGCGCGACACGTCCGGCTGCTCGCCAGAGCCGACTTTCTTTGCTGCAACGAACAGCCTCCGTGGCGCTCGTACCATCTCAACGCAGGATCCAACGACGGCGGGCTGGTTCAATTATTGGTCGATCTCCTGCCCCATCGCGACGGCTATCATAAACAGGACCTGC
Organism: Mesorhizobium sp. M0761; assembly: GCF_040320205.1. Taxonomy (NCBI): domain Bacteria; kingdom Pseudomonadati; phylum Pseudomonadota; class Alphaproteobacteria; order Hyphomicrobiales; family Phyllobacteriaceae; genus Mesorhizobium; species Mesorhizobium sp. M0761. The sequence continues at coordinate 10,902 of NZ_JAMYPF010000036.1, forward strand.
AGCGGCTCGAAGCGGTACGAGACACGCGGCCGAAAGGGACCGCGTGCTTGATCGTGAAATAGGTCAATCCAATTGGAGCGCGAAGCTACCATGGACAACTCCGCAGACGGCGCGATCGCACAGCCGGACACCCACGGGCGGTCTTCCTTGGCCGCGGTTGATTGCCGCGTCCACGAGCTGCTTCTGAGACAGGAGCGGCAGGAGCGGACGACCCTGAAGCTCATCGCCTCAGAGAACTTTGCGTCCTCGGCCGTGCTGGAAGCGAACGGCTCGATTTTCACGAACAAGTACGCCGAGGGGTACCCCGGCGCGCGCTACTACGCTGGAAACGAGATCGTTGATGAGCTTGAGGATCTGGCCATTGAGCGCCTGAAAACGCTATTTGGCAGCGAGCATGCCAACGTCCAGCCTTATTCCGGCTCGCCGGCCAACCAGGCTGTCTATCGTGCGCTTTTGAGTCCCGGTGACAAAGTCATGGGCTTGCCCCTTCCGGAAGGGGGCCATCTGACTCATGGTTGGGCCATCAACTTTTCCGGAACTGACTATCAACGCGTGCCCTATGGACTAGATGAAAAGACACAGCAGATTGACTATGACCGCTTGCGCGAGACAGCCAAGCGGGAACGGCCGCGGCTCATTTGGGTCGGCGGAACCGCTTACCCGCGTGTCTTTGACTACGCGGCAATGGCAGAAATTGCCCTGGAAGCGAACTCCTATCTCGTAGCCGACATTGCGCACATCAGCGGCCTGATTGCCGCGGGAGCGCACCCGAATCCCGTGGGCCATTGCGACGTGGTCAGCAGCACGTCCCACAAGTCGATCCGCGGTCCCCGCGGTGGCTTCATTTTGTCAAGGAACGAAGATCGCTATCAGGCCCTGTATCATACAAAGAGCAAATACAATCTCGCCAGACGAATAGACCGGGCGGTCTTCCCTCACCTGCAAGGCGGGCCCCACATGAATGCCATCGCTGCGCTAGCGGTTGCCTTGCACGAAGCCGCGAACCCGTCCTTCCGAAGCTACGGCCAACAGACGGTCAAGAATGCCAAGGCTCTGGCACATGCACTGCTTGAGCGAGGTTATGACCTGGTTACCGGGGGGACGGACAATCACATGCTGATCCTTGATCTTCGCGATCGGCCACTATCGGGCAAGGCCTATGCCGAGCGACTAGCAAAGGCAGGAATCATCACAAACTTTAATATGGTGCCTGGCGACCCGCGGCATCCGGCGGTCACAAGCGGAATTCGCCTGGGGGCGCCAGCAGTGACGTCAATGGGCATGCGCGATGTGGAAATGGTGCAAATTGCTGGCTTCATTGACTCCGTCCTCCAGCGGCCAGACGACGAAGATCTCCATGCCTGCGTGCGAAGAGACGTTGCCGACTTGTGCGCTGCGTTCGAGGTCCCGGGCATCTGCGACAAGTAAGGTGGGCCAAGCAAAATGCCCATACCACATCCAACATCCGAAGCGAGGTATTCATGGCTAGGCAGTTCGTGTTCTCTTCCGAATCGGTTGGCGCGGGGCACCCGGATAAGTTGGCCGACAACATCTCGGATGCCATCCTCGATGCCATCCTCCGCACAGATCCCAAGGCGCGCGTCGCCTGTGAAGCGTTGGTAAAATCAGGGATAGTCGTTCTGGCTGGCGAGATCACCAGCGATGCCCAGGTGGATTACAGCCAAGTTGCGCGCGATACGATTCTCGACATTGGGTACGACGACGAGGCCGTCGGCTTTGACGGCCGGCGTTGCTCCGTCGTTCATGCCCTCACCGAGCAGTCGCCCGACATCAGCCAAGGCGTTGACGAGGGAAGAGGGCAAGACCTCCAGCAGGGAGCGGGAGATCAGGGCCTCATGTTCGGCTACGCATGCCGCGAAACCGATACCCTGATGCCTTTGCCGATCCAGCTCGCTCATCGCTTGACGAAACGGCAGGCGTATGTCCGGAAGGCACAACAGCTTGGCTGGTTGCGTCCTGACATGAAATCCCAAGTCTCAGTGCGCTATGAGGGGTTGCGCCCGGTCGCCCTGGATACCATCGTCGTGTCGACGCAACATGACGAGCAGGTCTCGCAAGAGACTGTCCGCGAGGGCGTCATTGAGGAAATCATAAAGCCTGTCCTGCCGACCCACCTGGAGACGGAAGGCATCAGAATTCTGGTCAACCCGACGGGGCGGTTCGTAGTCGGCGGGCCGCGCGGCGACTGCGGTCTCACTGGACGCAAGATCATCGTCGATTCCTATGGCGGGATGGGTCGTCATGGCGGCGGCGCCTTTTCGGGCAAGGACCCGTCCAAGGTTGACCGCTCGGCTGCCTATGCAGCCCGCTATGTCGCAAAGAACATCGTCGCTAGCGGACTTGCGGACGTGTGCGAGGTGCAGCTTGCTTACGCAATCGGCGTGGCCAGTCCGGTTTCCGTCATGGTCAACACGTTCGGGACAGCCAGGGTTGAGGAAAGCAGGATCGAGCGCCTCATTCTTGAGTTGTTCGATCTCAGACCGAAAGGCATTATCAAGATGCTTGATCTCTTACGCCCTATATACCGCAATACAGCGACCTATGGCCATTTCGGCCGTGAAGAGCCTGATTTCACCTGGGAGAAGACAGACAGGGCGGACGAATTGCGTCGCGAGGCAGGACTCGCCGCCCCGTGAGAGCCGCCGGCGAACGGATTGGCAAGCGGAAAGCCCATTTCCACCGGGCAGAGCCGCGCCTGGCAGGCGTGGCAAGAAGCCGGCCCGGGTTTTTTGGCGGAGACATTGATGCCGGATTATGACGTGCTCTGCATCGGCAATGCGATTGTCGACATCATCGCCCAGTGCGACGAGGAATTCCTCGAGACCAACGGCATCATCAAGGGTGCGATGAATCTCATCGACACGCAGCGCGCCGAATTGCTCTACAGCCGCATGGGCCCGGCGATCGAGGCCTCCGGCGGCAGCGCCGGCAACACGGCGGCCGGTGTTGCCTCCTTCGGCGGCCGCGCCGCCTTCTTCGGCAAGGTGTCTAACGACCCGCTGGGCGAAATCTACGCGCACGACATCCATGCACAGGGTGTCGCCTTCGACACCAGGCCGCTCAAGGGAGAGCCGCCGACGGCGCGGTCGATGATCTTCGTCACCCCTGACGGCGAGCGTTCGATGAACACCTATCTCGGCGCCTGCGTCGAGCTTGGGCCGGAGGATGTCGAGGCCGACAAGGCGTCTGGCGCCAAGGTCACCTATTTCGAAGGCTATCTGTGGGACCCGCCGCGCGCCAAGGAAGCGATCGGCCAGACGGCGAAGCTGGCGCACGCGGCTGGCCGCGAAGTCTCCATGACACTGTCGGATTCGTTTTGCGTCGACCGCTACCGCGACGAATTCCTCGACCTGATGCGCTCGGGCACGGTCGATATCGTCTTTGCCAACAGCCACGAGATCAAGTCGCTCTACCAGACGTCGTCGTTCGACGAGGCGCTGGGCCAGATCCGCAAGGATTGCCGGATCGCCGCCGTCACCCGCTCGGAAAAGGGCTCGGTTATCGTGCGCGGCGACGAGACCGTGATCATCAAGGCGACCGCGATCAAGGAGCTGGTCGACACGACGGGCGCCGGCGATCTCTACGCTGCCGGCTTCCTGCATGGATACACCCAAGGCCGCAACCTCAAGACCTGCGGCGACCTTGGCTCGCTGGCGGCCGGCCTAATGATCCAGCAGATCGGCCCAAGGCCAAGGCAGAATTTGCGCCGCGAGGCGGAACGGGCTGGGTTGCTGTAGATGCGCGGGCAACTAACCAGCTGCCCTACTGACGCGATCATCGCAGTGGCCGAACTGTGTCAAGGCTCGCTGATAGCGACAGCCATTCGCTTCGGAGAGATGCGTGAGCCCATTCCCGCTCAGCCGGGCTAGCCTGAGCGCTATGACTGCCGCAACGGCACCGTCAATCTATTCGTCTTCCTCGACGCACACCGTCCCTGGCGCCGGGTGAAGATCACCGACCGGCTTACCAACCAAGACTTCGCCGAGTGCATGCTGAGTTGGTCGACGTCGACTATCCCGAGGCCTCGATTTTCCGGGTGGTGATGGATAACCTCTCCACCCACTCAGCTGGGGCGCTTTACGACGCCTTCCCCGCACCGGAGGCTCGCCGGGTGCTGAAGCGGCTTCAGTTCCACCACACGCCAAAACACGCCAGCTGGCTGAATATGGTGGAAATCGAAATCGGCGTCCTGCGCAGCCAATGCTTGGACAGTCGCATCGATGACAAGGAAACGATCCTCGCCGAGGTCGCCGCTCGGGAACAGCGGCGCAACGCCGAAGGCTCTCAGATCCAGTGGATGTTCACTACCGAGAAGGCTCGCGAAAAACTCTGCAAAGCCTATCCCGTCAACGAGGCATAATCTCTGTGGAACGGTACTAGTCCATGCGAAGGATAAAAATCCCTGGACAGAAATTGAAAATGGCTCCTGGTATTGCCAACAACTTCGAATCAGTCGATGGCCGCTAATCGAACGATTGACATAATGACTCCCATCCAGAAGACCAATGTTCCGCTCCGCATCCTCATTTTGGGCGGTACCGGCTTCATCGGAGCCCACGAGGTGCGCTACGCCGTCCAGCGAGGACACACCGTGACCGTCTTCAACCGCGGGCTCGGGCAGGCAGATCTCCCTCCAGGCGTCCAGTACCTGCGCGGCGACAGGAGCAACGACCTTGACTCGCTGAAAGCCGCGTCATGGGACGCCGTCATTGACAACTCCGCCACCGACCCGGCTTGGGTCCGGTTGTCTGCAGAGTTGCTGCGGGATCGTGCAAAGCTTTACATGTATGTGTCCTCCACCGGCGTCTATTTCCCCTACGTCACGACGGACATTAGCGAGGCTGTGAAGCCGGTTTTGATAGAGAACCCGTCCAATGGGTGGAGCAGCTTCGGCGTACGCAAGGCGCTCTCGGAGATCGAGGTCGAAAAGGCATTCCTCGGGAGAACTATCATTGTGCGGCCTCACTACATCGTCGGCCCGGGGGACACTACGTACCGCTTCCCCTATTGGCCGCAGCGGGTCGAGCGCGGCGGCGAAATACTCGCGCCCGGTCGTCGGACGGACGCCGTACAATTTGTGGACGTGCGCGATCTGACCGAGTGGATGATCCGGATGGTGGAACTGGAGGCGACCGGCACTTACAACGTGGCGGGTCCGCGCACTCCGCTGTCGATGACCGATTTCCTCACCGGGGTGCGCGCATCCCTCGGTGTCTCTGAGAACCACGTACGCTTTACCTGGATCGACGACTATGACTTCCTGGAGGAGAATGTGTAGACGAGGTCGTGCCTTGGGTGCCGCTGTGCGGCGACGCTCTGGGCTCCGCGAGCATCAACTTCGACAAGGCCCTAAGGTCTGGACTCACCCACCGCCCTCTTGCCGAGACGGTGCGCGATACCCTTGCCTGGTGGAATTCCAGCGCGGTGCCTCCAGGGCGCAGGGCCAAACCCGATTTCGCGCTTACGCCGGAGAAGGAAGAGGGAATGCTCGCAGCGTGGAAGGCGCGAACGGTGGCTGATACAGAAAGATAAAAGGAATGTGCAGACGATCGCTGCTCCGAAGCCAGAACAGAAGTGTTCGCCACATACGCGGCGTCTATCTATCAAGAGAGAAGCGCTTATTGATGTTTATGCCATCTGGCATCGGGATCCACAGGTTCTCAATCTCGCGCACCTTGCGCGGGAAATCGGCGACCACACGGATGTCTTTCATCTGACGGATCTTGTTAACGCGGCAGGTTGTCTCGGCGGCTCAAATGCCGAATACCGGGTGTGAAACTAGACTAGCTGCCCGCATCTGGCTCCCCGAAGACGGGCGGCTTCAACGGGCTCCAGGTCGCCGCCCGCCGCGCTTAAAACCGTGATCGCACTGTGCTCAACCGACGACCGCTATAATGACGACATCCATTATCTCGGCCGCGCGCAGATGCGTGACAATCTGACTGGGACACTACCGCCTGGGCCATCGCCATGGCGCCCCCGTCGGCCATCGCCATGGCGCCCCCGTCAATTTCACGCATCGGCATGACGATCTCGAGTTCCAGCCAATGCAGCCAGGCAATCCCGAATCGGTGGCTTCGTCGCCTATGCTGCCTGCGAAGAATTCAAGCTAACGTTAGACCGTACGCATACGACGAAGGCCGCATGATCGGCACGCACGCGTGGGCGCGGCCGGCTCTATGCTGGCGATGCGTGAAGGTCAGGCGGCCTGCTGGTCGGCGGACTTGTCGGTTCGCGCCGGCACTTCCAATGCCAGGGCAGTAATTCGTGCAGACCGAGCGGGAAGATCGGCAATGCGCGCCAGGACATCGGCGAGCCGGCTTTCGGGTCGACGTCGTAAGCATAACGGCGGTGCGGTCGGCGCCGCGCTGGGAACCGGCGAAGGTGCCGTCGTCGATGAAGCGGGCGAAGTCGGCCCATGTAGTTGATCGGCTTCAGATAATAGGCCCGCAAAAGCGAGATTTGCGAAGCTCATCTCCATCAGCAACATCGACAAATTGCGATCCGTAAAATGTTTGCTTTGGCTTTCCCCAGTTGACGCCCATCCCCATACCCCCACCGCTATCCGTTTCTCCCTCAAACATCCCTCGGTCTAGACGGGAACGCCAATCTAGAAGACGAATGGCTATAGCCAGACGCGATTCAGGTCCGCTCTTTTTCAAGGGGCTCGTTCGATGCCAAACCGACTTCGTAAACAGTAGCGCATCTCCCAGGTCAAATTCGTCTTCCAGCTTATTCTCCTCGAAAACTTCCTCCAGTAGGCTCGACGTAGAGAATATTTTTTGCAGTGGTGACGACATGACGCTAATATCTCCACCCTTGCGCATCTTCTTTGAAAGCAAACTTGAGAGCTGAAAATTGAAAAGCCCAGATAATAGGCTCTCTGGGATGTAAGCCATACCCCCGCCCCTATCCGGATCGATCCTATTCAAGGGAACCCAGATGCTGTATCCTGGATCGACTGGCCGAATGAAACGGAAGCTGAGAGAGTCGTAATGCCAAGTGAAGCCGGTCTCGCCTTTGCTCAATTCGAAGGCCAGACCCTCGCTCACTATGAGCGGGTCACCGATAAGGCCGACCACTGCCTTGCGGAATGAGTTGGCTGTGTAGATGTGTCGCAACGCTGTAGTCTGCCCTAGGCCATAGGTCAGCCGCTTGAACCCGCTTCCGTATTTTGTGTCGAGGTCGGACGCTGACCTGATGTTCAGCAAGGCCGCCTCTCTGAGAGCCTGTATGCAGGCGGGACTAAACAATCCGTTGATCTTCAGGAATCCGTTCTTTTTGAAGCTTTCGCCCTGGTCCAAAGGAATATCAACCGCATTCACAAAGCGAGTCTCATTTGCATCAACAGTATCATGCAGGGTAGACATGGCCACGCATGCTCCTCGAGGTTCTGTATGAAGGGGGCCAAAGCAAATGCTAGAATCCGCCGAATTGCAGAATCCCTATCCTTTTGGAAATCGCCACGGATTTTTGTAGAGAGAGGTACGGCGCGTGGAATCCCGACACGACCAACGGATGATCACGGGGCAACTTGTCAAAGCCTGCGGCTGAACCTCGGCAATTTGCCGCTGAGCAAAGACAGACTGATACACCGATGCATTCGGATTCCGTCGTAGCGTAGTCGAAGCACACTTCGTCGCCAGAAGCGATTTGACGCACAGCGATAAAATCGTACGCTCCGAGATGATTCGGAACTATAGCTAAATTGGGATCGCAAGAATGATTTAAAATGACCACTGGCTCCTCGAACAAGGCGTGGACATTCCAATCCAGTTGAATGGAGTTCGTTGTCCGACTACGATCCATGCGAGCAACTACCCCTTTAACAACAATTTCTCCAGGCAAAAGATCCACAGCTGCGAATACGCCTCGCCCCTTAGCGCCACAGCTATCAATAACTCTTGTGTTGCGGGCATTGAGTTGTCTTGCGCAAGAGACTTCATCTATCAAGATAGACATCGACATGGGAAATCCTTACTCCTCACGATGAGCATCGGTTTGCTGTGATACAAGTCGGCGTCGCTTCCGACATCAATGAACGTCTCAAAATTTATGCCAATCTGGCTATCGAGTGAAAAGAGATTTTTTGGCTGCTTTTCAGCGTTCAGGCTGGAGCAAAACGAACAACTGAATGGGCCTTTGTACCGGGTCCGACAAACGCGAGGAGTCAGGGCCCTGTTCGATCGCCGCGGCACATCGCCAAATCGCAGCAGCGGGTTGCGTGCGTCAAGTTCAGCAAAAGGTGATGTGGTCGTCCGCCACAGACTATTGGCTGCATGTAGGGGTGCCCTAAGTGTCTCCTTCTTGTGCTTCGCAAATGGTCGGTTGTGTGCGTCAAATTCTGCAAAAACGGGGCGGCCATGAAGCTGGTCATGCAGCTTGGCGCAGAGCGAGCTTCTTGTGCTCGCGCAGGTCGTCCATGTTGATGTATCGGTTGCGCGAACGCGAAGAGAAGCGAGTGACCCTCGGGCGACACGGTCCAAAAAAACGCAACAGGAGTTTGACCCCAACGAACCCCATCGGGTTGGGCGCCTCAGCGTGTGCAACGAAGTTCGAAGTCGACGTCAGCCGATTCAACGAGGTCACCACAACCACCGCCCGGCGGGGACATCACGGGTTTCGGAAGCGGACCCGCGATTGTGATCGAGCGCGGGTTGTCACGCCATCTTTTCGCCGCCCCACTCAAAGCTGGTGCCGTTAACCCAGAGCCAGTGGAGCAGAACCGCGATCTTGCGAGCTACCGCCACTTTTGCCTTTTTCATACCTATCCGCTTCGACAGGCGAACGCCCCACGCCTTCAGCATCGATCATTTCTTTGTCCGGTGCTTGAGGACGCTGGCCGCTTCGTATAAATAGGTCCGCAACAGCCGATCTCCCCCAGCGTGAGACACGGCCGTTGACATTTGTTCCCCCAGATTGTTTTCGCCGCGGTGTCAGACCAAGGTAGGCGTCGACGTCACTGGCCGAGGAAAAGCGCGAAGGATCATCGATCGTATGGCGGTAGGTCAACGCCGTCACGACGCCGACGCTAGGAACCGTCATAAGCCGGCGCGTGGTGTCATCCTCACGAACAAGGCGTCGTACCTGCCGGTCCAGCTTTTCCTGTTCCCTGCAAGCCTGTTCATGGACGGTCAGAAGCGGCTCGATCACGGATCGAAGCTGATGCCCGTCGACAACCAACGCCTCGACCTTTAGCCGAAGCTGCGCACCGATTGAGCGACTGAACTGCAGCCCGTACTCCTTCAGCATTGACCGGACTTGGTTCTCGAGATCGCGGCGGATGGCGATAAGTCGCGATCGCGCCACCAGGAGGGATCGGGTTGCCTGGCTCTCTGTGCTTTTGACCTTGACCTCCCGATACCAGCCGACGCGAACCAGCTCGGCCAGGCCGCGGGCATCGTTCTCATCACTTTTGTTCATTCGAACTGAAAGTGCCGCCTTCGCATGTCGAGCATCAATGCAGACAACCGGCATTCCGACCCGTTTAAGCTCATGCCAGAGCCAACTGGACATGGCGCCCGTCTCGAATCCGATGCGCTCGGTGTGCGGTGCGCGTTTGCGGAGCAACTCGGTCAGTGCTCCCGGATCGGACTTCACTTTCCCTTGGAAGACAGCCCTTCCAGCATCATCGACGACGCAAACGCTGGTCTCTCGCTGCGACACATCCAATCCGACATATTGCTTCACTGCGGCCTCCTTGATCTCACTGGTCGGCGGCTTTTGCCGTCCACCGAGTCTTCGTTCAAAGGAGCGACGGCAGCAATTACGTCATCGTGTGCAAAATCGGATCAGACTCAATCTCCCTCCATGTGCGGGCGACGTATTCTCCGTCGATCTTGAGGATGCACCACATGTCTTTGCGCCAGGGCTTCAGATGGTTCTCCGCCAGCCGTCGACGGACGGTCTCAGAAGACAGCTCTTCATGGTCGGTGAGCCGGACCATCTCCTCGGCCAGGAGGTTCGAGGGTCCAGCGGGCCCGTCCCGGTGGCGGCTTTGAGCAGGCGGTCGCCACCACAAGCGCCTCCTCCTTGCTCGATAGTTTGCGCTCAACGCCGGGTCGCCGCTCCTCGGAGAGCGCTCCCTCCAGGTTCGCTTCCACAAAGCGGCGCCGTGTCCGATAAATCGTCGATCCCGAGACCTTCAAGGGTTGCGGCGATCACCTCGTCGCTCACGCCGTCGTTCGCGGCCAAGAGGATCTGTGCGCGTTTTATTTTGCGCGTCGCGTGGCGCCCCCCGCTCATAGCGCGTCAAGTTGATCACGCTTCCGATTGGCTAAGGTCCACAAAACTTTATACTCACCTGCACCTCCTTCAGCGTGCAGGCGCAGATGAATCCGGAAATGAGTCAGTCACTTGGCGAACGACAAGCCGCGCCGCAGCCGCGCTCTACGCAGCTTTAAGGCCAGTATTTGGCCTTCATCTATGCCCGGATCTTCAAACAGCCCCGGCCGAAGCCGACATGCAGCGCCACTTCGACGTCACCGCTCCGTCCGTCCACCAGATGGTGATCACTTTAGAAAAAGCCGGCCTCGATCTCGCGCACGCCCGGGGCCGTCCGAATTCCTCCGGAAGCGCTTCCGATTTTGCGCTAAAACAACCCATCACAATCTCTGTGGAACGGTACTAGTTATCCGTGATGACGACTGGCGTGCCATTTCCCCTCGGACCACCGTTTGGCGCTCACTCCGTGAAAACCGCTTCTGCCCGCACGCACGGCTTGCGGCCGCATCGTTAAACATCGCCCCCAATGCGATCTTCTGCATTCTAACGACGTTGTCACGCGCTTGAAGTGTTGGCCGAAATCCTTCGTCGGCGACCTGCGAGGGAATGTCGCAGCCCGACAGGAATTCATTAGTTGGACAATGGTGGCAGCGGAGCAGCGCCGCCAATGGGCGACTGAATATTTCACTATGTTAGACAAGCGTAAAAGCGCGATCACATAACGACATAAACATTTCGTTATGCGCCATTGACAAAAGAGCGAACTGCTGTGATTGTCTGCGTGTCGTGGTTCTCGCGTGCGGCGCTGCCGCCGCGGAGCTAAGAGGGAAGCCGGTGCGATGCCGGCGCTGCCCCCGCAACTGTTAGCGGCGAGCCAACCCCAATCATGTCACTGAGGCGAATACCCTCAGGAAGACGGGTAGGCTATGACCCCGCGAGCCAGGAGACCTGCCACGCGAATTACGTCCACGGGCGGGGTGTCTCGGTGGCCGCTGCAACCCGGCGTTGATGCCGGCCTGCTAGCGCCTTCCTTGTCACCGACGCCCCAATCATCGGGGTATGACATGACTGTCTCTCAGCAAATTCCTGTAGCAACGCTCGGCGTGCCGCGCTTCGGTCGTCGGCGAGAACTGAAATTCGCCCTTGAAAGCTACTGGTCCGGAAAATCGTCCGCTGGCGACCTTCTTGGGACGTCGAAGGCACTCCGTGCCGCTAGCTGGGAGGAGCAGCGCGATCGCGGCGTGTCAAAAATCCCCTCGAACGACTTCTCGCTTTACGACCATGTGCTCGACACCGCAGCCACGGTCGGCGCCATTCCATCCCGGTACGGCTGGAATAGCGGCGAGGTCCCACTTGACATCTACTTCGCAATGGCGCGCGGCAACCAGGGTCAGACGGAGGATTGTGGACACGCTGGTCACCAGGAGGCGGCTCATGGACCTGGTGTAACCGCGATGGAAATGACCAAGTGGTTTGACACCAACTACCACTACATTGTGCCGGAGCTCCATGATGATCAGACGTTCGCCCTCTCGTCAACGAAGCCGGTCGATTACTTCCTCGAGGCTAAAGCTCTCGGCATTCACACACGCCCAGTCATCCTTGGACCCATCACCTTCCTCAAGCTGGCGAAATCGCCTGCCGAAGGGTTCGGTCCCATCGCGCTCCTACCGCAGCTGCTGCCCGTTTACGAGCAGCTTCTACAGAGGCTGAAGTTGTCGGGAGCCGACTGGGTGCAGATCGATGAGCCAGCGCTTGTCCTCGATCTGAACCCGAACGAACGAGCTGCGTTCGAATTCGCCTATGGCCAGCTGTCGAAAGCCGCGCCCGAGCTGAAGATCATGCTGGCTACGTATTTCGGGTCGCTGGGAGACAATCTCGAAACCGCGGTTTCTCTGCCCCTGGCCGGCCTGCATATTGATCTCGTGCGCGCTCCCGAGCAGCTGGAAACGGTGGGTCGGCTCGCTCCGAAGGATCTGGTGCTCTCGCTCGGCTTGATCGATGGCCGCAACGTCTGGCGTGCGAACCTGCCCGCCATTCTCGACCGCATCAAACCGATCGTCGCCGGCTGGCCCTTGGACCGCGTCGAAATCGCGCCTTCTTGCTCGATGCTGCATGTGCCGATTGACCTGCGCATGGAGACGGAACTCGAGGCCGACATCAGGTCGTGGCTCGCCTTCGCGGCCCAGAAGACCGACGAGCTGGTCTTGCTGGCCCGGGCCCTGTCCCAAGGCAGGGATGCGGTGGCAGGCGCGTTGAAAGCGTCTGCCGAGGCTGCCGCCACTCGCGTGACGTCCACGAAGATCCATGACCCGCTTGTTGAGGGGCGGATCGCCAGCATTGACCATAGCATGAAACGACGAGAGAGCGCTTTTGGCGAGCGCTCCAGAGTCCAGGCCGGTACGCTCGGGCTGCCGCCGTTCCCGACGACGACAATCGGGTCCTTCCCGCAGACGCCGCAGGTACGCCGCGCGCGGGCCGCTCATGCGAAGGGCCAGCTCAGTTATGTCGACTACGAGATCTTCCTGAAGAAGGAGATCGAGTCGGCAATTCGTTGGCAGGAAGAGATCGGGCTGGACGTGCTGGTGCACGGTGAGTTCGAACGAAATGACATGGTTCAGCATTTCGCCGAGCAGCTGTCTGGCTTCGCCTTCACCCAGCATGCCTGGGTACAAAGCTATGGGTCGCGCTACGTGCGTCCCCCCATCATCTTCGGGGACGTATCGAGGCGCAATCCGATGACGGTGCGCTGGTGGCAATTCGCCCAGTCGCTTACGGAAAAGCCCCTGAAGGGAATGCTCACAGGCCCAGTCACCATTCTCAACTGGTCCTTTGTTCGCGACGACGTACCCCGCTCCGAAGCCTGCCGCCAGATCGCGCTCGCCATCCGCGACGAAGTGACGGATCTCGAAAGGTCCGGCGCAAGGATGATCCAGATCGATGAGGCCGCGTTTCGCGAAGGATTGCCACTGCGCCAATCTGACTGGAAAGCCTATCTCGACTGGGCTGTCGAATGCTTCCGGATCGCTTCAACGGGTGTAAAGGACGCGACTCAAATCCATACCCACATGTGCTATTCGGAGTTCAACGAGATCATCGACGCGATCGCTGGAATGGATGCGGATGTCATTTCGATTGAGACGTCGCGCTCGAAGATGGAACTGCTGGACGCCTTCACGAGCTCCAAATATCCGAACGAGATCGGTCCCGGCGTCTATGACATTCACTCACCACGTGTGCCGGAGGTCTGCGAGATTTCGGACCTAGTCATGCTTGCCCGCGAGCGACTGTCCGACGGCCAACTGTGGGTAAACCCGGACTGTGGCCTCAAAACACGCAAATGGGAGGAGGTCCGCCCTGCCCTCATGAACATGGTCGCTGCAGCGCGCGCGCTCCGGGAGAAAGTGGCCTGAGGCTTCTCCTTCCTCACCGTGTGGTGAGCTACCGGCTGGCTCATGTCGGCCGTGAATATGCCAAACTGGCACACTCTTGGAAATGAGCCACTCGCGCAAATGTGCAATTTCCCTACTGCACGTGTCTTAATCCCGTAGAAATATAAATGTGACACCACGCAATAATATTGGTTCCTTGGGGACATATAGGCCCCGCGCCTCGAACAAATCGGACACGCGTCGTTTCTTAAAGTGCCTGCTTGGCGCCTTCGCTCAGGCGGGGTTGTGTGCGTCAAGTTCTGCAAAATGGGGCAGCCATGATGCTGGTCATGCGGCTTGGCGCAGAGCGAGCTTCTTGTGCTCGCG
>NZ_JAMYPF010000037.1:0-22625 GCF_040320205.1 Mesorhizobium sp. M0761
GCCATGGAAGAGAAGCTGCGCTTCGCCATCCGTGAAGGCGGCCGCACCGTCGGTGCCGGCATCGTCGTCACCATCAAAGAGTAATCGAGCCCGGCATCGCCGGATCGAAACGGATAGGGGCGGCCCTCGGGCCGCCCCTTTTTCGTTGGCCAGATGTGCCTGTTTTGGGGTCCCAATCTCTGTTGCAAGTCTGTGAGCCTCTACAGTATAGATTGCATTGAGGGCTTGGTCGGATGGTTCCACAGCACCGTTTGAATAGTCGGTCATGGTGGGCACTGGGGCTGATCTGCCTGGTGTCGATGTTTGCCATGGGCACTGCCGCCTTGGCGGCCGAGACAAAAAATTCAGAGCCGGATCCGGATCCGCCGATGCGGTTCGTCGTCGTGCGCAGCGACGCGGCGGGCTGTGAGCCGAGCTGTCCGGAATGGATATCGGCCGAGGGTGCGATATCGGCCAAGTCGCCGGCGCTGCTCAAGGCTGCCCTGAAAACGCTCGGCGGCCGCAAATTGCCGATCGTCATCAACTCTCCCGGCGGCGATGTCGATGCAGCCATCGCCATGGGCCGGATGATACGCAAGAACAAGCTCGACATCGCGGTCGGCAGGACCTGGTTCGTCGGCTGCGAGCCAGGGGTGAAAAACTGCAAGGAGAACGACGCCAGAGGCGCGCACTATATCGGCAGCCCCTATGTGCTCGGCAGCTATTGCGCATCCGCTTGTCCAATGATGCTGGCCGGCGGCACCAGGCGCCTGGTCGGGCCGCTGGCCTATCTCGGCGTCCACCAGATCACCACCACGATCGTGCAGATGAACGTGCAATATCAGGTCCGCTACCGGATCGTGAAAGGCAAGAAGCGGGTCATCAGCAAGAAGGTCGTCAGCCGCAAGAACACCCGCAGCTACAAGACCTACGAGATGAGCAAGGGGGTGGAGCGCAAGCTGTCCGCCTATTTCAAGGAGATGGGTGTCGACCTCAGCATTATCGAGACGATGAAGAGCACGCCGGCCAGCGACATCCAGCAGATCGACCTCAGCGACATGCTGACAATGAAGCTGGTCACCAGCGAAGACGCTGCAGATCTGCTGACCAGCGCAAGCCTGTGCAGGCTGGACCTTCCGGCTCCGAATTGCCGGGAAATACCGGAGAACAAGCCAGCCGGCGGCCTGCCGGACGTGGCAAAGGCTGCGCCGCTGCCGGTGAAGCCGGAGAGCGCACCGCACGATGACGGCATGCGCTTTGTCGTGGTTCGCGGCAGCAACCCGCTCTGCAATCCCGACTGCCCGGAATGGATTGCAGCGCAAGGCGCGATTACGCCCGAGACGCCGCAGAAACTCAGCCAATTGCTCGCCACGCTTGGCAACCGGCGGCTGCCGGTGGTGATCAGCTCGCGAGGCGGAGACCTCTCCGGCGCCCTGGCGGCGGGGCGGCTTATCCATGAAAGGAAGCTCGACGTTGCCGTTGCCCGCACCGATTTCGTCGGCTGCGACCCGGCAGAGTGGAATTGCCTGGCCAAGGACGGCGCCTATGCCGGACTGAGCGTCGATGGCGACGGCGACTGCGATTCGGCCTGCGCGCTCATGCTGGCCGGTGGCGCCAGACGGCTTGTTGGTTCCCAGGCGCGGCTCAGCCTCTATCTGATGGGGCAAAAGCAGGCGGTCAGGTCCTACCTCGACGAGATGGCGATCAGCCCCGCTTTGTTCAGGGCGCTCCAGGGCAGTTCGGTCGAGCGTCAGCTCGAACCCGACATGATGCTGAAGGTCGGCCTGACGACCGGGCGCCAGTCGGTGGATGCGCTGACGGGGTCCAGCATCTGCAAATCGGCGCCGAAACCTGAGAATTGCCGCGTGGTGCCGTCGTCCAATGGCTGATCGTGCCCTATCGTCATGGAAGCGAAAGGAGTCGGATGGGCGTGCTGGAGCCGAGGAAGGCGACGCCGGCAAGCGACATCACGCCGAATCGCCCGCCAAATTTTAGGGCGGCGGGTTCACACTCGCCATCGAGGCAGGTTGAGCCATGCCCGATTTCTCCGCTATCGTCGTGGCAGGCGTCGCCCGGGGGAGGATCGAGAATGAGCCAGGATATCCCGACACTCTACGAATGGGCCGGCGGCATCGAAGCCCTCAATCGGCTGACGGAAACCTTTTACGACAAGGTGTCCCGCGACCCGGTGGTCGGCCCGGTGTTCAAACACATGTCGCCGGATCATCCCGCGCATGTCGCGGCCTTTATCGGCGAGGTTTTTGGCGGGCCGAAGACCTACAGCGAGAAATTTGGCGGTCACCGCGAGATGGTCATGCATCATCTCGGCAAGCATTTGACGGAGGAACAGCGCCGCCGCTGGATCAGCCTGCTTGCCGATGCCGCCGATGCGGTCGGGTTGCCGGACGATCCCGAATTCCGCTCCGCCTTCATCGGCTATGTCGAATGGGGATCGCGGCTGGCCAAGATGAACTCTGCCCTCGGCGAGACTTGCGACCCGCAGACCGAACCGATGCCGGCCTGGGGCTGGGGTGTGCCGGGCGGACCGTACAAGCCTCCGGCCGGGGGCTGAGCGCCGGCATGCGGCTTCAGGCAGGCGAAAAATCGAGATCGGCAGGGACGGGCTGGTCATCACCTATCCGGATTTCCGGCAAAGGATCTGAAAGCGCGTCAGACAACTCTTTACAGCGCGCCCGGAAGCTTTTAGGAAGCGCCTGCGCTGAAACGCGCGTACGGGCATAGCTCAGTTGGTAGAGCGGCGGTCTCCAAAACCGCAGGTCGTAGGTTCGAGCCCTGCTGCCCGTGCCATTTTCCTCGTTGGAATCCGGCATTTTAGAAACGCCTTGTTTTGGCTCCTCGTTTGGTTGGGCTGAAGCCGCGTACTCGACGAGGGACGTTCCGAAGGCATGCGCAGAGCGAGAGCGCTGATGCGCAATGCCGAAGTCGGCGTATTTCCACGAACCGATTTCCTTGATTCAACTGCCATTGGCGAGCCAATTGCCATTTGCGTTCACAATTCAGAATAGGCCTATTTTGCTGCCGCCGGCCGCTTTTCAGCGGCTGCGAATTATTGGAAGCGGGATGCTGGCCTGGCTTCTGAAATTTTCTGAACAGGGCTCTTGAACCCGTTTTCGGCCCTTCCTAATTCGTTTCCCGCCGAGGCCGATTGGCTTGGCAAAAGGCGGCGCTGCTGGGCGGCGCCCTTGTACCCATGTTGCTTCAAGGAGGATGTGGCTATGAGAACCTTTGATACTCTCTATCGGACCACCGTCGGTTTCGACCGGCTTTTTGACATGCTCGACAGCGGCACGCGTCCGGACTGGCCGCCCTATAACATCGAGAAGGTCGACGAGAACGATTACCGTATCTCGATGGCCATCGCAGGCTTCAGCCAGGATGAGGTTGAGCTGACCCAGCATGGACCCGAACTGGTCGTGGTAGGCCAGAAGGTTGATGACCAGAGCGGACGCCAGCTGCTGCACCAGGGCATCGCCTACCGCAGTTTCAGGCAGACGTTCAAGCTTGCCGACCACATGAAGATCAAGGCAGCAAACCTTGAGAAGGGTCTCCTGACCATCGACATCGTCCGTGAGATTCCCGAAGAGCTGAAGCCGCGCCGCATCAGCATCGGGGCCGGCGACGCTCAGGTGGGCGGCAAGCAGATCGCCCAGGATACGGAACGCACCCGCAAAGCGGCCTAATCGTACCGATTCAGTTATCCCTGCGGTCCGCCTCCCGGCTTCGGCCGGGAGGCCCAGATTGCGGAGAATGGAGATGGACAACTTCTACGAGACACCGACACTTTCTGCGGCACGCTCGGGCAAAATTGAAACTTCTTTGTGCCTGCTCGACAATCCAGACAACGTCATCAACCATCCACGCCTCAGTCGTGGAGAAAAGCGGGCACTGCTTTCCTCGTGGGCGTCCGATGCCTGCGCGGTGGAAAACCAGCCTGCCTTGCGCCGCCTGGACAACGGCACGGTAATCCCTGTCGACCAGATTCTGAGGGCGTTGAAGGCTCTGGATGAGAAACCCACGCTGGGGAAAGAGACTTCAGGCCGGGTGCTGCCTTGGCGACCCTCCTCGCGCCGCAGCGTTCTCAAAGCTTGGCGGCATAGTGGCCGTTCTTTCGGCCCCGACGATGACGACGACCCGCCCCCGTGCCCGGCAGTGATCGCGCCGCGCCCACGCCCACCACGCGGAATCGGCGCAGTGGCCGGGGTCGAACTCGCCTGCGCCTGAGCTAACCTTGGGTTGATCCAGCTGCCTCGGCATGGGCAGCTGGATTCCAATCTTGCGTGCGCTTCATTTGGTTTCCAAAACAGCAGGTCGCAGGTTCGTCCGCAACGCCATTTCCTCGAACTTGTAATCACGTGCCTGATTTCCGGATGCACCCCTGGAATGGGGTCTGCATTGAAAAACGGCAGGTGGCTTGCCATATTGGGCGAACTGAGGCATAAGGCCCCGATAGCCGGGACGGGACGACTGGATGGTTCCGAGGCGGCGTTTGGTCATAAAACGGACACTTGCCACTTGCGTGGATCAAGAATCGGTTTTATGTAGACACAACAGACACGCGACGCGTGGAGCTGGGAAGCCGGCTTTACGCGTCCGATTTGCATGGGCGAAATGGCGCTGATTCGGCGCCGACTTGAACCCAGGCGGCACGTCCCGGCCAGCGGGATCATCCAGGAGACCCGGCCAACGGGTCTTGAAGACAGAGCGGCATATGGCTTCGAAAACCACAAATCCTTTCGTCTTTCTCCAGCAGGTCCGCGCGGAGACTGCCAAGGTGACTTGGCCGTCGCGCCGGGAGACGATGATCTCGACGGTGATGGTGCTCGTATTCGCGGTCATCGCGATGATCTTTTTCTTCACCGCCGACGTGGCCATGGGCTACGCGATCGAGCGGTTACTGAGCCTCGGCCATTAAGTCCGGCGATTACGGAGAAGTCTTGAAATGACCGCGCGCTGGTACATCGTCCACGCCTATTCGAACTTCGAAAAGAAGGTCGCCGAGGACATTGAAAACAAGGCCAAGCAGAAGGGCCTGTCCGCCGATATCGAGCAGATCGTGGTGCCGACCGAGAAGGTCGTCGAGATCCGCCGCGGCCGCAAGGTCGATGCCGAGCGCAAGTTCTTTCCGGGCTATGTGTTGCTCAAGGCCAATCTGACCGATGCGGTGTTCTCGCTGGTCAAGAACACGCCGAAGGTCACCGGCTTTCTCGGTGACTCCAAGCCGGTGCCGATCACCGAAGCCGAGGCGCAACGCATCCTGAACCAGGTTCAGGAAGGCGTCGAGCGGCCGAAGCCCTCGGTCACTTTCGAGATCGGCGAGGCGATCCGCGTTTCGGATGGTCCGTTCGCCTCGTTCAACGGTTTCGTCCAGGAAGTGGACGAGGAGCGGGCGCGGCTCAAGGTGGAAGTTTCGATCTTCGGGCGCGCCGTGCCGGTCGATCTGGAATTCGGACAGGTCGAAAAGGGCTGATCCGAAAACCCTGCGCCGGTTCGCCGGCAAGGGGAGGCGGCGCGGAAAGCGCGCGGCCATGAACGGGTGGGAGGCGAATGCGGCTTTAGCCGGCTGCGCGGACCGCACCACCAGACTGCAACCGCCGGTGTTCCCGATACTGGGGCCGGCATGAGATAAAGGCAGGAAAGAGATGGCTAAGAAAATTGCAGGCCAGCTCAAGCTCCAGGTCAAAGCGGGATCGGCTACGCCGTCTCCGCCGATCGGCCCGGCACTTGGTCAGCGCGGCATCAACATCATGGAATTCTGCAAGGCGTTCAACGCGCAGACCCAGGAAATGGAAAAGGGATCGCCGATCCCGGTCGTCATCACCTATTACCAGGACAAGTCCTTCACCTTCGTCATGAAGACGCCGCCGGTGAGCTACTTCCTGAAAAAGGCGGCGAACTTGACGTCAGGTTCGAAAGAGCCGGGCAAGATCAAGGCCGGCACGATCGGCCGCGACAAGGTGCGCGCCATCGCCGAACAGAAGATGAAGGATCTGAACGCAAACGACGTCGAGGCGGCCATGCGCATGGTCGAGGGCTCCGCCCGCTCGATGGGTCTGGAAGTGGTGGGCTGAGATCATGGCAAAGATTGCAAAGCGTGTATCGAAGTCCCGTGACGGCATCGACCCCAACAAGGCCTATGCCCTTGGTGAGGCGCTGAAGCTGCTCAAGGACCGTTCGACGGTGAAGTTCGACGAGACCATCGAAGTTGCGATGAACCTCGGCGTCGACCCGCGCCATGCCGACCAGATGGTCCGCGGCGTGGTCAACCTGCCGAACGGCACCGGCCGCTCGGTCCGCGTCGCCGTGTTCGCACGTGGCGGCAAGGCCGATGAGGCTCGCGCCGCCGGCGCCGACATCGTCGGTGCCGAGGATCTGGTCGACATCGTCCAGAAGGGCACGATCGACTTCGATCGCTGCATCGCCACGCCGGACATGATGCCGCTGGTTGGCCGTCTGGGCAAGGTGCTCGGCCCGCGCGGCATGATGCCGAACCCGAAGGTCGGCACCGTCACCACCGACGTCGCCGCCGCCGTCAAGGCATCGAAGGGCGGCGCTGTCGAGTTCCGCGTCGAGAAGGCCGGCATCGTTCATGCCGGCGTCGGCAAGGTCTCGTTCGACGTCAAGGCGCTGGAAGAAAACGTCCGCGCCTTCGCCGATGCCGTGACCAAGGCAAAGCCGGCTGGCGCCAAGGGCAACTACGTCAAGAAGGTGTCGGTCACCTCGACGATGGGCCCGGGCCTCAAGCTCGACGTCTCGACGCTCGCAGCGTCTTGATACGAACATCTGGATCGGCTGCCAACGCGCTGATCCGCAAGTGAATTCCGGGCCTCCGACTTGTCGGCGGCCCGGTACCGGAAGTCGAGAGGCTTCCGGACATCCTGTCCGAGATTGCAGGCGGCCCAGAAGCCTTAATTGAATTGGGCCTGCATGAGACGGGTGAAAACCGGACAACGGAGCGACAAGCTCCAATGAAAGGTTCGAACCGTGTTTGCCTTTTGTCTGCGCATCTCCGGCTTGCCGTCGATGTGGCGAAAGGGGGCAGGATCCTCGAGCGTCGTTCGGGAGATCTGTAATGGATGGCCCGGCCGGCAAAAAGGCAACCCGACGCCTGTCCCACTAGCGGGGCAGGGGTCAACTGGAGATAGGCAGTGGACAGAGCGGAAAAACGCGAACTCGTCACGGGCCTGAATGGTGCTTTTGCAGGCGCTGGTTCAGTCGTCGTGGCCCACTACGCCGGTATCACCGTCGCGCAAATGAACGACCTTCGGTCGAAAATGCGCGCTGCCGGTGGCACCGTCAAAGTCGCGAAGAACCGTCTCGCCAAAATCGCTCTTCAGGGCACGGACTCCGCATCGATCATCGACCTGTTCAAGGGACAGACGCTGATCGCTTATTCGGAGGATCCGATTGCGGCGCCGAAGGTCGCGTCCGATTTCGCCAAGGGAAATGACAAGTTGGTCATTCTCGGCGGCGCAATGGGCACCACCTCGCTCAACGCCGACGGTGTGAAGGCACTCGCCACACTTCCGTCGCTCGATGAGCTGCGCGCCAGGCTGGTTGGCATGATCGCCACGCCGGCAACCCGGATCGCCCAGATCGTCAATGCGCCAGCGGCTTCGGTCGCGCGCGTCATCGGCGCTTACGCCCGGAAGGACGAGGCGGCATGAGGCCGTTCCTCGCTATCACAAACACACGTTCGAACCTGATGAAGGAATACAACAATGGCTGATCTGGCAAAGATCGTAGACGACCTTTCGAAGCTGACCGTCCTCGAGGCGGCCGAGCTGTCGAAGCTTCTGGAAGAAAAGTGGGGCGTTTCGGCTGCTGCTCCGGTGGCGGTTGCCGCTGCCGGCGGCGCTGCCGCTGCTGCTGCTCCGGCTGAGGAAAAGACGGAATTCGACGTCGTCCTCACCGAGGCAGGCGCTCAGAAGATCAACGTCATCAAGGAAGTCCGCGCCATCACCGGCCTGGGCCTCAAGGAAGCCAAGGATCTGGTCGAAGCAGCTCCGAAGCCGGTCAAGGAAGCCGTTTCCAAGGCTGACGCTGAGAAGTTCAAGGCCCAGCTGGAAGCAGCCGGCGCCAAGGTCGACCTGAAGTAAGCGTAAAAGCGGCGGGCGGCCTCGCGCCGTCCGCCACTCCCTTCATCAGAGGGGAGGATGCGTAGCGCGAGATGTACGAGAACCTCTTTCCTGAGGGCCGAAACCGGCCTTCAGGAAACGGGTTTTCTCCCGTTTTAGCCGTCGCCGCCAGGCGGCGGGAAACAGATCAGGGGCCGCCGCCGAGGTGGCCGCGCATGCAAGGTGAGCCGCGGCGAGGCTCGCCCCGAGTTTATAGCTAAGGAGCGACGATGGCCCAGACCCAGACTTTCAATGGCCGCAGACGCGTACGCAAATTCTTCGGAAAGATTCCGGAAGTTGCGGAGATGCCGAACCTGATCGAGGTTCAAAAAGCATCCTATGACCAGTTCCTGATGGTGGCGGAGCCCAAGGGTGGGCGTCCGGACGAGGGACTGCAGGCCGTTTTCAAGTCGGTTTTCCCGATCTCCGATTTCTCCGGCTCCTCGATGCTGGAGTTCGTGAAGTACGAGTTCGAAGGACCGAAATTCGACGTTGACGAATGCCGTCAGCGCGACCTGACCTATGCCGCGCCACTCAAGGTGACGCTGCGCCTCATCGTGTTCGATATCGACGAGGATACCGGCGCAAAGTCGATCAAGGACATCAAGGAGCAGGACGTCTATATGGGCGACATGCCGCTCATGACGCTCAACGGCACCTTCATCGTTAACGGCACCGAGCGCGTCATCGTCTCGCAGATGCACCGTTCGCCGGGCGTCTTCTTCGACCATGACAAGGGCAAGTCGCACTCCTCGGGCAAGCTTCTGTTTGCTGCACGCGTCATTCCCTATCGCGGTTCGTGGCTCGACATCGAATTCGATTCCAAGGACGTCGTGCACGCCCGCATCGACCGCCGCCGCAAGATTCCGGTGACGTCGCTCTTGATGGCGCTCGGCATGGACGGCGAAGAGATCCTGTCGACCTTCTACAACAAGATCACCTACAAGCGCGCCGGCGACCACTGGCGCATCCCGTTCAACGTCGAGCGTTTCCGCGGCCTCAAGGCCGTTGGCGACCTCGTCGATGCCGACACAGGCGAAGTTGTCGTCGAGGCCGGCAAGAAGATCACCGCCCGCCAGGCAAGAGCGCTTGGCGAAAAGGGTCTGAAGGCGATCAAGGCGACCGACGAGGATCTGCTCGGCAATTACCTGGCCGAGGACATCGTCAACTACGGCACCGGAGAGATTTTCCTCGAAGCCGGCGACGAGATCGACGAAAAGACGCTGAAGGTGCTGCTCGGCACGGGCGAAAGCGAGATCAAGGTTCTCGACATCGACCACGTCAATGTCGGCGCCTACATCCGCAATACGCTCAACGTCGACAAGAACGAGAGCCGCCAGGACGCACTGTTCGACATCTACCGTGTCATGCGCCCGGGCGAGCCGCCGACGCTTGAAACCGCCGAAGCCATGTTCAACTCGCTGTTCTTCGACTCGGAGCGCTACGACCTGTCGGCCGTCGGCCGCGTCAAGATGAACATGCGCCTCGAGCTCAAGGCTGAGGACACCGTGCGCGTGCTGCGCAAGGACGACATCCTGGCGGTGGTCAAGACGCTGGTCGAACTGCGCGACGGCAAGGGCGAGATCGACGACATCGACAATCTCGGCAACCGCCGCGTGCGTTCCGTCGGCGAGCTGATGGAGAACCAGTACCGCGTCGGCCTGCTGCGCATGGAGCGCGCGATCAAGGAACGTATGTCCTCGATCGAGATCGATACGGTGATGCCGCAGGACCTGATCAACGCCAAGCCGGCGGCTGCCGCCGTGCGCGAGTTCTTCGGTTCCTCGCAGCTGTCGCAGTTCATGGATCAGACCAACCCACTGTCGGAGATCACCCACAAGCGCCGCCTGTCGGCACTTGGACCGGGCGGTCTGACCCGCGAGCGCGCCGGCTTCGAAGTGCGTGACGTGCACCCGACGCATTACGGCCGCATCTGCCCGATCGAGACGCCGGAAGGCCCGAACATCGGTCTGATCAACTCGCTGGCGACCTTCGCGCGCGTCAACAAGTACGGCTTCATCGAAAGCCCGTACCGCAAGATCGTCAATGGCAAGCTGACCAATGAGGTCGTCTATCTCTCCGCTATGGAAGAGTCTAAGCACCACGTTGCGCAGGCCAATGCCGAGCTCGACAAGAATGGTGGTTTCGTCGACGAATTCGTCATTTGCCGCAGCGCCGGCGAAGTGATGATGGCGCCGCGCGAAAACGTCGATCTGATGGACGTGTCGCCCAAGCAGATGGTGTCCGTGGCCGCGGCGCTGATCCCGTTCCTCGAGAACGACGACGCCAACCGCGCGCTGATGGGCTCCAACATGCAGCGTCAGGCCGTGCCGCTGGTGCGCGCCGAAGCGCCGTTCGTCGGCACCGGCATGGAGCCGATCGTTGCCCGTGACTCGGGTGCCGCCATCGGCGCCCGCCGCGGCGGCATCGTCGACCAGGTGGACGCGACGCGTATCGTCATCCGCGCCACGGAAGATCTCGATCCCGGCAAGTCTGGCGTCGACATCTACCGGCTGATGAAGTTCCAGCGTTCGAACCAGAACACCTGCATCAACCAGCGTCCGCTGGTGCGCATGGGCGACCGCGTCAACAAGGGCGACATCATCGCCGACGGTCCGTCGACCGAGCTCGGCGATCTGGCGCTCGGCCGCAACGTGCTGGTCGCGTTCATGCCGTGGAACGGCTACAACTACGAGGACTCGATCCTGCTCTCCGAGCGCATCGTGGCCGACGACGTCTTCACCTCGATCCACATCGAGGAATTCGAGGTCATGGCCCGCGACACCAAGCTTGGACCGGAGGAAATCACACGCGACATTCCGAACGTTTCGGAAGAAGCGCTGAAGAACCTCGACGAAGCCGGCATCGTCTATATCGGCGCGGAAGTGCAGCCGGGCGACATCCTGGTCGGCAAGATCACGCCGAAGGGCGAAAGCCCGATGACGCCGGAAGAAAAGCTCCTGCGCGCCATCTTCGGTGAAAAGGCGTCCGACGTTCGCGACACCTCGATGCGCATGCCTCCGGGCACCTTCGGCACAGTCGTCGAAGTGCGCGTCTTCAACCGCCACGGCGTCGAGAAGGACGAGCGCGCCATGGCGATCGAACGCGAGGAGATCGAACGCCTCGCCAAGGACCGCGACGACGAGCAGGCGATCCTCGACCGCAACGTCTATTCGCGCCTTTCCGACGTTCTCGTCGGCAAGGAAGCGATTGCCGGGCCGAAGGGCTTCAAGAAGGGCTCGAAGCTGTCGAAGGACACGCTTGACGAGTATCCGCGTTCGCAGTGGTGGCAGTTTGCGGTGGAGAACGAAAAGCTCCAGAGCGAACTGGAAGCCCTGCGTGGCCAGTACGACGATTCAAAGAAGGCGCTCGAGCAGCGCTTCATGGACAAGGTCGAGAAGGTCCAGCGCGGCGACGAAATGCCTCCGGGCGTCATGAAGATGGTCAAGGTCTTCGTGGCCGTGAAGCGCAAGATGCAGCCGGGCGACAAGATGGCGGGACGTCACGGCAACAAGGGTGTCGTGTCGCGGATCGTTCCGGTCGAGGACATGCCTTTCCTCGAGGACGGCACGCATGCCGATATCGTGCTCAACCCGCTGGGTGTGCCGAGCCGCATGAATGTCGGCCAGATCCTGGAAACGCATCTGGGCTGGGCATGCGCGGGCATGGGCAAGAAGATCGGCGAGCTTATCGACGCCTACAAGACGGCTGGAGACATCAAGCCGTTGCGCAAGACGCTCGAGAGCTTCATCCCGGCCAACGACCGCAACGAGCCGGTCCGCGAATATGACGACGAGAGCATCGTTCGCCTCAGCGAGCAGATGCGCCGCGGCGTCTCCATCGCGACACCGGTGTTCGACGGCGCGCATGAAGTCGACATCAACATCATGCTGGAGCAGGCGGGCCTGCACACCAGCGGTCAGTCGCAGCTCTATGACGGACGCACCGGCGAGCCGTTCGATCGCAAGGTGACGATGGGCTATATCTATATGCTCAAGCTTCACCACCTGGTGGACGACAAGATCCACGCGCGTTCGATCGGTCCGTACTCGCTCGTTACCCAGCAGCCGCTGGGCGGCAAGGCGCAGTTCGGTGGCCAGCGCTTCGGCGAAATGGAGGTCTGGGCGCTGGAGGCCTATGGCGCCGCCTACACGCTGCAGGAAATGCTGACGGTGAAGTCGGACGATGTCGCCGGCCGCACCAAGGTCTACGAG
Organism: Mesorhizobium sp. M0761; assembly: GCF_040320205.1. NCBI lineage: Bacteria > Pseudomonadati > Pseudomonadota > Alphaproteobacteria > Hyphomicrobiales > Phyllobacteriaceae > Mesorhizobium > Mesorhizobium sp. M0761. Next base: position 12,329 of record NZ_JAMYPF010000037.1, read on the forward strand.
GCGATCGTGCGCGGCGACGACACGTTCGAGGCCGGCATTCCCGAGAGCTTCAACGTGCTCGTCAAGGAAATGCGGTCTCTCGGCCTCAATGTCGAGCTGGAGAACACCAAGCTCGACGACAACCCTGTCCGGCTGCCAGATGCTGCCGAATAGGGGCGCGGCCGAGTAAGCAAGACATCCGGTCGCGGAACGCCGCGACCGGATGCAACAAATTCTACGGCCAGTGGGCCGACCACTCAGCGGGCATTTGGCCCGCGTTAGATGCAAGGGGTTTTCGAGGACCCCGAAAAGGAGAACGGCATGAACCAAGAGGTCATGAATCTCTTCAATCCGCAGGCGCCGGCGCAGGTGTTCGATTCCATCCGGATATCGCTCGCCAGCCCTGAGAAGATTCTGTCCTGGTCGTTCGGCGAGATCAAGAAGCCGGAGACCATCAACTACCGCACCTTCAAGCCGGAGCGTGACGGTCTGTTCTGCGCGCGCATTTTTGGCCCGATCAAGGACTATGAATGCCTGTGCGGCAAGTACAAGCGCATGAAGTACAAGGGCGTCATCTGCGAAAAGTGCGGCGTCGAAGTCACGCTGTCGCGCGTTCGCCGCGAACGCATGGGCCACATCGAGCTGGCGGCACCTGTCGCTCACATCTGGTTCCTGAAGTCGCTGCCGTCGCGCATCGGCACACTGCTCGACATGACGCTGAAGGACATCGAGCGCGTCCTCTACTTCGAGAACTACATCGTCACCGAGCCTGGCCTCACCGCGCTGAAGGAGCACCAGCTGCTCAGCGAGGAAGAGTACATGATCGCCGTCGACGAATATGGCGAGGATTCGTTCACCGCCATGATCGGTGCCGAGGCCATTCATGACCTTCTGGCCGGCATGGACCTGGAGAAGATCGCCGGCGACCTGCGTTCGGAACTGGCTTCGACCACGTCCGAGCTGAAGCAGAAGAAGTATCTGAAGCGGCTCAAGGTCGTCGAGAACTTCATGGAGTCCGGCAACCGTCCGGAATGGATGATCATGAAGGTGGTTCCGGTGATCCCGCCGGACCTGCGCCCGCTGGTTCCTCTGGATGGTGGACGTTTCGCGACGTCCGACCTGAACGATCTCTATCGCCGCGTCATCAACCGCAACAACCGTCTGAAGCGGCTGATCGAGCTGCGCGCCCCCGGCATCATCGTGCGCAATGAAAAGCGCATGCTGCAGGAAGCCGTCGATGCGCTGTTCGACAACGGCCGTCGCGGCCGCGTCATCACCGGCGCCAACAAGCGTCCGCTGAAGTCGCTGTCCGACATGTTGAAGGGCAAGCAGGGCCGGTTCCGCCAGAACCTGCTCGGCAAGCGCGTCGACTATTCGGGCCGTTCGGTCATCGTCACCGGTCCGGAGCTCAAGCTGCACCAATGCGGCCTGCCGAAGAAGATGGCGCTCGAACTGTTCAAGCCGTTCATCTACGCCCGCCTCGACGCCAAGGGGTTCTCCTCGACCGTCAAGCAGGCCAAGAAGCTGGTCGAGAAGGAGCGTCCGGAAGTCTGGGATATCCTCGACGAGGTCATTCGCGAGCATCCGGTGCTGCTGAACCGTGCGCCGACGCTGCACCGCCTCGGCATCCAGGCGTTCGAGCCGATCCTGATCGAAGGCAAGGCGATCCAGCTGCATCCGCTGGTCTGCACGGCCTTCAACGCCGACTTCGACGGCGACCAGATGGCCGTTCACGTGCCGCTGTCGCTGGAAGCGCAGCTTGAAGCCCGCGTGCTGATGATGTCGACCAACAACATCCTGCACCCGGCTTCCGGCGCGCCGATCATCGTGCCGTCGCAGGACATGGTCCTGGGTCTCTACTATCTCTCGATCGTCAATCAGAACGAGCCGGGCGAAGGCATGGTGTTTGCCGACATGGGCGAACTCCAGCATGCGCTCGAGACCAAGGCGGTGACGCTGCACTCCAAGATCAAGGGTCGCTTCCGCACGGTCGACGCCGAAGGCAAGGTCGTGTCGAAAATCTACGACACCACGCCTGGCCGCATGATCATCGGCGAACTGCTGCCGAAGAACGTCAACGTGCCTTACGAGACCGCCAACCAGGAGATGACCAAGAAGAACATCTCCAAGATGATCGACACCGTCTACCGCCACTGCGGTCAGAAGGAGACGGTCATTTTCTGCGACCGCATCATGGCCCTCGGCTTCAGCCACGCCTGCCGCGCCGGCATTTCGTTCGGCAAGGACGACATGCTGATCCCGGACGCCAAGATCAAGCTGGTTTCCGACACCGAAGCTTTGGCCAAGGAATACGAGCAGCAGTACAATGACGGCCTGATCACTCAGGGCGAGAAGTACAACAAGGTCGTCGACGCCTGGGCCAAGTGCTCGGAAAAGGTCGCCGACGAGATGATGGCCCGCATCAAGGCCGTCGAGTTCGAGGACAGTGGCCGTCAAAAGCCGATGAACTCGATCTACATGATGTCGCATTCGGGTGCGCGTGGTTCGCCCACCCAGATGCGTCAGCTCGCCGGCATGCGCGGCCTGATGGCAAAGCCCTCGGGTGAAATCATCGAGACGCCGATCATCTCGAACTTCAAGGAAGGCCTGACCGTGCTCGAGTACTTCAACTCGACCCACGGCGCCCGCAAGGGTCTGGCCGACACCGCCTTGAAGACGGCGAACTCGGGCTACCTCACCCGTCGTCTGGTCGACGTGGCGCAGGACTGCATCGTCAACTCCGTGGATTGCGGCACCGACAAGGGCCTCACCATGCAGCCGATCGTCGATGCCGGTCAGGTCGTCGCTTCGGTCGGCCAGCGCGTGCTGGGCCGCACCTCGCTCGACGACATCACGCATCCGGTTTCGGGCGAGGTTCTGGTCAAGGCCGGAACGCTGATGGACGAACGTGACGTGGAAAAGATCGAAAAGGCCGGCGTGCAGTCGGTCCGCATTCGCTCGGCACTGACCTGTGAGGTCAGGATCGGCGTGTGCGCGGTCTGCTACGGACGCGATCTTGCCCGCGGCACCCCGGTCAACCAGGGCGAAGCCGTCGGCGTCATCGCGGCGCAGTCGATCGGCGAGCCGGGCACCCAGCTCACCATGCGTACCTTCCACATGGGCGGTACGGCGCAGGTGGTGGACAGTTCGTTCCTTGAAGCCTCGTATGAGGGCAAGGTCGAGATCCGCAACCGCAACGTGGTGCGCAACTCGGACGGCCAGCAGATGGTCATGGGCCGCAACATGGCGGTGCTGATCCTCGACGAAGCCGGCAAGGAGCGTGCCTCGCATCGCCTTACCTATGGTTCGCGCATCTTCGTGGACGATGGCGACAAGGTGAAGCGCGGCCAGCGTATCGCCGAATGGGATCCCTATACCCGCCCCGTCCTCACCGAAATCGAGGGCAAGGTGTCGTACGAGGATCTGGTCGACGGCATTTCCGTTCAGGAAACGGCCGACGAATCGACCGGCATCACCAAGCGCGAGGTCATCGACTGGCGCTCGACGCCACGCGGCAACGACCTCAAGCCGGCGATCGCCATCCTTGACCCCAAGGGCAAGGTCGGCAAGCTGTCGAAGGGCGGCGACGCCCGCTTCCTGCTCTCGGTCGAGGCCATTCTTTCGGTCGAGCCGGGTTCGCAGGTTCGTCCCGGCGACGTTTTGGCGCGTATCCCGATGGAAAGCGCGAAGACCAAGGACATCACCGGCGGTCTGCCGCGTGTTGCCGAGCTGTTCGAGGCACGTCGTCCGAAGGATCACGCCATCATCGCCGAGATCGATGGCACGATCCGCTTCGGCCGCGACTACAAGAACAAGCGCCGCATCATCATCGAGCCGCATGACTCGACGCTTGAGCCGGTCGAATACCTGATCCCGAAGGGCAAGCCGTTCCATCTCCAGGACGGCGACGTCATCGAAAAGGGCGACTACATCCTCGACGGCAATCCGGCGCCGCACGACATCCTGGCGATCAAGGGCGTGGAAGCACTTGCTTCCTACCTCGTGAACGAAATCCAGGAAGTCTACCGTCTGCAGGGCGTGTCGATCAACGACAAGCACATCGAGGTGATCGTTCGCCAGATGCTGCAGAAGGTCGAGATCACGGTGCAGGGCGACTCGACCTACATTCCGGGCGACCACGTCGACGTGATCGAACTGGAAGAGGTCAACGAGCGCCTGGTCGAGGACGGCAAGAAGCCGGCCGAAGGCCAGCCGGTGCTGCTGGGCATAACCAAGGCCTCGCTGCAGACGCCTTCCTTCATCTCGGCCGCCTCCTTCCAGGAGACGACCAGGGTGCTGACCGAAGCTGCGGTTGCCGGCAAGACCGACATGCTGCAGGGCCTGAAGGAAAACGTCATCGTCGGCCGGCTGATCCCGGCCGGTACCGGCGGCACGATGAGCCAGATCCGGCGCATCGCCACCTCGCGCGACGAACTGATCATCGACGAGCGCCGCAAGGCCTCCGGTGTCGAGGTCGCCGAGCCGATGCTGACCGACATGGTCAACGCCGCGCAGTAAGCGCGGTAGGACGAGAAGAAGGAAGGGGGCCCCAGTGGCCCCTTTTCGCGTTTTGACCCCCAATCGAATCGAGGAAAACATGAGCAAGAAGGTTTGGACTGACGTCGACGACTACATCGTTTCCTCTCTCTTCGAGGCAGATCCCATCCTCGAAGCGGTGCTTGCGGCCAACCGCGACCAGGGCCTGCCGGCCATCGACGTATCGCCGGCGCAGGGCAAGCTGCTGTCGCTGCTGGTCCGCATCAGCGGCGCCAGGAAGGTGCTGGAGATCGGCACGCTCGGCGGCTACTCGACCATCTGGATGGCAAGGGGATTGCCCGTCGGCGGCAAGATCGTGACGCTCGAACTCGAGCCGCATCATGCAAAAGTCGCGCACTCGAATCTCGAGCGGGCAGGGGTGTCGGACAAGGTCGAGCTCAGGATCGGCCCCGCGCTTCAGTCGCTTGAGACGCTGGTTGCCGAAAATGCCGCTCCGTTCAATCTGATCTTCATCGACGCCGACAAGCCGAACAATCCGAATTATCTGTCATGGGCCATGCGCCTGTCGCGGCCGGGGACGGTCATCATCTGCGACAACGTCATCCGCGACGGCACCGTGCTCAACGACGATGGCCGTGACGCGTATGTCGAAGGCGCACGCGGTGCGTTTTCCTTCATCGGCGGCGACAAGCGCCTGGACGGCACCGCCATCCAGACCGTCGGCGCCAAAGGCTATGACGGCTTTGCGATTGCGATCGTCGAGTAAGGCTGCATGGTGAGTGTCCGGACTGCGGTCCGGCAGAACTCATCGCTCAATCGAAGAACGCTTCCACCACATTGCGCTTGCCGAGCATGAAGGCGTCGGCCACGTGCTGCAGGGGTGCCAAATCGACATCGGAGACGCCGGCGGGTACGATTTCAGCGAAGCGCCGGTAAAGCTGGGGATATTCGGCCTCCGGCTCGTCGTGAACCACCTTGCCGTCGATGGCGAGCTTGGTGCCGCCGCCGGACAGCACCATCTTGCCCTTGTCGGTGTCGGCCAGGATGTCCCAGCTCTGTGGTCCCGTCTGCAGCCAGTCGAGCTCCATGGTCACCGGCAACCCATCCGAGGTACGGAAGGTCACGTGGGCCGCCACAGGCGAGGCGCGGTTTTCCGGGAAGTCGAGGACGGCCGAGGTGATGAACATCGCCGGCAGGATGTGGGTTGCGATCGACAGTGCGTTTATGCCGGGATCGAAGACGCCGAAACCGCCCGGCGCCCAGATCCAATCCTGGTTCGGATGCCAGCGGCGGACATCTTCCTTCCAGACGATAGCAGCCGAGTTGACCTTGGCCGCCGCTAGGAAGGCGCGCGCGGCCTCCACTGCCGGCGCGTAGCGCGAATGCCAGCTGGCGAACAATGAAACGCCATTGGCTGCCGCCAGCTGCTTCAGGTCCTCGACCTCACTGACCGTAGCGCCCGGCGGCTTCTCCAGGAAAACATGCTTCTTCGCTATTAGCGCGGTGCGTGCCGCGTCGTAGCGGAACTGCGGCGGCATGCACAGCGACACGGCCTCGAGTTCCGGCACCGCGTCGAGCATCGCCTCGATGGTCGGAAAATTCGGGATGCCGTCCACCTTGCCGTGCCGGCTGGCGGCGGCGATGAGGCGGTAGTCCGCATCCTTGGCCACTGCCGGCAGATGCTGGTCGCGCACGATCTTGCCGACGCCGACGATGCCGAGCTTGATGGGACCATTGTTCGAGGGCATGGGAACTCCGCGGATTCGAATTTGGCTGGTTAAGTCGCCCGGTTCTTAGCAGAGAACCGGTGCCGGGCAAGCCGGCGCGGTGACAGGCGCAAGCAGCCGGCGACGCTCAGAGCGGAACCTCGAACGTAACGATCGACACTTCGCCTTCGAGCGCGCCCTGGAAGGCCGACAGATGCGGCTCCTCGTCGGGTACGCCCTCGATATCGCCGATCTGGTCGAGCTCAGCTTCGGCATAGCCTTCGGCGGCGAGCGATTCGAGCGCCCGGCGCACGGCCGAATCGTCGTCGGGCGCAACCAGCATCACATGGACGCCTTCCGGCTTGCCGCCCTTCTTTTTCCAGACGCGGCCGGTGATGATGGTGACCGGGCGCTCCTCATTGTCGTTCACGGGCTGATTCCTTTTGAGACGGGTGCGGGCGAGGGGATTTGCGCTGTCCATGGCGCCTTTTGCCATGAAGAACCCGCGCATGACAGCCAAAAGCCGGTCACTTTCTTGTCTGCGCGGGTCACTTTCTTCCTCTGCCTTGCAAAATGAAGAAAGAAAATTACATGCGTTTTTCGCATGGCTGCCAAGCCGTCGTCAGCGCGCAATATTTGGCGTGCCGGGGTTGACGGTTCACGGTCTTGCGAGTAGAAGCCGCCCAGTCAGAACCGATGTGAGGCTCTCCCTTCCGAAGCGACACGCCTTGGAGTTTGCCTCAAACAGGGTTCGTTTTACGAGCGAAAAGACATTTCCGGCGCGCATGAAGCGGTTCCCGCTTCCTCTGCATTTTGTTCGGGCAGGACCGCGAGGCGCGGTTTATGGCCCGAATTTGCGTATGGAATTGGCGCTTTGAGCGGCCCTGACCGGGCGAGACACGGAATTGAGAGACAAGAGGGTTTAATGCCTACCGTCAACCAGCTGATCCGCAAGCCGCGCATTGCGCCAGTGAAGCGCAACAAGGTCCCGGCCATGCAGCAGAACCCGCAGAAGCGGGGCGTCTGCACGCGCGTCTATACAACGACGCCGAAGAAGCCGAACTCGGCACTGCGCAAGGTGGCCAAGATCCGCCTGACCAACGGCTTTGAAGTGATCGGCTACATCCCCGGCGAAGGCCACAACCTTCAGGAACACTCCGTGGTCATGATCCGCGGCGGCCGCGTCAAGGATCTTCCGGGCGTGCGCTACCACATCATCCGCGGCGTGCTCGACACGCAGGGCGTGAAGAACCGCAAGCAGCGCCGTTCGAAGTACGGCGCCAAGCGTCCGAAGTAAGGGGCGTCCGAAGTAAGATTTTCCGGCCCTGGCGCTGCTTGAATGCGTCGGGCTACGAGATTGAGAGACAAAAGCCATGTCGCGTCGTCACAGTGCAGAAAAGCGTGAGATCAATCCGGACCCGAAGTTCGGCGATCTGATCGTCACCAAGTTCATGAACGCCGTCATGTATGACGGCAAGAAGTCGGTTGCCGAGACCATCGTCTACGGTGCGCTCGACCAGGTTCAGTCGAAGACCAAGCAGGAGCCGGTCACCGTCTTCCATCAGGCGCTCGACAATGTCGCGCCGCATGTGGAAGTCCGGTCGCGCCGCGTCGGCGGCGCTACCTACCAGGTTCCGGTCGATGTGCGCCCCGAGCGCCGCCAGGCCCTGGCGATCCGCTGGCTGATCGCCGCGGCCCGCAACCGCAACGAGACCACCATGGTCGACCGCCTCTCCGGCGAGCTGATGGACGCGGCTAACAACCGCGGCACCGCCGTGAAGAAGCGTGAAGACACCCACAAGATGGCTGAAGCCAACCGCGCTTTCGCACACTACCGCTGGTAAAGCGCGAACGAGACTGAGAAGGCATCCAAGATGGCCCGCGAATACAAAATCGAAGACTACCGCAATTTCGGTATCATGGCGCATATTGACGCCGGCAAGACGACGACCACCGAGCGCGTCCTCTATTACACGGGCAAGTCGCACAAGATCGGCGAAGTCCACGACGGCGCTGCCACCATGGATTGGATGGAGCAGGAGCAGGAGCGCGGCATCACCATCACGTCCGCCGCCACCACGACCTTCTGGAAGGGTCGCAGCGGCAAGATGTACCGCTTCAACATCATCGACACTCCCGGACACGTCGACTTCACCATCGAAGTCGAGCGTTCGCTGCGCGTGCTCGACGGCGCCATTGCGCTGCTCGATGCCAATGCCGGTGTTGAGCCGCAGACGGAAACCGTCTGGCGCCAGGCCGACAAGTATAAAGTTCCGCGGATGATCTTCTGCAACAAGATGGACAAGATCGGCGCCGACTTCTACCGCTCGGTCGAGATGATCGGCTCGCGTCTTGGTGCGCATGCCGTCGTCATGCAACTGCCGATCGGCGCTGAGACCGAGTTCAAGGGTGTCGTCGATCTCGTCGAGATGAACGCGCTGGTCTGGCGCGACGAGACGCTGGGCGCTGCCTGGGACGTCGTCGAGATCCCGGCCGACCTGCAGGCTCGCGCCGAAGAATACCGCGAGAAGATGATCGAAGCCGCTGTCGAAATGGACGAGACGGCACTCGAGAATTACCTCGAAGGCAAGATGCCGTCGAATGACGAGATCCGCGCGCTGATCCGCAAGGGCACCATCGCGGTCAAGTTCTACCCGATGTTCTGTGGCTCGGCCTTCAAGAACAAGGGCGTGCAGCCGCTGCTCGACGCCGTCGTCGAATACCTGCCGTCGCCGGCCGATGTTCCCGCCATCAAGGGCGTCGACGCCAAGACCGACGCCGAGATCGAGCGTCATGCCGACGACAACGAGCCGCTGTCGATGCTGGCCTTCAAGATCATGAACGACCCGTTTGTCGGTTCGCTGACCTTTGCCCGCATCTATTCGGGCAAGCTGACCAAGGGCATCTCGGTCGATAACACCGTCAAGGGCAAGAAAGAGCGCATCGGCCGCATGCTGCAGATGCATGCGAATTCGCGCGCCGACGTCGAAGAAGCCTTTGCCGGCGACATCGTTGCTCTGGCTGGCCTCAAGGACACGACCACCGGCGACACGCTCAGCGATCCGCTGCACCCGGTCATCCTCGAGCGCATGGAATTCCCCGATCCGGTCATCCAGATCGCCATCGAGCCGAAGACCAAGAACGACCAGGAAAAGATGGGCCTCGCCCTTCACCGCCTGGCCGCCGAGGATCCGTCCTTCCGCGTCAAGACCGACGAGGAAAGCGGCCAGACCATCATTTCGGGCATGGGCGAGCTTCACCTCGACATCATCGTCGACCGCATGCGTCGCGAGTTCAAGGTCGAGGCCAATGTCGGCGCGCCGCAGGTGGCTTACCGCGAGACGATCACCCGCAGGCACGAGCAAGACTACACCCACAAGAAGCAGACCGGCGGTACCGGTCAGTTCGCCCGCGTCAAGATCGTGTTCGAACCGAACCCGGAAAGCTCGGAGTTCGAGTTCGAGACCAAGATTGTCGGCGGTGCGGTTCCCAAGGAATACATCCCGGGTGTCGAAAAGGGCATCAACAGCGTCATGTCGTCGGGTCCGTTCGCGGGCTTCCCGATGATCGGCGTCAAGGCGACGCTTATCGACGGCGCTTACCACGATGTGGACTCCAGCGTTCTGGCCTTCGAAATCGCCGGCCGCGCCTGCTTCCGTGAAGCCGCACCCAAGCTTGGCGTGCAGCTGCTCGAGCCGATCATGAAGGTCGAAGTCGTGACGCCGGAAGACTATGTCGGCAGCGTCATCGGCGACCTGAACGGCCGTCGCGGCCAGATCCAGGGCCAGGAAGCGCGTGGCGTGGCTGTCGTCATCAACGCGATGGTGCCGCTGGCCAACATGTTCAAGTATGTCGACAACCTGCGCTCGATGAGCCAGGGCCGCGCGGCCTACACGATGCAGTTCGATCACTATGAGCCTGTGCCGACCGCGGTCGCCCAGGAAGTCCAGAAGAAATACGCGTAACCCCAGCGGGTTGCATCGGTAACTTAATTCAAGGCCCGTACGGGCGAGCAGATTGGAGACATCACATGGCAAAAGGTAAATTCGAGCGTAACAAGCCTCATGTGAACATTGGCACGATTGGCCACGTCGATCATGGCAAGACGTCGCTGA
>NZ_JAMYPF010000038.1:0-17210 GCF_040320205.1 Mesorhizobium sp. M0761
GGAAGTGCACGTAGCAGCGTTGCCAGGCGGCTTCGGGGATCACCTCGCCGATCGCTGCCACCAGGCCGGCGTGATCGTCGGACACGACCAACCCGATGCCCTTGCTTTGACGGCAGCGCTGGCGGTCTTAACTTCAGTCTTGTCATGGTGGCGTTCCTTCGCGGCAATCGGTGACGTGAACAATCACCAGCCTGCCATGACCGCCCCCTCTCAGCGAATTTGCAGAACTCTCAGCACACTACCCCGACGTACTCACCCGGATAGTCCGGCGATCCAGACGACCTGCTGCTGCCGTGCCGGAGCGGATCAGCTCGACGAACTCGTCGCGGTAGGGGTCGACGCAAAACGAATACGACAGCGTCATCGACACTTCGCGCCCAGCGGCATGCGCCAGCCGCGCGGTCTGCCGGATCGCTTGCTTGGCGCGCGGCGGGTCCCCCAGATAGCCCTCGAAATAAGTGACCTTGGTGCCCGAAGCCTTGTCCGGTTCGACATCGTCGGGCCGAGTTCGATGCAGGCGCCGAGATAAGCGCTCGCCATCGGGCGTTACGAAGATCATCGAGCATGCCGTGGGTGGTTGTCCCACTAGCGGTTCGGTGTCGAAGGCGACGCCCTGGGCGTGGATGTCGTGGGCGTAGATCTCGCCGAGCGCGTCGTTCGACACCTGCCGAAGAAGGCGGCGCGCCCGCCGAAGCTGCCTACGCCGGCGGCGGTGTTGCCGGCGCTGCATTGCCGATGCAAAGAACGTCATAGTCCGGCGTCAATGTCTCCGCTTGGGAACCCGCCGGCCTTCTTACCACGCCGGCCGGGCGCGGGTCTGGCAAGTGGGCTTTCCTTTTGCCAATGCGTTCGTTCCCGGCCCTCACGGGGCGGCGAGTCCCTGCCACCTGAGGCTACATGGCGGCCGTGGAGATTACCTCAGCAGCGGCGCCCGATCGGAAACCTTAGCACCTCCGCGCTTTGGCGTGGCTGCTTGAACTCTTCGACGGCAACCGCCTCAATTAGCAGATCCAAGGCTTCTCGGCCCCTTTGACTCATCGGGTCATCCCCACAAAGGTAGTCATACGCTCGATCTAAATGCCCTCGGGCGGCGGAAAAATCGCTTGTCATATCATAGAACCCTCTCCATCCGCCCGCATTGCCGTTTACGAGGTGAAGGTGGTGCAATCGTCAATATATACAGACAAATTTGAATTAAGTCGGTGATGATCATAGAGGTCGAGTCCCCGACCTGATAGCGCCATCGAGCCCGCCGACGACCACTCGCTGGCGCTCACGGGCGCGGCGCTGAGTAGTGAAGCGCCGTAAAATGTCGACACAGGCGTTGGTGAACTGGACCGAACGACGAGAACAGCCTATCCAGTGTGTTGTCGGCAGTTAGTTCGAAAGTCCTGCTACACCCGATCCGATGCCTCTCAACGCCGAGGCCGCACCTCCGTGCCGAAGCCGGCCTCCCCAATGGTGGGTCGAGCCTTCGCTTACCCCGTGCTTGCCTCACAGATCCGCGACCGAGAACCCAGCCTCATGCTCCCGCCCTGCCGGGGCCTAGGTCCATCAAGCATGAAAGGAACACGTCGGAACCTGGGACATCGCTTGCCCGGCCGGGCGGCGATAGCCTTGTCGGGGCAGGCGAGGAGCCGTAGCCGAGTGATGAGCGCACAGGAGAAGTTTGGCGTGAATGGGGCGATGATTGTCAAGCTTTGCTTTTCGTCAACCATCTGGCATGACCGATTGGCGACCATCTCCTCGTCCCGACCCTATATTACCCGTCGCCTGTCGCCGCCAGCGCGCAGTGACTTGTCAAGGATGGAGGCCCGCAGACCCCATCGCGCGGCGACTTGTCCTTGACGGTCACGAGCACGGCGGCAGGTTTGCTGTGGTCGGGGAGCCCTTCCTTGGGCGGAAGCCGACGACAGTGTTCGAGGGTTACTCGCCATGAGCCGGGTGCGCAGAGATCGTCCGACGCTCTTGTATTTGCTGGATCCCAGCCGGCTCCGCCTCCGATTGCCTCGGTAGCTCGGTAGCCTGAGCGCGTCGGCGGCATCATGCCATTATCATCCTACGAATTGCATGCTCCATCGTCCTGGACGAGACCGGTTTGGCTAGCCAAAGGACGAAGGTCTGATTACCAGATGTAATCGGCATGGGGTCGCTTCCACCAACGACGATGATGGGCACCGTCATCAGGGTGGTACGTACGGCTTCGGGCTGTCCTGGCCCGAGGAAAGTCGCTTGATCGAAAATTAGGAGGTCGGCTGCCTTCCCGCTCTCGATCCAGTCGCAAAGACTTTCGAAGGTCGCGAAGCCGACAGGCTTATAACCAAGCGCGGCGATCTTATCGTTGTAGATCTCCAACGCTGCTGGATCGGACTCCACGACTGCAATGATTTCTCCATTGCCAAGTGATCCATCGTATGGACCGGAAGCGCTATCAGCTCTGACCTGCTCCTCAGCGCAGGCCGGTAAGTAGAGATCGAAGCGTGTACCTCGGCCAACAGCCGAGGTGACGTCAAGGCATCCTGCGAGCGCGCTCACATGGCGGTCCACCGCAGCAAGACCCAGTCCGGTCCCGCCGACGCGAGAGCGCGTGGTAAAAAAGGGCTCAAAGATGTGCGGAAGCACCGAACTTGCGATTCCTTGGCCATCGTCGCTGATGGAGAGGAGAACGTAATCTCCCGGTTTCAAGGTGCCCTTAGCCACGGGCTTCGTTTGACAGACGTGAGCGCGAGAAACGCTAATCTCGACACGGCCCTCATTCAAGAGAGCCTCCGACGCGTTCTTGCATAGATTCATAAGGATTTGCTGTATCTCGGTCGGGCTGCCCTCGATCACCGTTTGCCACTCGTTGATCTTGAAGTTCAACTGAACATCCGCACGAAGTGTAACCCGCAGCAATGTCGCGAGATCCATTACACTCTCCGAGACGTCGAAAGGCATCGTCACGCGCTTCCGAGTTCGGCTTAGTGACAAAATTTGATCAATAATCAGCTTGGCTCGGTTGCTGGCCAAGATAATTTGGCCGATGTGGCCCCGAATTCTCGAGGGGCGGCGCACAAGACCTTTAGCCATCTCTGCGTAGCCGACTATTGCTCCTAGAACATTATTGAATTCATGTGTAACGCCGCTTGCGATTGTGCCGACAGCCGTCAGCCTTTCCGCATGCTCCCATCGACTCTCAAAAAGGTTACGTTCCGTGTGTACACGTTGCATTTCAAGATGGTTGCCTAAACGCACAGTAGCGCTCGCCAGAACCAGGAGGTCGTCTGTGGAGGGTGGTGAGCGATCTCCTTCAAAAACAAGGATACAAACCGCAGCCTGCTGATCGGAGGCCCTGCACCCAACAATTTGACAAACACCGGTAGTGCCTACGGCAGTCCGAACGACTTCCGACGCCGGAACGACGCGAAACACTGGCTGTTCCGGGTGTACAAGTGAGACGACTTCATGGATTAGCGTGGCGTTCCAGACGCGCATGCGCTTGTTCGCGACAAAGTACTCGGTATTCCTGCTGATACTCGGATCCACCAGAGCAAGCGCGCATTGATCCGCATCGAAAACGCATTGAATGAGTCTAAGCGCTGCTTCGGTGGAGAAGCGCCGCGAAGCCTTCGTTGCTTGACTGTCGATGAAACAAGCTTCGATCTCACTCATCGCCGCTTCAAGCTCTAACCGCCTTTCCAACCGGTTCGTCCGCACATGCAGCGTGGAGGCTCGAATGGTCGCAAACAAGCAGAGGCATATGGACACCAAGCCAAAGAAAAGTCGTGTACGCTGCGCTTGCGCGCTGGCGAAGCTGTAGGCTTTCAGATGTTCTCGCTCCAATTCGGCAGCCTTGGCGAACGTGTCGAAGGATGGGATCCGATTTACAGCGCGGTCCAACCTCAACATTGAGGACACGATAGCGCGGCCCTCGCGGGCAACATCCTCCGTGACTTGGTCCTGGCTAGGAGGAAGTCGGCGGAGAGACTGATCGATTTGTAATGCGAGGCTGAATCCCGGTCTGGCCGAAAATTGAAGGATCAGATTGGAAAATTCAGGCCTGTTCGACACTCCCCCCCGAAGGCGATTAGCCGAGCGAGCAAAGCGTACGAGAGAGCTTTGCAGAAGCTCATTTTGCGCGGCCGAGGCCGAGATGGCAGCTTCTGTGTTTTCGAGGGAATTTTTGAGCTGTGCAACCAACCTGGAGTGCACCCCGGAGCTCTCATTGGGCGAAATCTCAACAAGGCGTTGGTAGTTTTGAAGGTTCCTTTTTAATGCTTGCCCGGTAGAAGCAACGGAACGGAAGTCCAATACCATGTCGGCGCGGGCGACGTCTCGCTGGAGCAATGCGTAGTTGATCTGAATCGTCCGCAGTTCGCTTAGGACCGCCTCGTTGATCTGGGGGTCTTGCCACTGTATCGCGACCAAGAGCGCGACCGAGGCCACTAGGGCCATTACAGAAGCTTTGTCGGTACTGAGCCATTTTTCCCAAACGAACGGCGTTTGAGCCGCGGTGCGTGCCTTGCGAAGGTCCGATTTGAATTCTAGCTCCCCATCGCGTCGGTGTGCGGCCGGATGCTGCTGGAACAGGAAAGCCAAGTGTACCTCTCCCCTCAAATAGGCGGTGTAGACACCGTTGCACTCTGCCCCCATGGCCCGCTGACCTTCCATTGATTCGCGGGCGTTTCGACCTCGACGGCGAGGCGGCAGCACAAGGCGGGCAACTGATCGCAGTTTTCGGAACTGGTCTTCCGAGAGATCATCGAAGGGGCATACAAGCGCACGCCTGCAGCAGCCGAGGATGATACCGGCCGGCCAAACGCAACTGGCGAGGGCCGGATCTGCTGTTGGCTGGCAGCTAACACTGGAGGGGCGGCGGCCTCGACTCCGGCGTGCCTAGAGCCGGCTGCTGCGAAAGCGTCCGACACGCTTCCCTTGGGGTCATCCCGTCCAGCGGGCATCCTTGGATCGCTGAAAAAAGATGAGGCGGCTTGATGATCCTGCCCTCGCTGAAGCACCTCGCGAAACCCCTTTTCCAGTCGCAGAAGCTCCTCTGGACCGGCAGGCGGCTCGTCAGCTCGACCATCGAACAGCGGCCGGAGCGCCTCGGACACGTGCTGCTCAAAGCCCACTCGCCGGGCCTGGACCGCTTGCCCGTCTTCCAAGCCGGCGTCCTGCACCTGCGACAAAGCTGTTACACGGGATGGATTACTATTTCGCCGGTTCATACTAGCCTCACATCAAACTGTATCGTCAAAGTCCTGCGCCAATTCACACAGCGGGTCATCGAGTTGAGATTCTGCGGAGAGCGCCTCCTCTGCTCCCGTCAAGGGCGCCGGCTCCGGGAGGGCGCCTGTCTGGCTTTCAAAGATGCGTTTCAGAATGCGATCCGAAAAATATCGCACCTTCCTCAATTTTAATGGTGGCAGACCTTTGATAAGAACAATCTCGTAGTCGTCATCGAGCAGCCGAACCTGTTCGGGACGCAATAGCGGTGCACCTTGATGTGAATTCTGAACGTTCCAATCGAACGTTGGCGCCTGGCTGTAGGAAATCGATTTGGCTTGAAATGTGAATCCACCGATAGCTTTGGAAATGTAGTTCGGAGTCTCGTCATCTACCTCGATGTTCCTAGAAGCGCGCCGGCAGCCCGGGCGGGGGGCTTGGGGTTAGACTGCCAGCGCACGCCACTCATAAAGAGCGGCCTCTTTTCGCGGTTCGGACACCCATAGTCAACCCGGCAACGTCTGGATGCCCGCTGTGCTTTTTGCAGAGCGGCGATGCGGGAATATCGGCCGATCCTGTCTAGGATGGTGTGGCCACTCTCGTCGGCCGAGTTGATGCTCCAGCCAGTATCGCCTTGCCGACCAGCATGAGTTCGCCGTTAGCAATCCATCGTTGCGAGCCGAGACCGAGGTAAAAAGCGCGTCTTATCGACTATGTAGCTGACGCTCCCGCTGACGCCTTCGAGCGCGCACGCTATGCCCCGTTCGCACCCTCTTGTGAATAGTACTGCCCCATGCACCTGAAACCGCCTCCTGGGACCAGGCTTGCTCAAGCCCTTGATTCAACACGATTGATCCGACGCCAAGGGAAGCGGTTTCGAGGTGCCGCAGCGCGTACATGATGATGACCGCCGCGGGGGCCTCGCGGACTTCGAGAACCTTTTCACCGGTTGAGATGTGTTCGAGCCCGGTTGCTGACATACTGGCTCTTGCGGATGCTGATCGACTTCAGTGCTCGTCGCGATGCCGCAAGCGATTTTTTGCGGCAAATGAGCTTTCCGAAAAGTTTGCGACAGAACCCGCCGACGCCGCTCTCATCGAAGCGGATGAGGCTCAGCGGCCTCCCCTGTCCGACAATTTGCGTCGGTTTGGCGATTTGACGACACAGGCTTGTTGGTCGGGCTTGTCACGTTGTCTGAAATTGGCCGGCCGAGGGCTGCTGCTGCTGAATCGTGCGGGCGTTCCAGTCACGGCCTTCCATTCGGCGATGGCTTGCAAGCGATGAACATGTATGGCGAGTGCAGAACGTTTGGGGCGGGGGACGAAGAGGTTGCGGACGGCTGACAAGGTCGAGACGAAGCGTTGCAGGCCTCCCGGCGATCGGACCCCTGCATCATCCGCTCCCGTTTTCGCGGCGCTGGGAATTCTCCGCTCTGTTGTTCAACCCCTTGTGCGACCGGTGCTCGACGTCCGGCATCATCTGTCGCTTTGCCGCTCCATACGAGCGAAGCTAGTCGGTGATCATGCGCTTCGGCGCGAGCCCCTGCTTCTTCCACAGCCGCGTCAGCAAGCGCAACCTCTCGCAGGGTGCGCTCTCAGAGTTCGTTCCTGCGCAGCGGCGTTGTTATCTCGATACTGGATAAGCGTCTACGAACCTACGCGCCGCATAACGAGCTTTGTTGCGCTGGTCGGTTCCGAAGGGTGGCTCTATGCATCGCAGTGGCGGACGCGAAATCCTCACCATCCTTCTGCATCGCCCTATTTGGCTTGCCGAAAACCCAATTTGGCCGGCACGCTGCCGCTGAATACGATGATCATCTCGCATTCTTGCTATGGAGGCTGTCGTCCTCCTGGGCACGCGGCTGACGGCGACGAAAGCGGGTCTATTCATGCAACACCCCTTTTTGGCAGGCAAGCTGGTGGACCTCGGGATGTCGGGGGCGAATATAGCGAAGACTCCCGCCGCTCGCTGATGCATTCTGGACGCAACCGCATCGAGCCGATGTGTTCGAGACGCTTCGCGGCTGCAGTCGCCGAACGATGGCGTGGTTATGCGACCTGTTCGGCATGGCTACCCCCGTCCAGTCAGGCGTTCACGAAGGTGTTTGTCGAGAGTTCGTGGAGAAAGTCCGCCACTTATCGTTGGCGAGGGCTTTGCTCCGGAGTGGCGATCGGTGCGCTGATCGACAGGCAGGCTCTGGCCAAAATCGAATCCCATATCGCCAATACCGTCGCGAAAGGCCGCAGAATTCGATGCGGGGGCAAACGCATCGCGCGAATGGCACGTCGAACTATCGGTCCTGTCTCCAGCGAGATGACCATCGCGCAAGAAAGAGACATTCGGGCGGCTGGCGCCTGTGATTGCTTCGATGCGGATAGGTCCGTGCATGAGGCCAACGACACGATCTACGGCCTTCCCCCACATTTGTGCCTCAAACGGAAGCGTGTTTTGCGTGTGGCCGAGGCCTTGGAATATGGCATAGTGGTATGAACACGGGACGCATGTCGTCGGAAGCCGCGCCTTTCGGCCGAGTGAAGCAGTCCGGCATCGGGCGGGAGGGTTCCCGCCATTGCCTCGAGGACTACCTCGAAATGAAATACCTCTGCACGGGCGGCATCTGAAGCATGGGCTTGCAGGGGCTCGCAGACCGGTAAACCAGCGAGCCATCTCCAAATGTGTGAATTGTGGATTGCTCCTCGACGGGAGCTGAGGGGCGGCTCCGCAAGCCTTACGACGCTCTTTGCGAGCCGTAGCTGCCGAGCTGGCAAAAGGCCGGGCTACGTCGCGCCAGCGCAATCGGCGCGCAGAAAATTAGGCCTACCCGCTCCGGGACCGCGGACCTCGTCAGCTTCTCGTAAGTATGCCCGAGTAGGTTGCTCAGCTGATCTGTGGACGTGAGGCTAGCGTGAACCGGCACAAATTTGACCTATCCAATGTAACAGGTTGGCGGCAGGTGCAGCCCCCGGCATCTCAAGAGCAAGCGGCAGAGGCCGGGCAAGAGGGCTTTGAGCAGCGCTCGGGCGAGGCGCGCCAAGCCGCTGCCCAAATTCCCGCCCCCGGCGTTCCGGCTCTGCCAGACCCGTTCCATCCTCATCCGTCTCAGGGAGACCTGAGCCTCATCGAAGGCGCGGCCCCATGGGAAGCGCAGCCCATGATGCAAGGGAGCGGACAAGAACACGCCGCGGCGCCGTACGCCGGAGGCAGTGGGTCGATGCTAGGTGCCTCGGTGCTGCAGCCGGGTCACTCAACGGCGCGCCATCATCATGCGCCGGATTCGTCAGTGGGTGATCTGAATCCTTCCGCACCGTTCGAGTTGCGTGACCATGCTCGTTCCCCCGTGCCGGCGGCGGTGCAGCCAGATCCTCCAGTAGTGGTCTCCGACGGTCGCGGCTGCAAGCGTCCTCTTTATTCCAACGATGCGACCCTTGTCGAAGGGCTGAGGTCAGCACTCTATGCCGGTAAGGCCAAGGAGGAAACGGTCAAGCGCCATGTAAATTCTCTTTACGGCTTTGGTCGTTGGCTCTTTAAAAATAACAAGCCGGGATTTGCTGCTCGGCTTCACGAGGAGTCGCTGGATGAAGATCTCAAGGAGTACGAGAGCAGTGGTGGCTCCTCGACTGTGGCTGTGGCACTGCGTCGTCTCAGAGAGTCGGCGGGCGGAGTGCCAATGGTGGGCCGCGCTGTCCTGAATCCCGACCCTGCCGACGCCGTGCTCATCAAAGAGTACAAAGCGGCTCTCATCAAAGAGTACAAGGGAGCGCCTGCGACCGGGCCGAATCGCCAAACCATTCACGATTATGGAGCTACTCTTAGACGTTTCAGTGAATACCTGGTTGAAAACAACAAGCCGGGGATTGCGGCTCGGCTTCACGAGGAGTCGCTGGATGAAGATGCCAAGCGCTATAAGGACTCCAGTGGTGACCGGAGGATCATTGCACTAGCTCAACTCCGGAAGTTCCTGCCGTCCGCCGCACTCGGGCGCGAAATTGCCCTTGCTGCTCGTCCGGAAGACGCAGTCGGCATGGAGGCTCGTGCCATTGGGGACGCCGCTGCGCAGCACCGCGGGCCGCAGAAGGCATTGGGTCGGCCAGAGAAGCTCCCTGGGGAAGCTAATGAAGACGCCGCTGTTCTGCCATCGTCTTTCGTACCAACTGGGCACCATCACCAAGCCTCGGATCCCGCAGAGTCCTTTCGTCCCCTGATCTGGCGCGACGGCGACCAGCGCGCGCCGGACGAGCGGATCGCTGCACAGGACAGGAGCAACCTGCTACCAAGCGAGGAGGTGCCACTGAGGCCACCGGAATTCGCTCCGCCCAGCTTGCGGGCGGGGAATTCCGCCTCGCCAGAGCTCTTTCCTGAGGGGATGTCCCCCGCGGTCGAAGGGTTTTTTGGTGTTTTCGGCGACCCCAGCGGGCGGGTGCTCGGCGCATTGCAATTGCTAGGCGACGAACATATCCACAGGGATTACCAGCTCCTGGAGCAGGAGTTGCAGGGGAACAATCCAGAACTCGCCGCCCGGACGCGGTTCGTGGATCCCCTCGTAGCCAATTATCATCTGCGCTTGGGCTCCGAGAGCGACAAGCTAAGCGCATTCCAGCGCATCGTCCATAATCAGAACGGTAACGACACAGCCGACTTCCTGTTCGTGCCAGTGAGCGATGGCGGTAAGACTCTTGCGGAGCGCGGCAAACATTGGTCGCTGCTGTTCGTTGATCGCAGCGACCGGGAACGGCCGGTTGCCTATCATTATGACTCCGTCAGCGGATGGCATGACAAGCTTGCAAAACACCTCGCAGAAAGGCTGGGCGCCAGCCTGGAGACCCGCGTGGACTTACCCCGCATCGCCCAGCAGAGCAACGAGTGGGATTGCGGAGTCTACGTGGTGGACGGCACGCGGGCGCTGGTTGGGCGATTGCAAAGATGGCAGCCAGACCTGAACCTCAACAACCTCGTCGTCAATCGGCAGGCACTACAAACCCGACTCATGGGTGACGATACATCTGGAACGGCAAATTATCTCACGAACTTTGAACTCATGGACCGACAGGCGCGAGACGCGGTTAAGGAAAGCCCCGTTGGGACGCTTCACCAGCGGATCAAGCGGCTCGGCCAGTCAGCGCGAGCGTTGCACGACAGAGCCCTGGCTCCAGTCGCGCCGGACCAAGGCAACCCAGACTCGGTGTTCGTACGGGACGTTGTTCCCGGGGAAACACGCCATCATCATGCGCCGGATTCGTCAGTGGTTGATCTGAATCCCCCCGCACCGTTCGAGTTGCGTGACCATGCTCGTTCTATGCCGGCGGCGGTGCAGCCAGATCCTCCAGTAGTGGTCTCCGGTCGCGACAAGCGTCCTCTTTATTCCAACGATGCGACCGTTGTCGAAGGGCTGCGGTCAGCACTCTATGCCGGTAAGGTCGGGGAGCGCACGGTCACGGACCATGTAAATTCTCTTCTCGGCTTTGGTCGTTGGCTCTTTGATAATAACAAGCCGGGATTTGCTGCTCGGCTTGACGATCCGTTGCTGGATCAGGATCTCAAGGAGTACCAGCGCGAGAGTGGCTCCTCGAACGTGGCTAGAGCACTGGGTCGTCTCAAAGAGTCGGCGGGCGGAGCGCCAATGGTGGGCCGCGCTGCCCTGAATCCCGACCCTGTCGACGCCGAGCTCATCAGAGATTACAAAGCGGCTCTCATCAAAAAGTACGAGGCAGAGCCTGCGACCGGGCCGAATCCCAAAACCACTCAGGACTATGCGGCTACCCTTAGACGTTTCAGTCAATACCTGCATGAAAACAACAGGCCGGGGATTGCGGCTCGGCTTTACGAGGGGTCGCTGGATGAAGATGCCAGGCGTTATTTGGACTCCAGTGGTAACCGGTGGATCAGTGCACTAGCTCATCTCCGGAAGTTCCCGCCGTACGCCGCACTCGGGCGCGAAATTGCCCTTGCTGCTCGTCCGGAAGACGCAGTCGGCATGGAGGCTCGTGCCATTGGGGACGCCGCTGCGCAGCACAGCGGGCCGCAGAAGGCATTGGGTCGGCCAGAGAAGCTCCCTGGGAAAGCTAAGCAGCTGAGCGAGATCGGCAATTCAGGCGCTCGCGTGCTGATGCAGGCCCCCACCCATCAAGTGGGTGCATTGCCATGGGAGGCGCAGCCCATGATGCTGGGGGACGAGCACCTGGCACCGCATACCGGAGGCAGTGGGTCGATGCTGGGTGCCTCGGTGCTGCAGCCGGGTCACTCAAGGGCGCGCCATCATGATGCGCCGGATTCGTCAGTGGTTGATCTGAATCCCCTCGCACCGTTCGAGTTGCGTGACCATGCTCGTTCTGTGCCGGCGGCGCCTGCCGGGCCAGCGTTCGCCAGGGCTGAGGAGACGCCCTCCGCGGTTGGCGAGGCCGCGGTGGCCGAAAGGTGGGCTCGGTTGCAAAAGCAAATGGACGAACCAGTGCATGATCCCGGCCCTCAAGTGGATACATCGCCATGGGAGGCGCAACTCATGGTGCAAGGGAGCGGACAAGAACACGCCGCGGCGCCCTACGCCGGAGGCAGTGGGTCGATGCTGGGTGCCTCGGTGCTGCAGCCGGATCACTCAACGGCGCGCCATCATCATGCGCCGGATTCGTCAGTGGTTGATCTGAATCCCCCCTCACCGTCCGAGTTGCGTGACCCTGCTCGTTCTGTGCCGGCGGCGCCTGCCGGGCCAGCGTTCGCCAGGGCTGGGGAGACGCCCTCCGCGGTTGGCGAGGCCGCGGTGGCCGAAAGGTGGGCTCGGTTGCAAAAGCAGAAGGTCGACGCTGATTTGTCGGGATATTTCGACTCGATTCCGCACGCGGACCTTCTACGATCTCCATGGGAGGCGCAACTCATGACGCAAGGGAGCGGACAAGAACACGCCGCGGCGCCCTACGCCGGAGGCAGTGGGTCGATGCTGGGTGCCTCGGTGCTGCAGCCGGGTCACTCAACGGCGCGCGATTCGTCAGTGGTTGATCTGAATCCCCCCGCACCGTTCGAGTTGCGTGACCATGCTCGTTCTGTGCCGGCGGCGCCTGCCGGGCCAGCGTTCGCCAGGGCTGAGGAGACGCCCTCCGCGGTTGGCGAGGCCGCGGTGGCCGAAACGCTGGCTCGGTCGCAAAAGCAGATGGTCGACGCTGATTTGTCGGGATATTTCGACTCGATTCCGCACGCGGACCTTCTACCATCGCCATGGGAGGCGCAACTCATGCAAGGGAGCGGACAAGAACACGCCGCGGGGCCCTACGCCGGAGGCAGTGGGTCGATGCTGGGTGCCTCGGTGCTGCAGCCGGGTCACTCAAGGGCGCGCCATCATGATGCGCCGGATTCGTCAGTGGCTGATCTGAATCCCCCCGCACCGTCCGAGTTGCGTGACCCTGCTCGTTCTGTGCCGG
Source organism: Mesorhizobium sp. M0761 (assembly GCF_040320205.1). Taxonomy (NCBI): domain Bacteria; kingdom Pseudomonadati; phylum Pseudomonadota; class Alphaproteobacteria; order Hyphomicrobiales; family Phyllobacteriaceae; genus Mesorhizobium; species Mesorhizobium sp. M0761. Next base: position 12,612 of record NZ_JAMYPF010000038.1, read on the forward strand.
CGGCGGTGCAGCCAGATCCTCCAATAGGGGTCTCCGGTCCCGACAAGCGTCCTCTTTATTCCAACGATGCGACCGTTGTCGAAGGGCTGAGGTCAGCATTGGAGAGCACGGTCAAGCGCCATGTAAATTCTCTTCTCGGCTTTGGTCGTTGGCTCTTTGATAATAACAGGCCGGGATTTGCTGCTCGGCTTCACGAGGAGTCGCTGGATCCGGATCTCAAGGAGTACGAGAGCAAGAGTGGCTCCTCGGACGTGGCTAGAGCAGTGGGTCATCTCAAGACGTGGGCGGGCGGAGCGCCAGTGCTGGACCGCGCCGCTGTCCTGAATAATCCCGACCCTGCCGACGCCGCGCTCATCAGAGATTACACAGCGGCTCCCATCAAAGAGTACAAGGCAGCGCCGACCGGGCCGAATCCCGCTACCATTCAGACCTATGGGTCTGCTCCTAGACGTTTCAGTGAATACCTGGTTGAAAACAAAAAGCCGGGGATTGCGGCTCGGCTTCACGAGGGGTCGCTGGATGAAGATGCCAAGCGCTATAACAACTCCGGTGGGATCAGTGCACTAGCTCATCTCCGGAAGTCCGAACTCGGGCTCGAGCTCCCTGGGAAAGCTAATGAAGACGACGCTGTTCTGCCATTGTCTTTCGTGCCAACTGGGCCCCATCACCAAGCCTCGGATCCCGCAGGGTCCTTTCGTCCCCTGATCTGGCGCGACGGCGACCAGCGCGCGCCGGACGAGCGGATCGCTGCACAGGACAGGAGCAACCAGCTATCAAGCGAGGAGGTCCTCATCAACCGTGAGCATGATACAGCGGAGTTGAGACCAGCGAAGAGGCAAAGGCCCCTGAACAGTCGTCTGCAGGACGTTGCCACTGAGCCGCAGCTGAGCGAGATCGGCAATTCAGGCGCTCGCGTGCTGATGCAGGCCCCCACCCATCAAGTGGGTGCATTGCCATGGGAAGCGCAGCCCATGATGCAAGGGAGCGGACAAGAACACGCCGCGGCGCCGTATGCCGGAGGCAGTGGGTCGATGCTGGGTGCCTCGGTGCTGCAGCCGGGTCACTCAACGGCGCGCCATCATCATGCGCCGGATTCGTCAGTGGTTGATCTGAATCCCCCCGCACCGTCCGAGTTGCGTGACCATGCTCGTTCTGTGCCGGCGGCGGTGCAGCCAGATCCTCCAATAGGGGTCTCCGGTCGCGACAAGGGTCCCCTCTATTCCAACGATGCGACCGTTGTCGAAGGGCTGAGGTCAGCTTACGCGGGTAAGGTCAAGGAGAGCACGGTCAAGCGCCATGTAAATTCTCTTCTCGGCTTTGGTCGTTGGCTCTTTGACAATAACAGGCCGGGATTTGCTGCTCGGCTTGACGAATCGTCGCTGGATCAGGATCGCAAGGAGTACGAGAGCAGGGGTGGCCCCTCGGAGTACGAGAGCAGGGGTGGCCCCTCGATCGTGGCTAGAGCACTGGGTCGTCTCAAGACGTTGGCGGGCGGAGCGCCAGTGGTCGACCGCCCTGTCCGGAATCCCTACCCTGCCGACGCCGCGCTCATCAGAGATTACACAGCGGCTCTCATCAAAGAGTACAAAGAAGCGCCTGCGACCGGGCCGAATCGCGGTACCATTCAGGTCTATGGATCTACTCTTATACGTTTCAGTGAATACCTGCATGAAAACAAAAAGCCGGGGATTGCGGATCGGCTTCACGAGGGGTCGCTGGATGAAGATGCCAAGCGCTATGTGAACTCCGGTGATAACCGGAGGATCAGTGCACTAGCTCATCTCCGGAAGTTCGCACCCGGGCGCGAAATTGCCCTTGCTGCTCGTCCGGAAGACGCAGTCGGCATGGAGGCTCGTGCCATTGGGGACGCCGCTGCGCAGCGCAGCGGGACGCAGGAGGCATTGGGTCGGCCAGAGAGGCCCCCTGGGAAAGCTAAAGACGGGCGGGTGCTCGGCGCATTGGAATGGCTAGGCGACGAACATATCCAGAGGGATTACCAACTCCTGGAGCAGGAGTTGCAGGGGAACAATCCAGATCTCGCCGCCCGGACGCGGTTCGTGGATCCCCTCGTAGCCAATTATCATCTGCGCTTGGGCTCCGAGAGCGTCATGCTAAGCGCATTCCAGCGCATCGTCCATCAGAACGGTAACGACACAGCCGACTTCCTGTTCGTGCCAGTGAGCGATGGCGGTAAGACTCTTGCGGAGCGCGGCACCCATTGGTCGCTGCTGTTCGTTGATCGCAGCGACCGGGAACGGCCGGTTGCCTATCATTATGACTCCTACAACGGATGCAATGACACGCTTGCAAAAGAGCTCGCAGAAAATCTGGGCGCCAGCCTGGAGACCCGCGTGGGCGTATCCCGCATCGCCCAGCAGAGCAACGTGGTGGATTGCGGAGTCTACGTGGTGGACGGCACGCGGGCGCTGGTTGGGCGATTGCAATCGCAGCCAGATAACCTGAACCTCAACAACCTCGTCGTCAATCGGCAGGCACTACAAACCCGCCTCAGGGGTGACAATACATTCGGAACGGCAAATAATCTTACGAACTTTGAGCTCATGGACCGACAGGCCCGAGACGCGGTTAAGGAAAGCCCCGTTGGGACGTTTCACCAGCAGATCAAGCGGCTCGGCCAGTCAGCGCCAGACGTTGCTCCCGGGGACCCATTTAAATTTCAAAGTCTTGAGAGCAAGGGGGACGCCGCTGCGCAGCGCAGCGGGCCGCAGGAGGAATACAGTTGGCCAGAGTATCTCCCCCCTGGGAAAGCTAATGAAGACGACGCTGTTCTGGCATCGTCTTTCGTGCCAACTGGGCCCCATCACCAAGCCTCGGATCCCGCAGGGTCCTTTCGTCCCCTGAGCTGGCGCGACGGCGACCAGCGCGCGCCGGACGAGCGGATCGCTGCACAGGACAGGAGCAACCAGCTACCAAGCGAGGAGGTCCTCATCAACCGTGAGCATGATACAGCGGAGTTGAGACCAGCGAAGAGGCAAAGGACCCCGAACAGTCGTCTGCAGGACGTTGTCACTGAGCCGCAGCTGAGCGAGATCGGCAATTCAGGCGCTCGCGTGCTGATGCAGGCCCCCACCCATCAAGTGGGTGCATTGCCATGGGAGGCGCAGCCCATGATGCAAGGGAGCGGACAAGAACACGCCGCGGCGCCGTACGCCGGAGGCAGTGGGTCGATGCTGGGTGCCTCGGTGCTGCAGCCGGGTCACTCAACGGCGCGCCATCATCATGCGCCGGATTCGTCAGTGGTTGATCTGAATCCCCCCGCACCGTCCGAGTTGCGTGACCATGCTCGTTCTGTGCCGGCGGCGGTGCAGCCAGATCGCCCAAAAGTGGTCTCCGGTCCCGACAAGGGTCCTCTTTATTCCAACGATGCGACCCTTGTCGAAGGGCTGAGGTCAGCACTCTATGCCGGTAAGGTCGGGGAGATCACGGTCAAGCGCCATGTAGATATTCTGTTCGGCTTTGGTCATTGGCTCGTTGAAAATAACAAGCCGGGGATTGCGGATCGGCTTCACGATTCGTCGCTGGATCGGGATCGCAAGGAGTACGAGATCTGGGGTGGCGGCCCCTCGGCCGTGGCTGGGTCACTGGGTCGTCTCAAGACGTGGGCGGGCGGAGCGCCAGTGGTGGGCCGCCCTGCCCTGAATCCCCACCCTGCCGACGCCGTGCTCATCAGAGAGTACACAGCGGCTCTCATCAAAGCGTACGAGGCAGCGCCGACCGGGCCGAAACCCCGTACCGTTGAGGTCTATGGGTCTGCTCTTAGACGTTTCAGTCAATGCCTGGTTGAAAACAAAAAGCCGGGGATTGCGGCTCGGCTTCACGAGCGGTCGCTGGATGAAGATGCCAAGCGCTATATGAAAACCGCTGACATCAGTGCACTAACTCATGTCCGGAAGTTCGCACTCGGGCGCGAAATTGCCCTTGCTGCTCGTCCGGAAGACGCAGTCGGCATGGAGGCTCGTGCCATTGGGGACGGCGCTGCGCAGACCGCGGCACAAGCTCATGGCCACGCAGGAGAGCAGGGACCCATCTCTCGAGCTCAACAAGTCGCGCCAGCGCCGTTTGAACGGCACTTGGGCAAGAAGCGTGAGGCCCAGGACGGACTGACGAGTACACTTGACAGGAGCAACCTCGTGAACAGCGGGGGCGTCATCATAAACAATGAACATTACACAGCGCTGTTGAGACCGGCGAAGAGGCAGAGGACTGATAATCCGCAAAGCCGCGCCATGGGGCGGCAACTGAGCGAAGCAACCACGACGTCCATCAGCCAAGCCTCCGATCAAGCCCGAGCGGACCTAATGGCTTCCTTCAGAAGCAGGGAGCGCTCCGACGCGGGGCGTTGAGCTCCATGGCTGGGGTCAAGCAGAACAGCTCTCTTGACGACAGAGGCGCTGATGCGATCTCCGGACCGGTAGCTCTCGCTGTAATTGATCAGGCTGGTACTGTTGGAAGGCTTGATCAGCCTCGTCACCCCAATCTCCAGCATAGCTCATTGTCACGCGGCCAACGTGCCTCCGTAGCTAACATCTACGTCAGCGTTGAAGAAGTACCCTGCGCCACGGGATGTTTTGACCAGGC
>NZ_JAMYPF010000039.1:0-15744 GCF_040320205.1 Mesorhizobium sp. M0761
CGCCCCCGTTTCCCCGGGGGTGGGCTGTGTGCGCCGCCCCCACCACCACCCCGCCCCACCAATAAACGCCCCGTGGGGTTGTGGTGGGCTCCCGAGGCTGTGGCGGAGACCGCTGCGGCAGCGGCACCGGCCGCCCATACCGAGCCACAACAGGGCAGGTCAACGAGATTGGGCGCTGAGTCCTCCAACTCGGCATCTGCCGGAGACAGGAACCTCAACGGTCGCACCTGTCCATCTCCTCGCCCCGGCCCACGCTGTGTAAACTGCTCGCCGAGCGGTCGCACACATTGCATTAAGCCTCGGAAATCGCTGACAAATCACGATTCTCGCAATGTGTCATAAACATGCGCACATTGCGAAATCACCTCATAACCCATTGAAAAACAAAGACCCGACCGCGGCGCAATGTGCCCCCTTTTATCCTGCCATCCTAATCGGTTGTGCGGTTGTGTTTGGCGATGCTTTGCAACTACCGTCGTTCCTCCTTCAGGATGCGATAACATACGACTCTATTCTCTGCGCTACGATACCGCTTTCGGGCGTCGAGTTCCGATGCGCCGTGCAATCTTCCGCGCTCTGCGACGGGCTGTTTTGGCTGGCACGAGTGCAGCGCTCGAACCATCGTGGCGTACTTTTCCATCGGACTGACGGAGCATCGTCACAGGCAATCGAGCGCGGTCCTGCCGTCTGTCGATCGGCGCGACCGCAGGCAGGATAACGTGCGTTCCGTCGTTCCTGGTCTGCATCGGTCCTGATCCGCCGGGGCGGATCTCCTTGTTCAGATGGCGTCCGTCATCGTGCCGGCGCCATGCGTTTCATTTGACGTCGAACCGCTCATCGATGCGCTCCCAGCAGCTTGCGGTCCTTGACACGGGCGCGCCGCTCGGCGGCGCCCTCACCCGAAGCCGCATCGCCGACGTAGAATGTGCCGCCGCTCCAGATAATGGTATGGACCGGACGCGCTCTGTCGACGCGACGGCAACGCTGTAGAAGCGCAATCGTGAAGGAGCACGCCATGACTGACATCACTCGGCATGACGAAAGTGCCGCTACGATCGGTATGTATGGATCTCGGCAAATACAGCTTCTCCCTCATCGGAGTGGATGCGCATGGGAAAGTGATCATGCGAGAGAACTGACGCGTGAACGACTGGATCGGTATATGACCAACCCTCGCGCCGTGCCTGGTGGGCGTCGAAGCCTGTGCCGGCGCACACCACATTGGCCGTCGACTGGGAGCCTTCGGACATGACGTTCGGCTGATCCCGGGACAGTACGTCAAACCCTTCCGGAAAAGGCAGAAGAATGACTCCCGCGACGCCGAGGCCATTGTCGAGGCTGTGCAGCGGCCCACCATGCGCTTCGTACCAAAGGCCTCGTTGAGTTCGGGGGGGGTGCGCAGCGACCCCCTTGCCAAGGAAGTGCGGAAAAGGCGTATTACGCGCGCACACATCTTGCGAAACGCGCGAACGGAGTTCGTTTGGTTCATCTGAACCGCGTTCGGATGCTTCAATTCAGCTTCGTATTGCGAGGCCAGAGGCCGTCGACAAGCTTTTGGTCGAGGAATTTCTCCCCCATATCCTTTTCGCGTTTCTCTATCGCTCGCTTAAGTTCAGAGCGCTGTCGCTCGAACATGATCTGAGAATGATCGCTCAGCTTACATCCATCAAGCATCCGCCAGACGCGGCGGTCAGCACTGCTCTTGAGGAGTTCAAAATCCGCTGACGCGGCTATGCCATTGTCGGCCGAACTGAACTGCTCCAGCCAATAAATAATTGAGCGGCGGCGCTCCCTCCATCCTTCGGCATAGCGCCAGATATTTCCGAGCCAAGACGCCTGTACGTCCAGGCGCTCTAGGTCTTCGACGCGCGGCGACGAAAGGCCCAGATAGCCCCGAACAATCATAGCCCGCCCCCGTCTCCAGATGGAGGGTGATTGGGCTTCAGAAATAGTCCAACCGATCAATCGCTGCTGGAGGTCTGGAGCCTCTGCGTGCAGGCTGCAATCGAGTAACTCGCGGTCGTTTTCACAGAAGTCGAACGCTTCAATCTGAAGTGTCCACCCCTCGGGGCTCGTGCACGCGAAAGGCATGGTGAGAAGCCAGTCAGAGCCGAAGCTCGTTCGATAAACAGTATGATGTCTCGTAGACAGGAGGTTACGCCATATCGAGGCAAAACGAATTGGATCGCATTTGAGTCCAACGGAGACCATGGGGTATAGGAGACCAGGCTCATGGACAGCGAGTTGATTGAGATTGTCAGCAGACTGAACCGAGAGGAAATCCGCAATACCCTCAAAGGCGGTCGGCTCTGCGGTCCAGAGTGTTTCAACGCCAGCGCTCGGAATGGTCCAGTCGGGACGCCGCCTGCCGCTTGCAAGGGTCGATTGATCCGAACGCTGAACAGCCTCAATTGCTTGGTCAATGATTTCTTGGCGAGCATCGGCATCGAAGCCCAATCGAAATCGCTCGGCCGGCGTGAGAGCCGATTTCTCGAGACCGTGCTGAAGCGTGACACTTCGAGTTTCCAGTTGAGTGTCGTCGGTTGCTAAATTGGAAATGGAAGTCGCCGGCAATGGTCGCTTCTCTGCGTCCAAGACTGACCGCAGTTTGGCAATCAAAATGGCACTGATCACCGCTGGCCCATCCTTTGTATTCTCGGCGGCGCGCACAAGATGGCGAGGATGAAGACGCCGAACCACCTCATTGAGGGAAAGCGACGCCTTTGCGAGAACCAAACTTCCCCAGAAGGCTTCATCATCGTCTCGGGCATTCCCCACAGTCCAGTCCAAGGCGATCAACTCGGCTGCTGCCGCAGGCGCATCGGATTTAGCCAAAATCTCCAATTCGGGCGCTCGGCAATGCGGAGATGGTTGTCTCAGGCGCTCCAGCAATTCAGTGCGCAGGGCACTGGTCAAATCCACACCCGTGGCAGCCACCAAAAAGAGCGCACTTCGCAACCGATTTCGTTCGAGGCCGCCATGAATAGCTTTCGCCAATCCATCGAGCCCGGTGGGACTCGGAATGCTGAACGTCAGCGCCAAATCACGATAGATAACTTGCGACGGTTCCAGGTTCAGGAGCAGGCTAATCTGCTCGTCGCCGTCCTTTGCCAACAAAAATTGGGCCGCCATTCGCAGGTTCGCGCTATCCAGATCGTCCCCAGGTATCGACACAAGCGGCACAAGGTCGGCTGCATCGAGTACTGACATTTCCCTGATGATAACAAACAGGGCTCTTTCAGCCGACACTTGGCCGGCCGCGACGTGACCCAAAAGTCGGCGCGTAATGCCTGCTCTATCATCGCGCGCTGCTCGGGCCAAAACGGGCATCCAATGCTCCAATGCAAGGGATTCGGAAGTGTGGCCCCTTGATTGATAGATTGCCTTAAGGTCGAGATTTCTTGCAAAATCCGTGGCCTCGCGAACAAGGCTTTCCGGTAGTCTCATCTCAGGATGGAGTAGCCAGTCCCGCGCATATGACAAGCGAACATGAGGTTTTTCGGTTTCGTCGGTGACCTTCTGAATGGCTTCCTCGACGGTTGCAGGTCTTTCCCATACTGAAATCGTTTTGATTAACTCTTGTCGTTCTTCTCTAAGCCCAGATTTGTCAAAGGCGTCTGCAACGACGGTCATGGCCTGAGGCGTCCCAATTGCCCATCCAAGTGAACCTGCGGCATACGCCATCAGAATGTCATCGCCCAAGGTGAAAGATTGCGCTTGTGACAACGCTTGATCGACTAGGGCGATCTCGGAGGGTTCGGCACCGCGCAGCAGCGCTGCGATATATTTATCGTCATGGTCTCCGTACCGAACAGACCCGGCTATGGACCAAGCCCTTATCAAAGGCATCAGGTCATCACGTCTATGAAAAGCAAGAACGCTGACGGCGTAGCCAAAGGCGTGCGATCCATCAGGCTCTTCGCCATCTGCTATGGTAAGAGTTTCATCGGCCTCTTTGAACGGTTCATCCAAAACCAAGCGATCGCCGAGGCGTTTGCGCAATCGCTCAAGTCGCTTTTCACGCAAAGCAGACCGGTCGTCTGTTTGCCCCAAGAATGGCCACTCCATTAGACCGACCAAGCCAGCCCAATGACGAGCACGCTCAATCAGTGCTACCCTCAATTCGCTCGTACCAGTGAGGGGTCTAATAATATAAGCAAGACGTTCGGACGCCTCTGCGTCACCTGCGAACCAGACGTATTCAGCGACATCCACAAGAGCTGTGTTTATGCGCCGCGAAATCGCAAGCATGTCGTCTTCGTGTTCCTCGGAAAGGTTTGGCCTATCGAGCCAAAGGGCGAATATCGCCGCTTGGGCTGCTCTCCTACCGACCGCCAATGCGGCGGCCCAACTGGCAACTCGAAGCACTTCACAATCGAATGAGGCCCCGCCCCACGGCTCTATCCAGCTTCGAACTTCACTGACAATCTGTCCAATCGTCCAATCCGCAGGAAGTTCTAGCGCTCGGCGCCAGAGATCCCAGCCAAGTGCAAATGCCGCGAATGACAATGTCAGACGGGTATCTTCCCCGGACCGTTCGGCAAGCCCGCCGTCAACCAGTTCCGTAAGGGTTTGCAAGACGCGCTCTGGATTGTCCGCAAATGGGTTGGCGTTCCGGACCGCGTGATGTAGGTCAGCCGTCGCTATTCGCGAAGGATTCGGCGATGCCTTATCGATTGCCTTTGCAACTTGCCGAAGTGCTTCCTTGAAATCGGGTTCCGCAAGGATGTCACGGTTTCGTGCCAGGCGGTCTTTCCAGTCCTCCCAATAAAGGCGAGCTGGCGTGAACTCGCCCAGTTTTTCAAGCTCTTCACGATATCGGAGTGCTAGATCGAAAAGTCTTGGACGGCGTAGCAATTCCGTCATTTCATCGGATAAAGAGGACCGGCGAATTTTGTGGTTCTTAAGACCTCGGTCGAGTTCCGGGTCTGTGAAGAGGCCTATACGGACAACTTGCGGTTTTTGGCTTAGTCCAACAAACTCATTGAAATCGTGCTCGAACGCATAGGGACGACATGTAGCAAGAACACGAACGCGCTGGCGATAGGGTTCGTCTTGCAGTCGAGTCAATAACTCCGTCCAATCGCTCTTTCGTCGTTCGTTGAGACCGTCCAGGAAAAGTGTCACGATAGGGTCTTGGATATCGTCATACCTGAGCAACATCTCGGCTTTCTTGACCCATTCCGCAGGGGAGCGACCCAACATCATGCTGAGCGCGCAACTCATGAGTGTTATGGGGTCTTTCGAAACGGAAACCGCTTTGGTAACCGGAAGCAAGAGGGTCTCAGAGGCATTCTCCAAAAGCCAATGAAGGGCGGAGAGAGTCTTACCAACTCCTTCGTCGCCGACAAAAAAGCAGGGATTTCCCTTTGTCGCCGCGGCCTTAATGCTTGCGCTGTTAGCATCGACGACATCACGGCGAACGAACTCGGCCCACGGGTCACCTAACCGTCCAGGGGCGGGTCTAGCCCTCAGGCGAAGGACCAGTTTCTGAGGTTCCGACATCGTCTCGCGCCACCAGGCATCGACTGCCGCACGCAACGTCGCAAGCGTGAAATCGGGTCCCGAGAGTTTTTGGCGAAGCTCAAGAGCCCTCCCAGAAAAATTTGCCTCCTGTCTAAGGCGGTCGATCGCCGCCTGGGCTTCTGCCTGAAGCCGCAGGGCAGCCGCCTTTGGCGCCATAGCAATCAGTTGGACAAGGTCTGATCCGCCCAAGGGCGGAGCGTCGAGCGTGAGAAGGCCGATTGCTTTTTCTTCCGCCTCGCGGCGGAGTGCTCGTTCAAGTTGCTCTGGAACAGGGCGGCTGGCGGCGAGCACCCAGAGATCGGGTTTCGGCTCACGATGGGTCGCTTCAACGAAGCCACCGAGGACATTGCGCTGATTTAAAGAGGTAGTGTCTCGATAAAGCTTAGCCTCGAAAACCGTTTCAAATGGACCTCGGCACTTCCGTCACCACCGTACTGGCTTCCGCTTCGCGAACAAAAGAAGCGTCTCCCACAGATTTCTGACAGCGCTTCGCCTACAAGATTCTCGAATTCACCGTCTCCTATGCTTTGCAGATGCCGAAGCAGAATTTCTTCATCTGGCGGCCTTTTCGTTGCCCCGCGCTTCTTTCGGCTAACCATTTTCTTCATCTTTCACGCCAATATTTCGGAATAGATATCTGCATTGATTCTTACAAAGCAAGGCATCCTATCCATCCGAGAAGGTGCTCCCCATCGGGGCTTTTCATCCCGGCTCAGACTCCAGCAACACTTTTCCACAGATGGTGTGTAGAATTTGTGCTTTCGTAGCGCTTCCGTACGATTGCGTCTCAAAATGCGGCCGGCTAACGCCCTGTTATTCATGGCTAAAATGGCGCACCCGACAGGGCTTGAACCGGTGTCCTCTGCCCTTCGGAGGGCATCGACCAACCTCTTCCTCAAAATGGAAAATTTCGACTACGCCGCGTGCCGTCTTTCAGGATGGTCAATATCGTGTCGCGTTGCGTTGCAATCAGCTTCCGTTGATTTCCAACGATTTCCTGCCACTATTGGCAAGTCCATGCGACATGCGGCGCAACATGAAAGGTCAGGGAATGCGCTACGTCATACTTATCGACAGCCACCCGGATCCAGCAACCAAATACTTCCTCGACCTGTTGGAGGCCAAACGCCATGCGGAACGAACCGCGGCGAAGCACACTCATGCTGAGATCTGCATTGAAGGCTATCCCGCAAGTGGAGGCCCCATGGCAACTTGGCGGTACGACCGTGATGTCGCGTCGTGGGTTTCAACAAGTTAGCACGCCGCTTGAGGGATGGCGGGCCCGCCCCGCCGCCGTGAGACAACGGGTGAGCGTTAATCAAGCTTGCGAACCACTCGACTCACACAGCCTCCGGTGCTTTGATCCCCGTTCCTTGGGGGGGAGCTCTCATGTTTCGGATCATCGCCGCGTTAGCGGTCGCCGGCATTCTCATGCCGGCCGATCCGGCGTCCATCGTTCGGCGCCGGAGGCACCGCTACCGTGGTCAACCATCCCGGTTGAGGGATGCTGCAAGACCTGTTCGGCCGGCAAGGCGTGCGGCGATAGCTGCATCTCGAGGGAGAAACGGTGCCATAAGGCCCCAGGGTGCGCCTGTGATGGATAGGCAATGAGGGCCGTTGCAGGTCACCCAATTGCAGTGTGCTTTCTGACGTTCATCGTCTCGAGGATTGGCCTATCGCCGTTCGTCGGTGTCGACGTCTGCAAGGACGGATGGCATTCGATGTCGATCGGCCGCCGCGGCGCCTGCTCCTGGCATGGCGGCGTTGGTGGCCTCGACCATGGCAATTGGGTCCTGCCTGCGACAATCGCGCTTGGCGTTGCTGCCGGCTTCGCTTGGAGCGCCCTTAGAGCGAAATGGAGCGAGACGGCGACTCCTGTCGAAGAGTGGGGGCCCGTCTATGTACCCCAACCGGAGGAGCCGCCATCTCGTCCAAAAATCTCAAGTGAGGTTTCGGGGCAAGAAGGAATGCAGTCCGTGCTCAAGCAGAGCGGCTGGCTGGCATGCCCAGTTTGCGCTGCCGAAATGAAGCCGCGAATGGCCCATCGAGGCAGGTATGGCGGCCGGGACTTCTGGGGCTGCAGCCGCTATCCGTCCTGCAATGAGATTATGAATATCAAACCTGCCGTTGCGAAGACAGGGCCGCTGCCAACTGCAGGATTCGGCTCGGCGACCGCCGCCCTTGAGCCAGAAGAATTGGCACGATTGCGAGAACAAACGCGACAAGCGACCAAGGAGTCAGCCGCCTACATAGCGGCCGAGCTGGCGAAGGCGAAGTTGCGTAACGAGCGCCGCGGGAACTCGAGCCATCTCGGCAAGAGTCGATCGTATCGAAAGCGCAACAGATGACGGTATCGGCCGATCGTCATGACAAGGTGTCGTGCATTCGTGTTGGCATTGCCACGGGCCCACTGCGGATTGCGGGGACGCCGGCCATATCCAGTAGCGAGCCGGGCAACGGAAGCGCAGGCTACAGTGCAGGCAGCGATTCGGCGGAATGGAGCAACAATGACTGAGGGTGATTTTGCGGTCGGCGACGAGGTAGCGCACCGGACTGGCGGAAAGAAGATGATTTTCACCGGTAAGAGCATGACCGGAGAGGCGATTTGCGAGTGGTTTGACGGAGCGCGACGGCATCAAGAATCATTCGCATTTGTCGCGTTGGAAAAATACGAAGAGCCCACGTCGTCGAGTTTATCCGGCCGCGCTATGCGCGGGTGACCTTGGTAGTGTTCCGATGGAAATAGACAAAATCGACAAAGGCGACCTGGAGCCTGACGGCAAGAAGAAGGCAGCGCGAGCGGCGATCAATGCACTTGCCGGTTCCATCCCCTTCGTCGGTGGATTGATTTCGGCTGGCGTTGGCTACTGGTCGGAAAAGGAGCAGGAGGATGTCACCAATATCCTGAGGCAATGGCTCCAGATGCTGGAGGACGAGCTCCGAGAAAAGGGAAAGACGATCGCAGAGATCGTCGCCCGGCTCGATATGAAAGACGAGACAATCAGAGAGCGGGTGGAGTCTCCCGAATACCAGGCTCTCATGAAGAAGGCGTTCCGCAATTGGTCGTCGATTGACACCGAATACAAGCGACAGCGGATCCGGAATATCCTCGCAAACGCTGCAGCCGCCAAAACTACGTCCGACGATGTCGTCCGTCTGTTTATCGACTGGATCAATCTGTATTCCGTTTTCACTTCGAAGTTATCGGGGAAATTTATCGCAATTCGGGCATCACTCGAGGCGGAATTTGGGACAATCTGTCGAAACCCGACGTCAGAGAAGATTCAGCGGAAGCGGATTTGTTCAAGATGCTTGTTCGTGACCTGAGCACCGGCGGGGTGATCCGGCAGGTGAGACAGACCGACTACGCGGGAAATTTTCTGAGAAAGCCGCCCGTCAAAAAATCACGGCCCGGACATGCCCCCCGCACCGCAAAGTCGGCTTTTGATGAGGTTGAGCCTTACGAACTGACAGATCTTGGCCAGCAATTCGTGCACTACGCCATGACGGAAATCGTTGCAAAGATCGAATTCCAGGAGTCTGCTGATCCCGCAGAACCGACGAAAGTTGGGGACAGCTGAACTGGGCCGTTGATCTTACGTCGCATGGTGCGCGTACTGTATGGTGTTCCAACGGGTGGGGTGAATACATGGCGAAGAAAGCAAACGAGACTACCAGCAAAAAGGTCGCTTCCGCGGCATCAAAGTTGCTCCGTTCCAAGAGCTCGTCGAAGGCGGTCAAATCAGTTGCAGCATCGGCACTTACTCAGCGGGTGAAGAAGAAAAAGTAGAGATCGTAATAGTCCGCAGGAAGCGAGGTCGCCCGAGCCAAACGGGCGGCCTTTTTCAATTTGGTGGCAGCTTGTGGATTTCCAACCGTACCGGGCCGCCTCGATCGCAACGGGTGCAGAATAGCGCCCTCTCGACCGAGCTGACAGCGCGCCCTTGCCATACCGCCGGATCAGCCCGGCAGGTTTCACCTCGGCTTGATGCGAACATTTGGTGCACAGGCTCGAAGCGTGTGCCATTCTCGGAGGTCGCCGAGCGCGACGTCCAGGCCGGCATGCACACTGCCATTGATCATTGTCTGCGGCGGGATTTTCACCTTGCCTGGTGTAATGATCTTTCCATGACATGGCGGCTGTTGTAGTGGATCAGCAGCATGCCGGGCCGGCGCCGAATGGCAGCGTGCCAAGCAGCCATGCTGACGGCGTTGGGCCGACAACAGACTCTCCGCTGCTAGGTTACCCAGCACGCAACCGGACACGTGAGACTTCGGCGCGAAGGTCCGGGACCAGGCCCTAACCGGACATCGGCGGGGCCGAGGTAAGCTCCGCTGCAGGCTTTGCCGGCTCGATCGCTAACCACCTGCGATAAGCCGCGAACGCCGGCTTCGAACCATCCACGCGGCTGGCCGTTGGGCGTACAGGCGGTGTAAGGAGGCTTCTTGCCTTTGAAGTTGGGCTCAGCGCTTGGGCGACGGTTCGCAGGCTATTCTGCTTCCGTCACGGTTCAAGCCGTAGCTATCTTCAGCGTGGCATTCGAAGGGGCACGAGACGTAAGCCGGGCCCCTGCCGCTAACGCCCTCACAATCTAGATCCGAAGCAATGGCCACGCAAGTTGAATTAGTATAGTGTCGACCGCAGTCAGACGTGTCCCGACCTACGAGCAGTTGGCCTCTGATTGCGTTTGAGTCTTAATTTCTAAAGCAAACCGTACAAGGGGGATGGGATGTTTCCACTGCTTCGAGCGGTACTTGTTTTCGTGCTTTTTGGCGCATCGAGTCTGTCTATGCTTCCTGCCGGCGCGGTGCAGATCACAGTCCATGGGACCCACCCTTTTAGACCGAAGGTTGGATTCAACCCGACGTGCACGATGAAACTGGTGCCGCCCCCATTTCAGGAACTCGCCTCCTACCAGTACCAGAGCAAGACCTTCGGCTACGTGCGCTATTGCGCAGTGATGAAGGGGGACATGGTGAAGGTTTCTATTATCAACGAGTGGACCAACGGACGAAGCCGAGCGTCCCAATACCTTTGCACGTCGAGCACGTGGCTAGATGGGAATGGAAAGACCGTATTCCATGCGACTTATGGCGGTAACGGCATCAATGTGGGCGGCGGAGGGGACATCACCCGGTCGAAGAACAAGGTCCTAACGATGGATCAGTTCAAAAGCATCCGGACTTGGACTTGGACTTTCGGATTTTGCCCCCCGCCACCACCCACTCCAAAACCGCCGAAGCCCAATCCGCCCGGGTCCCATTACGGGCAAGACAAGAACGTTTGCGCCGGGCAGTACCTGGACGGTTGGGCTGTCGTGGATGTATCAACGACGAGCAACAACTGCGGTAACGCCCTTAACAATCAATGGCACCTGAAGAACTTGAATGGCGCTCCCGGCGGGGCGTTCCAGACAATCTGCAGGTTTTCGCACTACCCCGACGGATGGGCGATCACCGGCTACCTTACTGAATACAGCAGGTGCGGGGACCCCACGACTGACAACCTTCGTATGATACAAAAAGGGTAGAGCGCGGCAATAAATACAGAGGCCTCAGACCGCGCCGATGGACGGACGCGAAGATACGGCCGCATATGCCGATCGTCGTCGAGATTTTTGACGTTTCAATTCTCATAAGCACGGTCGCTCCTCCGAAGTCGACCGTGACTAGGTCGAAAATAAAGATACCTTCGTCAGCGAACGAAGTTGACGATCCGCCATCGGGAATAGTGAAAGCCTTTCGAAGGTCTGCTATTGGCGCACAGATGCCGTCACGCAGAAAGCAATGTGGTGTCTGCTTTCGGGCAGTGGCAACGGCTGACTCTAGGACCGGCATGCTTAAGGGTTTCGGGTGCCGTCAGGCGTACGAAAGTCTCTCATGCAGGAACCCGCGGGCCGCACGCGGTGCGCTATGGGGTTTTGTGTTTCGGGGTGTGCCAGCGCCTGTCGCGAACTTCCGCATAGGATGCGGTGGGCATGTCGTGGAAGCGGCTTCCGGGCCAGGTCGCAGAGCCTGTAGCGTTGTTTCCGACGGGATTGGTGTGCGGGACGACCGGCCCCACGGCAACGTGCACATGACATCCCGTTGACCGGCGCCGGCGTGGCGCGGCCGTACGAGCAACTTGGCCATGCCGGGTCATGGGGCGTTCTCCCGGTTTGGCGCTCTTGAGGCAGGCGGTGCACGAGGCTGGCACCACCGTTCGAACCTCTCGATGACGACCATGCGTCCGCCGCAGCAAGGGCACGGCGGGCGGACGTCAGCCGGTTCTTCCGGAGTGTCGTCTTCGGGCGGCGGAGCGACGTTCAGCAGTTCGCGCGCGAGTGCGAGGCTGGCCTTGCGGGCGGAACTGGCGAGCAGCCCATAGTGACGGATGCGATGGAACCCACGCGGCAGGACATGGAGCAGGAAGCGGCGGATGAACTCGTCGGCGGCAAGCGTCATGATCTGCTGCCGGTCGACGCCGTCGCGGCGATAGTCTTTGTAGCGGAAGGTGACGCCAGCCTCGTCGAAGGCGATCAGGCGGCGGTTCGAGATGGCGACCCGGTGCGTGTAGCGCGACAGGTAGGCGAGCACCGCTTGGGGGCCGGCGAACGGTGGCTTGGCATAGACCACCCAGCGCTTGCTGCGAGCAGGCTTCAGATAACGCAGGAAGGCCCGACGGTCGGCCAGGTGCGCCGCCTATCCGAAGAAGGCGAGCCGACCGGCGTCGTGCAGCGCGACCAGCCGGGTCAGGAACAGACGGCGGAACAGCTTGCCCAGTACTCTGACTGGGAGAAGGAAGGCCGGCCGCGACGATATCCAGCGTGACCCGTCCGGCGCGATGCCGCCGCCCGGCACGATCATGTGGACATGGGGATGGTGGGTCATTGCCGAGCCCCATGTGTGGAGCACGGCGGTGATGCTGATGCGCGCGCCGAGGTGCTTGGGATCCGCCGCGATCGTCAGCATGGTCTCCGATGCCGCCTTGAACAGCAGGTCATAGACCAGCGCCTTGTTGTGGAACGCGATGACGGCGACCTCGGCGGGCAGCGTGAACACGACGTGGAAGTAGCCGACTGGCAGCAGGTCGGCTTCGCGCTCGGCGAGCCATGTACGGGCGGCCGCGCCCTGGCACCTGGGACAGTGCCGGTTGCGGCAGCTGTTGTAAGCGATCCGCCATTGGCCGCAGTCCGCACAGGCTTCGACATGACCACCCAATGCAGCGGTGCGGCAGTGTTCGATCGCCGACATGACCTTGAGCTGCTGCAGGCTCAGATGCCCTGCATGGGCGACCCGGTATCCGGGGCCGGCAGCACGGAAGATATCGGCGACCTCCAGGTCCGCGCGCAACGGTTCAGCCGGGAGGGGTCTTGCCTTCCATCAGCGCCATCAGCCGGTCGAGCGGCCCTGCGACCGCGTGGATCGTCCGGGTCGAGACCTTGGTGTAGAGCGCGGTGGTATCGAGCTTGCTGTGCCCGAGCAGCACCTGGATGACGCGGATGTCGACATCCTGCTCAAGCAAGTGGGTGGCGAAGCTGTGACGCAGCGTGTGCGGACTGACGCGCTTGCGGATGCCGGCGACTTCGGCTGCTTCCTGGACGGCGCGATGCAGTTGCCGCGACGAGATCGGCGCCGTGCAGCCGCGCCCCGGGAACAGCCAGCCATGGGGGAGCATCACCCCGCGCCGCTTGCCTTCGCGCCACCACAGCCGCAGCAGTTCCAGCAGTTGCGGTGAGAGCATGGCGTTGCGGTCCTTGCGTCCCTTGCCGTGCTCGACGCGGATCAGCATGCGTGTCGAGTCGATGTCGTCGACCTTGAGGTGCGCGACCTCGGACACGCGCAGACCAGCGCCATAGGCGACACCGAGCGCGGCCTTGTACTTGATGCCTGGCGCCGCTTCGAGCAGCCGCGCCGCTTCCTCAACGCTCAGCACCTCGGGCAGCTTGCGCGGATACTGGGTGACCACCAGCGCACGCGCCAGATCGCGCCGCCTCAGCGTCACCGTGAACAGGAATCGCAACGCCGAGACCGCGCCGTTGATCGTCGCCGGGCCCAGGCCGTTCTTATGCTGATGCAACTGGAAGCGCCGGATGTCCTCGATCGTCGCCGTGTCGGGAGCGCGCCCAAGGAACACGGCGAAGCGCCGGACATGACGAACGTAGTCCTGCTGCGTATGCGGTCCCAGGCCCCGCATCAGCATGTCCTGCTGCATGCGCTGGCGGAGCGGTGTGATCGGAGCATCGGTCGACAAGGTAGCCATGGCAAGTTCCTCTCGTTGAAGGGAACTCCATGGTCGGATCGCGGCCTCTACCCGCTCAAGGCCTATGAATACCGCGCCATCTCAGAACCAGGCGACACTCCCGCGAAGCGGGTTCGTGCATGAGGCGCAAACCTGCCGTTCAAAACGTCGCACAGTTGGAAGTTCGTGCTGACGCGCTATCTGGCGCACATCCCAGACGTCGATGGCTTCAAACCTGTCCAAAAACCGAATCTAGCATCCCACTTTGTCCATAAGGAACCGCAATTCGGGCGGAGGCGCGACCCAGAAAGTTCGAAAAGCTTCCAGGAACCCCAGGGAAAATTTGTCGGTTCGTCGATATCGCGATCTGAGCCGGCGATTATTTCGAGCTTGGCGATAATGCCAAGAAGCGACCGCGCCCGTATTTGCGGTAGCTCGTCCTGAAGCTTCAAGGCCACAGTGGAAGACTCGACCTCAGCTTGGCAGGCGATCGAGTAGGCGACCCGCTTGTCCATCGCTTCCGAGCCTCTAGCTAGCGTGGAGATAACGCCTCTCTAGACGCTGTTGAAGACGGCAAAGGATTTGAGAAACATGCTGCGCCCGCAACCAATCTCGCAGCAGTAGAATTGGAGGGTCTGCATCGACAACCGGTGCGACGCCGTGCTCCCGCCATTCGTGACGAGAGGCATAGTCGTGCTATGGTCTGAATCAGCCATGATCCGAGCTCCGCAAAGCGTGGGCGTGGTTAGACTGTTGGAAGCGGGGAACCACCCCCAACGTAAAACAAGCATATTTGCACTTTTTGTGCAACAGGGCATTTGAACAATGAAGGTAGGTGCGGCCCAAGTTCGCGCAGCCCGCGGGCTTCTCGACATTTCTCAACAGGAACTGGCGGATCTATCCAAGGTAAGTTTGAGGACGATCGTGCAGTTCGAACGCGGTTCGAAACCAGCATCTGAATCGATCCTACAAGTGCTGAAGCTATCGCTCGAAGCAGCCGGAATAGAATTCATTCCAGAGAACGGCGGTGGCCTTGGTGTGCGCTTGTCACGCGGTACCGAAAACACTTAACCGAAGGCGGCACCTGAGGGCGGCATTACGGATTATCTTTTTCCGAATCAATGTCAGCAAGGCGCGGTGGGTTCAACCGGTCGCCGCAACACCTTTAATCTGAGAGGATTGGGAGGTGTCGCATGGTGACGTCACGGATCTGGTTTACGCCGGAGCAGAAGGCCGAGCTTTGGGAGCGGTGGAAGCAGGGTCAGAGCATTTCATCGATCTCGCGGGCACTAGACCGCCGGACCAAGGGCGGCGTTCAGCGGATCGTATCCTTACACGGCGGCATTGCTCCGTCAGCAAGGCGTAGAGCGGCCTCGGCGCTCGAGCTGGGGGAGCGCGAAGAGATCTCTCGCGGGATTGCGGCAGGTCTTGCCATCCGCGCTATTGCACGAAGTCTGGGGCGATCCCCATCAACGATCAGTCGCGAGATCTCGCGCAATGGCGGTGCCCAAGCGTATCGAGCAACCCGAGCCGACAAGCAGGCTTGGCAGCGCGCGCTTCGCCCGAAGCAATGTCGCCTGGCATGCTCTGGACGGCTAAGGTGGCGGGTGGCGCAAAAGCTGGCACTGCAATGGTCGCCGGAGCAGATTGCGGGTTGGCTGAAGCGAGCGTACCCAGGCGATCCAAGCATGCGGATATCTCATGAAGCGATCTATCGCAGCCTGTTCATCCAGTCGCGAGGGGTGCTCAAGAAGGAGCTGACAGCCCATCTGCGCACCAAACGACAGATGCGCCTCGGCAAAGGTGCACAGAGCAACCGAACGGGGCAAGGTCAAATCCTCGATATGGTCTCCATCCGCGAGCGTCCCGCCGAGGCGGAGGACCGTGCCATCCCAGGTCATTGGGAGGGTGATCTGCTCACCGGAGCAAACGACACGAACATCGTCACCCTGGTCGAGCGACACAGCCGGTTCACGATGCTTGTGAAGTTGGCCAGA
>NZ_JAMYPF010000040.1:0-12808 GCF_040320205.1 Mesorhizobium sp. M0761
ACCACGAGATCGACTGGCTCACGTGAAAGAACATAGTCAAACTGCTTGCTATCGTGGACTGCGGTTACCTTCAGGGCATGCATCGGCGATGAGGCGCCGCATTGCGGCATCATCGTCAATGACAAGAACATGTTCAACGGCACACTTCGTTTTGGGGGTTGCGCCCCGATCAGGGTTGCATTACCTGAATCTGCAAGCAAAAGGCATGTATTAGTGATGACATTACTTGAAATTGAACAACTGGTTCTCAAAACCCTCAACGCTCTAGTTGCCGAAAAAGTAGAGGTGTCGATGACAACCAGAATGCGGGATCTCGGCCTCGACAGCCTCGACTATAACGAGCTTGCTACGGCGATCGAGAGCCGACTTGGCTGGTTTGTCGACGATTACAAGCTCTGGCAATACGAGTCCGTAAGGCATGTCGCCGACGCCGTCGCCAGTCAGGAGTTGCGCACCGCGGAACCACCAGCAGTGCGACAAGTGCTGGAGTAGTCGTAGGCACAGGTTACGGTGAGGGCAGCTTGGGCGGCGGTAGCTATTGCCATTGCTCCGCTGTGGTTTCTATTCGTGACTGGTGTGTTTGAGAACTGTTGGGTCAGCCCGGTCCATGTCGCAGTGCCGATGCCCCCTTGGTGGCGTTGCCCGCAATTGCGATCGCTGCGCCCAGGGCACCAATGCTGACGGTCGTTGTCAGGCCACCCGTTGAATTGTTGTCAGAGGCAACAGTGCCCACCACACCATCCCAATTGGTGGTCGTATAGACCGACATGTAGTCACGGAACACGCTCTCACTATACGTGGTCACGATCGTTGCCGTCGTACCGGTTGGCACGAGGGCCGACCACACTGACAGATAGACCACACCAGAATTGAAGATGCTTTCCACCTGAGCGAGAAGGGTGGCAGCCACACCCCCAATCGTCATACTGTTGACGGTCACTGCACTTTCGGTGTCAGTGGTCTCAGTTGTCACGATGACACGACGATTAGCGTGTGGCGCGACAAGAAGCGGAATGCTGGTGTGGGTGTAAACGGTCGTGGCAGTCGAGTCTTCGTGAGTGCCATTGAAGACCAGATCTATCGGGAACATTTTCTCCCAGACGCCCGAGCTGCGCACATAGACCTGTCGAGCCTTGGTCCAGAGGCTTGAGATTTTCACCCATACGGCGCTAGCCGCCCCCCAGACCCCGGAGGCTTTGACGTAAAGGGCCATTACGGCTGCACCCAGAAATCACCGTCCACGCCGCCAGAAGGGGCAGCGGCCGAGATCGTGACGCTGCGATTTGCCATCGTGCCGACGCCGAGAAGCGCCTTGGTCTGGGCAATGGACTGCGGTCGACGATAATTGTCCCCGGTGCCGTCACTCGACACGCGACCGACGAAGCTCGTCACAGCGTCGGCACCTGTGGCGTAGGTCGAGCGGTACAAACGCGTCGTGATATCACCAGCGCCATCGCGCTGAGGCGATGAACATGTATGACGAGAGCAGAACGTTTGGGGCGGGACGAAGAGGTTGCGGAGGGCTGACAAGGTCGAGACGAAGCGTTGCAGGCCTCCCGGCGATCGGACCTCTGCATCATCCGCTCCCGTTTTCGCGGCGGCACATGGGAATTCTCCGCTCCGTTGTTCAACCCCTTGTGCGACCGGTGCTTGACGTCCGGCATCACCTGTCGCTTTGCCGCTCCATACGAGCGCAGCTAGTCGGTGATCATGCGCTTCGGCGCGAGCCCCTGCTTCTTCAACGGCCGCGTCAGCAAGCGCTTGGCGGCCTTGGTGTTGCGGCGGTTTTGCACGATTTCGTCCAGCACATATCCATCCTGGTCGACGGCGCGCCACAACCAAAGCTTTTTGCCGGGCGATGGTGACGACCACTTCGTTCAGGTACCAGACATCATTCCGGCACGGCGGCTTGCGGCGCAAGCAGCGAGCGCAGTCCAGCCCGAACTTAGATGCCCCACCGGCGACTTGTCTCATACGAAACCACGATGCCGCGTTCCAGCAGCATTTCCTCAACCAGGCGCAGGCTCAGCGGAAACCGGAAATAAAGCCAGAGCGCGTGGGCGATAATAGGCGGCGGAAATCGGGGGGCGTGTAGCTGACGGCGGGCGTATTCATGCCCCCCGGCGTCCATGTCGCAAATCTTGACGATTGCTTTGTGTGTCAAGCCCGCCGCAGGTCTCAACGCGTTCATATGCAGACATTGTGAAAATCGCCCTATTCCGCCTTTTTTTACCGCCCCTTAAGTCCCCCGCTCGCATGCTTGTCGATGCATTGAACTCATAGCCATCGGCCAAGGATTTTGGAAAATATGTTTCCGCTCGCAGCAGAAAACGTGAGAGTCGCTGTAGGCCTAACGTCAAGGGGAGAGAGCGGTTTGATTGGACGAAATGGGTACCGGAGTACCGAGTCATGAAGCCACGAGGTAATCTGGTCCGACTGAAGCAATTTCAGGTGAATGAGAAGCGACGACAGTTGCACCAGCTAGACATCATGATTGCCGATTTCGAACGCATGGCGCGAGAACTGGAGTTCCAGATAAACGCCGAGGAAACGAAGGGCGGCATCTCCGATGTCAATCATTTCGCTTATCCGACGTTCGCCAAGGCCGCTCGCCTACGTCGTGACAACGTCAAGAATTCGCAATCGGACCTTCTGCGGCAGAGAACCGCAGCCGAGCCATGCCTCGCCGAGGCTGAAGCAGAGCTCTCCAAGGCGCAATTGCTAGAATCGCGCAGCGGCAGAGGCCACGACCTCGAACCCGGCAACCGAAGCGCCATGATCGGCTGAGCCGGACGGCTTCAGCGCGCCTCAATTCGCGACACCGACTGGCCGTTGGCGCGCGAGAGGCGTGCGGGCACTGTAAAGATATCAGCGTCTTGATGCAGCGATAGCTGGTCGGGACGGCTGTCATGCTGCGGCGACATACGCGATTTTGTCCAGATTTGCATAGCGGCGTTACGCAGGTATGGGGGAAAGTGGAATTGGTTGGCAATCGGATCATCGGTGGAGACGAACCGCTGCCGGCGGACCGGCGCCTGGCGGCAACGCCTGGCGCTTTCGGCGGCGGCGGTAACGGCAAAGCAGGCTGGCCGCGTCGAGGATGAAGCGGCCCCTGCGTGATGCCGTTCTGCTCACGGCCGGGAGACGGGGTCGGCCCCGCCGGCCGGATGCTGCTCGCTTGGCGCGGCACCGTAAAGTCAACCGACAGCTTATGAAGATGTGCTTACATTGGGCCATGTCAGAAGTTGCTCGTGGTCCGCTCTATGGTCGCCACCGCTTTCCCCCGAGATCATTGCGCACGCGGTATGGCTCTACTTTCGCTTTCCGCTCAGCCTGCGCATGGTTGAGGACATGCTGGCGGCCCGCGGCATCATCGTCACGCATCAGACCGTTCGAAGCTGCGCGGAGAAATTCGGACGGCATTTCGCCCAGGAGATCAATATCAGCCGGCTGCCTGGGCGACAAATGGCATCTCGACGAATGTGTCGTGGCTATCAGTGGCAAGAAGCAGTGGCTCTGGCGTGCCGTCGATCAGGACGGCTTCGTCCTCGAAGTGCTGGTACAAAGCCGCCGAAATGCCAAGGCGGCAAAGCGTCTGATGCGCAAGTTGCTGAAAGCTCAAGGGCGGACACCACGGATCATGATCACCGACAAGCTCCGATCCTATGATGCCGCCATGCGCGACCTCTTGCCCGGCGTCGAACACCGGTCGCACACAGGCCTGAATAATCGAGCGGAAAATTCGCACCAGCCGACCCGACGACGCGAAAGGATCATGAAACGCTTCAAGTCGGCACGCCAGCTTCAGCGGTTCGTTTCCATCCATGATCCGATTGCCGACCTGCTCACTTTCCCTGCAATGCGCTGTCATCGGCTCAACATCGAGACCTGCGTAACGCCCCCATGCAAATCTGGAACAAAATCGCGTGTGTCGCCACAGCGTGACAGCCGTCCCGGCCAGCTATCGCGTGCATCAAGCCGCTGAAACTTACAGTGCCGGGCGCGCTGCTACCTGAATTTCCTTACCCGCTCAATCAATGTGACAGCACCGATTCTTCTCAACCGCGGCATGCCCTAAATCGTCACTTGCGTTCCGATCTCGACCACACGTCCGGTCGGGATCTGGAAGTACTCCGTCGCGTCGGCCGCCGAGCGGGCGAGCCCGATGAACAGCTTGTCCTGCCACACCGGCATGCCGGAATTGGGCGATGCCTTGAGCGAGCGCCGCGACAGGAAGAACGACGTCGTCATGATGTCGAACTTCCAGCCCTGCTTGCGGCAGATCGCCAGCGCGCGCGGAATGTTGGGCTGCTCCATATAGCCGAAGGTCAGCGTCACCCGCATGAACAACTCGTTGACTGTCTCCATCTTGACCCGCTCGCTGTCGGGCACCAGCGGTTGCGGTGCGGTGACCACCGACAGAATGACGTTCTGCTCGTGCAGCACCTTGTAGTGCTTCAGGCTGTGCATCAGCGCTGTCGGCGCGCTTTGCGGATCGCTGGTCAGGAACACGGCGGTGCCGGACACCAGCTGCGGCTTCTTCTTCAGCAGATTGCCGGCGATGAAATCGAGCGGGATTTCGTTGCGCCGGGTCTTGTCGAACAGATAGCGGCTGCCGCGCACCCAGGTCCACATCGCCAGAACGATGGTGAAGGCCACCGCAAGCGACGCCCAGCCGCCCTCGAACACCTTCACGATGTTGGAGGCGAAGAAGCCGATGTCGATGAAGCCGAACAGCGCCGTCATGGCGACGGCCACCCACAGCCGCCATTTCCAGATGCGGGTCATGACGACGAACAGCAGCACCGTCGTCACCAACATGTTGCCGGTCACCGAGATGCCATAGGCGGAGGCGAGCTTGCTCGATTCGCCGAAACCGACGACCAGCAACATCACCGCCAACGCCAGCAAAACATTGACGCGCGGCATGTAGATCTGGCCCGACTGCCGTTCCGACGTGTGCAGGATTTCGAGGCGCGGCAGCATATTGAGCTGCACCGCCTGCCTGGTCAGCGAGAAGGCGCCCGATATGACCGCCTGGCTGGCGATGACCGTCGCCGCGGTTGCCAATACCACCATCGGGATCAGCGTCCAGCCTTCGTTCATCTCGAAGAATGGATGGCCGACGTGACCGTTCTTGGCCAGCACGAAGGCGCCTTGCCCGGCATAATTGAGCAGCAGGCAGGGAAACACGATCGCCAGCCAGGCCAGCACGATCGGCTTGCGGCCGAAATGGCCAAGATCGGCATAGAGTGCTTCGGCGCCGGTGACGGCGAGGAAGATGGCGCCGATGGTCACGAAAGCGACGTCGGGCGAATTGATCAGGAAGGCGACGATGTAGTGCGGGCTGACCGCCCACAGGATTTCGGGATCGGCGATGATGTGGTTCAAGCCCGAAAGACCGATAGCCAGGAACCAGACCGCCGTGATCGGGCCAAAGATCAGCGCCACACCGCCGGTCCCGAAGCGCTGCACCGAAAACAGGATCGCCAGGATGACCAGCGTCAGCGGCACGACGTAGGGCTGGAAGGTCGGGGTAACGACATTCATGCCTTCAACCGCCGAAAGCACCGAGATTGCCGGCGTGATGACGGCGTCACCGAAGAACAATGACGCGCCGACAATACCGATGGCCAGGATGATCGCCGAGCGGGTCGGGAAACTGCCGCGCGCCAGCGCCATCAGCGACAGCACGCCGCCCTCGCCTCGGTTGTCGGCGCGCAGCACGAACATGATGTACTTGATGGTGACGATGATAGTCAGCGACCAGATGATCAGCGACAGCACGCCGAGGATATCGCCGCGCTCGGCGACATTGCCGCCCGACGACGCCACCAGCGCCTCACGGAACGCGTAGATCGGGCTGGTGCCAATATCGCCATAGACAACGCCGAGCGCGCCTAGCATCAGCACCTTGGTGCTGTCCTGTTCGATTTCGGGATGGCTCGATTGTTCGACGGGTTCTGCCTCGCTACCAGCATTGGTAAGGGCCATGGACGACACTCCGATAAGGGGCGGCCCTCTACCTTTGCTGCACTGCAATATCAAGTGCCGCGACGTAATGGCTCCGTATGCGGACCGCATTTGTCGCCGCACCGGCGGATTGTCTCATACGAAACCACGATCCCGCTCCCAGGCCATTTCCTCGACGAGACACAGGCTCAAGGGGACCTGAAGGAGGGCCAGACCGGATGGGCGATGATCTGCGGCAGGAAACGATGGCGCTGCTTGTAGCTGACGGCATATCTTTCTCCTTTGTGTGTCTGCCAGACGAGCGGGCGGGCACGGAAGTGGTCGCGCTCTACTGCCAGACATACTCGTCCAACCTGATGAAAACCTGACTTGTACACCCAGCCCAAACAGGTGCGAGGGGTCGGTCTATTACCAAAGGCTCTGAGGGCTGATTCTCTAGGGTTCCCGCCCAGATTGATCCGTGACCCTTGTTGTGTACCGCCGCGGGTTGATCGGAGGCTCCAACTCCTGAGAAGGTGAAACCATGACAAGCAAGGCGACCAACAAGTTCTCTCCCGAGGTCCGGACCCCCCGCGGTGCGGCTGGTTCTGGATCACGAACGCGAGCATACGTCGCGGTGGGCGGCGGTTTCATCGATCGCCGCCAAGATCGGCTGCAAGAAAGCCGAGCGTGACTGCGGCGTGCGCGCCGGAGTTCCCACGGATGCTGCGACGAAACTGAAGGCTCTGGAACGCGAGAGCCGCGAGCTTCGCAGGCCAACGAGAGCAAGGCTTCCGCGTATTTTGCCCAGGCGAAGCTCGACCGCCGGTTCAGGCCACGATCGCGTTCATCGACGATCACCGCAAGGCGCATGGGGTTGAGCCGATCTGCAAGGTGCTGCCGATCGCTCCGTCGACCTACCACGACCATGTCGCCAAGCGCGTCGACCCCTGCCGGCTGTCGGCTCGGGCAAGATGGGATACAGCCTCGAAGGATGAGGTCCGACGGTTTGAGGCGAACTTCCGCGTCTACGGCGTTCGCAAGGTCTGGCGGCGGTTGCGTCGCGAGGGCTTCGACGTCGCCCGCTGCACGGTTGCCCGCTTGATGAAGGCCATGAGCCTCGAAGGCATCGTCTGCCGATCCGCACTACGGTGAGCGACAAGGCCGCACCTTGCCCTCTCGACCACGTCAACCGCCAGTTCCACTGCTCCGCGCCGAACATGCTGCGGGTCTCCGACTTCACCTGCGTCGCGACCTGGACGGGCTTCGTCTATGTCGCCTTTGTCATCGACACGTATGCCCGTCGGATCGTCGGCTGGCGGGTGAGCCGGACGGCGCATGCAGCCTTCGTTCTCGATGCCTTGGAACAGGCTCTCCATGATCGGCGGCCCCTGCAGGGAGGCGGGCACATCCATCACAGCGATAGAGGCAGCCAAGGCGGATTCAACCGGATCGTCGCAACACCGGCATCATACTGTCCCCCAAGGAGTTGGTCGAGGAGTTCGGCAGGTGTTTTCCAGCCGAGCGTTTTGCGCGGTCTTGTGTTGATAGCATGGGCGACTGCGTCCAGTTCCGGGCTGTGTGCCGACTGAGATCCGTGCCCTTTGGAAAGTACTGTCTCAGCAAGCCGTTGGTGTTTTCGTTGGAGTCTCGCTGCCACGGGCTTGGGGATCGCAGAAGAAAATCTCGAGCCCGGTGTCGATGCGCAGGTCGGCTGCTGCGCCATTTCCGCTCCATGGTCCCAAGTCAGCGACTGACGCAGTTGCTCGGGAAGTTTGCCCATGGATCGGGCTATGGCTCTGCGGACTGCTTCAGCGCCGTGGCCGGCAAGTGGTGGACCGTTCTTGATGCGCAGGCTCTGCTGATAGCCATGCATGCGCGGCAGGTGAAGCACGCATTGTGAAGCGTGAACTTCGTTCCACGAGCGTACCGATCGCCTAGCTTCCGAGGCCAAGGATGAGGTCGCCTTCCCAATGTCCGGGGACAGCCCGATCGGCAATTTCGGCCGGACGGTCGCTTATTATAAAGGGCGTCTCCAATGAAGGACTTGTTGCGAACTCGGGCCCGTTCGCGCGGTACGCGCAACGCTCGGCCTGAACGCAGACATGCGGTAAGTCCTCGGCGCAATGCTCCGCGTCCTTGAATGTACAAGGACTGATAGATCGTCTCGTGGCTGATCCGCATGGTTTGATCCTCTGGGCAATCGATCTGAAGCCGATTTAGCGATCTGCTCGGGGCTCCAGGCTGCCGACCACCTCCGGCTCTGTCGTTTTTTCCATACCCACCTTGGGGCCCTCGAATGAGGCGCCATTGGGATTGGTGACTTTGCCGGCCAAGCGCTCCTCAACATTCACGCAGAGCCGGATTGACCGCCAGCTTGCCAGGAGGCCGGCGGGACTCACGATCGGCGTGCCATTGGGCGGCACTGGCCGGTAATCCAGATTGCCGCTGCGCGTCGCGGCATTGCGCCTGACCTCCCGCGAGATTGTGCTCGGCGGCCGACCTAGCCTACGAGCAATGGCCCGGATGCCGATTCCCTTGGCAAGCTCAAGCGCAATATCCTCGCGCTCCCGAAAGAAAGATATCGCCCCGAAGGCGGCTTCGCCCACGGCGCCAAATGCGTTGGCGGCATCCCTCCTGCACTCCGAAACCAGCGCGGACCAAGAGGCGTTGATGTACCGGCATCCAGTGCGGCCTCCTCGCTCGAATGTCCCAAGGCAATAGCTTGCCAGAACCGGAAGCGATTCTCACGCTGCCAGGCAGGCGGACGCCCGGGCGAATCCAGCTTCTTTCGAGTGCACCGATCTGAAGCGCGTTGGTGAACCGTCATTGCAACCTCCAATCCCTTGGTGTTGCGACGACCGGTTGAATCCGCCCAACACGTCAGCATTCAATACACCGAGCGCTTGGCGGAGGCCGGCGTCGAACCCGCAGTGGGCAGTGTCGGCGACTCTTTCTATAATGCTCTCGCCGAAACGATCAACGGTCTTTACAAGGCCGAGGTGATCCATCGACGCGGACCCTGGCGCTCATTCGAGGCCGGCGAGTTCGCCAAGCTCGAATGGGTCGACTGCTTCAACAATCGCTGGCTGCTGGAGCCCATCGGCAACATCCCGCCGGCCGAAGCCGAGGAACGCTACTACGCCATGTTGGATGAACCAGCCATAGCCGCATGACTCAAACGAAACGGCCTCCGAAAAGCCCGGGGCGGTTCACATCGCATTTGATGCCAACTTCATCGTATTTTCTTCGTCTTAGACGGGCTCTTGGCAGACCCACAGAGCTGGGAACCCTTTGCCATACTACAACTGTAACATTATATCGGTTTAGCAGGTCAAGCTTCGGTGGTACCCTCATTGGGTAGAATAACTACTTTGGAGGCGAGCAATGGATCGCGATAGCAAACGGGCACGCGCAGCTGCAAGATCATCTCAAGGCGTGGGGAGCAGTAGCCTCCGTGACGTTCCAGAGGGGCCATTGAGCGATGTTGCAGAACGGCTGGTAACCGCTAACCCGCGCGATACAGCGCGAAATCTTGGGGGCTTCAAAGGCCTCGGGACGCACGAGCGAACAGCCGTTCGGGGCACTCAAGCCGGGCCAGAAACTGACCTCGCGAGATTTGAAAGGCGGGCCAATCAGCTTGGACGATCAGCCATCGATCTGGCCGAGAAATTAACAGCCGGATTGGGGTACACCCCGGATGACGTAGCGTTGCAGCAAGTCAGAGCGGTCAGTAATGTATGCCATTACCTAACGCCAGGGATGCAAGATGCTATTGTTAATCGCATTGGCAACATGGAGCCGTCGTCGCAAGCTCTCGGAGCTCTTTACGTTGCGCCACACTTCAGTAAGTTTAATGACGAAAATAAATCTCGCATTCTTGATCAGGCCATTGGATTGGCTTCTGATCCGGATGTCAATGTCAAGTTGACAGCATCCAATGCTATTCTCAACGCGTATCACCAGTTCGACGCAAATCAACAGGCCCAAGCTCACTCAGTTCCCGGCATGCAACACATCTTGCCGCACATGCCGCCGCCGCAGCATGCAGCAGAGGAACGGAGTGCGAATCTGGACGGCCACATAGCAGGTATTGAGGCTGCAGTCCGTGATACAGTAAGCCCGCAAACCTCCTATGAACAGCTGCAGCGGGGTGCTCAAGTCGGGCAGTCCATAAGCCACACCTACAATCACGCCCGAGAGGACCTAATGGAGGCCACCAGAAGCAGAGATCGCTCCGGCCGTTGAGGTCTCGGCCATGGTACAGTGACGCTTTCTCTCCCGAATTCCGTTTACGGCCTTGCCGTTTCCAATTCGCTGGCCGTTGAGGTGCCTGCTTAGTGTAACTTTCAAAAACCACGTCTGCCGGGTGATGCGCTGCAAGCATCGCACCACCCGCTGCGGCATCGATCTGTCGAGCGGCGACATCGCGCGACGCCGGTTCGGTCTCTGAAGCACGCGCAGCATTAGCTACGGCTAATCCGGCAATGGAACAATGCTTTCAACAAAAACGACGCCCCCCAACTTGGCCATTAGCATCGCGTGCTCACTCGCCGTGGGCTTCTGTGCGGCAAGTCTTTACGCAACCTTCCGCCACGGCGGTAGCGGCGAGGCTCTGATGGCGTTTGATGTCCGTGCCTTTTGGTTTGAGACGCCCTTCTATTTGGGTTT
The DNA here is from genome assembly GCF_040320205.1 of Mesorhizobium sp. M0761. NCBI lineage: Bacteria > Pseudomonadati > Pseudomonadota > Alphaproteobacteria > Hyphomicrobiales > Phyllobacteriaceae > Mesorhizobium > Mesorhizobium sp. M0761. The sequence continues at coordinate 10,624 of NZ_JAMYPF010000040.1, forward strand.
CGCAACCCCCGTTTTCTATCGGGGCGCGGCTATCGTGCTCTCGACGTCCGCGGTCGTCTTGCTGATTCAGCAGATCGTATTGCGCCGCAAGCTCGAACACCACGGGACGGCTCGTTGGGCTCGCGTGGATGAAATGCGACGCACGGGATATCTGCGACGATACCGCGGCGTGACAGGGCCGGTGTTTGGCAAGACAAGTGGCCCTTTCTGGCCTGGCTACTACCTGACCAATGGCGAGCAGCCTCACAGCCTCATCGTTGCACCGACCCGCGCTGGCAAGGGCGTCGGCATAGTCATTCCAACGCTACTTACATTCAAAGGCTCGGTGATAGCTCTGGACGTCAAGGGGGAGCTCTTTGAGCTCACCTCGAGGGCGCGCAAAGCCGCAGGTGACGACGTGTTTAAATTCGCGCCGCTGGATTCGGAGCGGCGCACAAACTGCTACAATCCGCTGTTGGATCTTATAGCGTTGCCTCCACAGCAGCAATTCACCGAAGCCCGCCGCTTGGCCGCAAACCTGATTACGGCCAAGGGGGAGGGCGCGGAAGGTTTCGTCAGCGGCGCGCGAGATATCTTTGTCGCGGGAATCCTTGCCTGCATCGAGCGGGGCACGCCAACAATCGGCGCCGTCTATGACCTCTTCGCCCAGCCGGGGGAGAAGTTTAAGCTCTTCGCGCGACTCGCCATGGAGACCCAGAACAAAGAGGCACAACGCATCTTCGACGACATGGCTGGGAACGATACGAAAATCCTAACCTCCTACACTTCCGTGCTCGGCGATGGCGGGCTCAACCTGTGGGCGGATCCCGCTGTAAAGGCGGCCACAAGTCGCTCGGACTTTTCGGTCTATGATCTTCGCCGTCGCAGAACGTGCATCTATCTTTGCGTTGGTCCGAACGACCTTGAGGTGATCGCGCCTTTGATACGTTTGTTTTTTCAGCAAATCGTTTCAATTCTGCAGCGGTCGCTGGCCCGTCGGGATGAAAAGCACGAGGTTCTCTTCCTGCTCGACGAGTTCAAGCACTTGGGTAAGCTGGAGTCGATCGAGACCGCAATCACGACTATCGCGGGCTACAAGGGGCGTTTCATGCTCATCATCCAAAGCCTTTCGGCACTGACGGGGGCTTATGGAGAGGCTGGCAAGCAGAATTTTCTCAGCAATACCGGACTGCAAGTGTTCATGGCCACGGCTGATGACGAGACTCCGAACTACATTTCCAAGGCCATCGGTGAATACACGTTTGAAGCCAAATCGATTTCCCACAGCCAGGCGCGAACGTTCGACTGGACCATTCAGAATTCACATCAAGGTGCACCGCTATTGCGTCCCGAACAGGTTCGGCTGCTCGATGACGACTACGAGATTGTTCTTATCAAAGGTCTGCCACCACTAAAATTGAGGAAGGTGCGTTATTTCTCGGATCGCATTCTGAAACGCATCTTTGAAAGCCAGACAGGCGCCCTCCCGGAGCCGGCGCCCTTGACGGGAGCAGAGGAGGCGCTCTCCGTAGAATCTCAACTCGATGACCCGCAGTGTGAATTGGCGCAGGACTTTGCCGATACAGTTTGATGAGGCTGGTGTGGACCCCGCGAAAAAATCCATCCCGTGTAACAGCTTTGTCGCAGGTCGCGAGGTGCTTCAGCGAGGGCAGGATCATCAAGCCGCCTCATCTTTTTTCAGCAACCCAGGGATGCCCGATGGACGGGATGACCTCAACAGAAGCGTGTCGGAGGCTTTCGCAAGCTCTGGGACGCCGGAGTTCGGGCCGCCGCCCCCAGTCTTGGCTGCCAGCCAACAGCAGATCCGCCCTTCGCCGGATGAGCTTGACCAGGGCAACCACCTGCCAGCCGAGTGAGTCGTCCCAACAATGAACATTCACCAGCGCTGTTGTGGCCAGCGGAGACGCAGAGGGCCCTGAATGCGCCGCAAGCCGTCGCCATTCAGCAGCAGCTGAGCGAAATCGGCAATTCAGGCGCCGCGTGCATATGCAGAGAGGGGCTGATGCGATCTCCGGACCGGTAGCTCTCGCCGTAATTGATCAGGCTGGTACTGTTGAAGGCTTGATCAGCCTCGTCACCCCAATCTCCAGCATAGCTCACTGTCACGCGGCCAACGTGCCTCCGTAGCTAACATCTACGTCAGCGTTGAAGAAGTACCCTGCGCCACGGGATGTTTTGACCAGGC
>NZ_JAMYPF010000041.1:0-7042 GCF_040320205.1 Mesorhizobium sp. M0761
CGCGGGAATCAGGTGACGTGAACAATCACCAGCCTGCCATGACCGCCCCCTCTCAGCGAATTTGCAGAACTCTCAGCACACTACCGCAGCGCAGTCCATGCGGCCCACCTGGCTTTATGGCACGGTCGGCGGTGGTGCCACACGCCCTGTAAGCTTCTGCCAAGGCTTGTTGTCGATGAGTGTCGACCGATAAATCCGCAATCCGCTGCATCCCGAAATTGACTTCAATGTCTTTTTGACCGGTTCGGCCAATGCCGGCGCCAGCCAAGGGCTGAGGTTGATGCGTTTTATCGCCGAGAGTGCGATTGGGACGGGAAATGCCGGCATTTCCACGTCGGCGTCTACATATACCGCCCGGTACTCCTTCTCATCGCCATAGGGCCATCGCTTGGTGAACGGCAGGATTTCTAGATCAACCTCTTGCATCGAGTTGGCGTTCGCCACCAGCTCGTAGTTCACGTACCTATGAGTGACACCTCCGGCATTATCGAACGCTGCCAGGAGCTCATCGCGGTCGAACTCGATACAGACTCCATCCGCCCCGCGGGAGAAGACCTGCCAGTGGTGGTAGGTCTCCTCTCTGTCCGCAATGCAGATCGCGAGTACCGTTTTGACGTCCTTGATACGCTTGTACTCGGACATGAAGTAAGAGTCGTTTCGATCATCCCAGGTGTCAGGGCTGAGGAGAGTCAGACAGCGGTTGTGGAGGATGTGAAGGGCCGACGCCAGGTTCGTATAACGTCTCAAATTGCGTTCGGTCATCAGGACATCCCCCTATTTTCGTTCCAAATTTTGGCGCGCGGATTTCAGATGACCTAAACAACCGGTTTGCAGCGGAGCTGCTCGGAACAACTTTGCCATATAACATCACTTGAGATCGTGCGGCGTCTTCCGGAGCGCTTGAACTCGGGCGACGACGATCAGGTACTCGGTACTAGATCCAGCGGGCGTTTTTCGCTCCACGGTTATTCGCTCTGAAATATGCTGCTGGTGCCCTTTCCTGTCCGTGAGATCGAGGACCAGAAGAAATCCAAAGCGGACACCGGTCGTGAGATAGCCAGTCGCCTGTCCGGCGTAACGCTTGGACAAGGCTGCGTTGTCTGAAACGTTGTCGTCCTTCTTGACCTCGACAATCGTCTTCACGCCCCGGAATTGAACGTCGATGTCCGCGCGACCACCGCCGCGGTCACGTGCCTCGGCCTGAAAGGTAGGCGCTCCCCCGGTCTGCAGGAATTTCAGAAAATCCAGCTGAAGGTCATGCTCCACCGGGAGCTTGCCGCTTCTCACGAATAAATAGGAGGCAGCAGGGTCGGTGCTGACACCGATGTTCGACCGGGCATCCACAAATTTCAGCAATAGGCCGACCAGCGATTCCACGAGCATCCGTGCGTCGAGGAAGTTCGAATAGTCCGGTTGTGCTGAAAACTGATTGACTACCTGTTGCCAAAGGTCGGCGACCAGAACGTTGGCGTCCGCATGCATGCGCAGTTCCGAAACACCCATCTGGGCCACGGCTTCGCTGAAGCCGGCATCTTCTAGTACCTCGACCAGCCGGCTAGTGGTCGTGGCGTCGAAAGGGCGGCGATAAAGCGTGCCCTCCATCGTCCCCTTGAGGGTCTCTCGCAACTCCGAGACAGCCCCGGCTTTCCCGTGGTCGGTGTTAACCTGCAACCACTCGTCCAGCGCCTGTAGGTAGTACCTGCGTTCGCGCAGCCCGCGAATGGTAGCGTCTTGCATTGACGCATCAAGGCCGGGTGTGGAGGGCAGACCAAAAACCTCGCTACCAGGATAGAAAATCGACAGCAGCTCGTCCTCGATCACGAGTGCAACGTCTAACCAGACCTCTTTGGTCAAGGAGTTAGCCAAAGCCGCCAATTTCGTCGCCATGGACAGCCAATGAAACCGTTCCTTCGAGGACACTGCCAGCCAGGAATGGGACGCGTGGCGCGCCTGTGCGAACGCCGTATACTCGATGGCCGCAGTTTCCAGGTTGGGCAGACGCTCCTTCATTTCGGCCCGGAGCCCGTCATCCTGCACTGTTAGTAGGAAGGTCGTGCAAAGCTTGTAGAGCTTTGCATCCGGACGGTGCTCGCTATTGTCGAGGGATCTTTCGAACCAGCTTCGGGCAGACTCAAGGGCCGACCAGAGTGCGTCCCCGGTGGGCGCGGCCAGCCCTTCGCGCAGCTCAGCCAACCCGATTTCAATCGACGCCTCGTCCGCGGCCGCATCCAGCGTCGCCAATTGCTCGAGAAGCGACCTGAAATCCGCATCATGATAACGACGTAGAATTGCGCCAGCCACCTTGGCGACGTGACGTAGGAATTGCGGATCGTCGTCCATAGACACGTCGAGGATGCTGGCCTGTAGCCTGCGCACAAGCACCGCGTTCTCCTGCGCGAGCAGCATCGCCCCCCTCAGAGCGTGGGAACGCCCCCATGGATGTTTGCTACGATCCTCGTAGTGGGAACGGAGACCGTCCCAAGCCCGCCTGGCGAACCCGACCGGGATCTCGATCACTTCCAGACAATCGACCATCTCGGCCAATGCAGGCGCATCGTCCGTCCACGCCAGCATCTCTACAAGTACGGACTGGACGGAGGTTTCGGATATCCATCGGCACAACCAGCAGAAGCCATCGGCCCGGTCGACACCGGGCGCCAACTCCCGGACCGCAGTGAGCAGTCGGTCCGCCGACATGGAGACCGGATCACTGGATCCGCCAGCATCCGCCTGCAACAACTCGATAAGACGTTCCATGCACCACCGGCTAGAAAACGTAGTCGTCGCCCTTAGCGTGTAGTCTATGCTCGATCGGCACAACAGCTTCCACGGAAGGACGCGCTGTCGTGCCGATGATTATCTGCACATCGCCCATCTCCGAGGCCGCCGTTGACACGCTATCGAGCATCTCCTCGAAGTCCTTGTCCACGACCTCCTCTGACGCGGGCGAGTCAATCACCATCAAACCGGGATGGCGGCCATGGCCCCGTTCCCTTGCAACCTGGACCGCCGCGAGCGCCATGGCGATCTTGATGCGCAGCCGCTCACCCATGGTCAGGTTACTGAACCATTCGGTAGCTCCACCCTGCCTGACCTTGAGGCGACCTCCGTTGTCCAACTGCATCTCAGTTACGTTGGGCATGCCGAACTTCTGGGCCAAGACCATCACCGATTGCGAGATCTGCTTTAGGACTTCAGACTGCTTATCAGTCATCAGTTCCTTGGTGACCTCCGTGGCGGCACGAAGAATTTTGACCGTATCGTCGGTATTGCCGTCCGTGCTTGCAGCCTCGATTCCATTCACCATGAGGTCGCGAAGTTGAGCTGCCTGCGCTTCGAGTTGGACGATCTCCAGCTCCGAATCAGGGACCTTGACGGCAACGTCCAGCTGCAGCGCGGAAAACCGTTCCTTCGCCTTCCGCAGCTCAACTACGGCGTCTTTGGCGGATTTCTCTGCCGCCTTTTGTTTGGCCCTAGCCACTTTCAGTGACGTGTCGAGGGCGTCAACCTCGTCTTTCACCAGCTGGATGCGATCGTCCTCGAAATCGTCCGTGTCCTGAGGGATATCGTTCTTGCAAAGCAGACAAGTGCTGCCGTCCCCGCCTGGCTCAACGCCGGCCACGACGTCCTTGTACGACGCCTCGCAGGCCGGGCAGCACGACGGGCTGAGCTTGCGGAACGAATAGCCGGCTGACTGCTCGTCCTCTAATTGCTTCACCCTCCGCCGGGCATCATCGAAGCTGTCCGAAACCTTCTTCATCGACAGGTCGGCTGCTTCGAAAGCCAGGCGTGCGGATTCCGCCACCTCACGCAGCGTGACCACCCGGTCATCCAATTCGTCAAGTTCGACCCGCTTCCGAGCGCGATCGTCTACCTTCGTCGCGCTAGCCTTCGCGGTTTCGAGCTTGCCTCCGACCACCTCCAACCTCTTCGCAAGCTCCTTGTCCAAGGTAGACCTGTCCGGACGAGCTGAACGGGATTCCTCGACCTCCTTCTGCGCTGTGAGCGCCGCGCTATAGGTCGAGACCCATGGCAACCCGATGAACAATTGCAGTAGGCGCAGCGGGATGCCGTCTATCATGACGTCACCAAAAAGCGCCTTGGCGTTGGTGGAACTCGACAGAAACAATGCGGACGAGATCAGCGGCCAGCCATGGGCATGACCACCCGTGTTGGAATTGTGTGCATAGATTGGCGGGAAGGTTAGTTCAGACATCATCAGTTGCTCGGTTTGGGACTTCAGCCCCTCGCCGCCGTCACCGTCGTAGAGCGCCACCCAGTTCCCGTCGCCGCCCGAACGGCTGAGGCGGGCAGTCGCTTTTACCGGGTCCTCCTCTCCTACATCCTTCCGCAATTCTGTACGGTGAAGAACGTTGTCGATCTCATATGTAACGTCGATGATTTCCAGCCATTTCCACACGTCTGCTTTGACCCTTCCCCGGAAGTCCCCCCTGATGGCGGCGTAGAGCAGGTTCAAGATCGAGGACTTGCCACGGAGATTTCGGTCGGACATCACCGCGAACAAGCCGGTGCCGAGATTATCCCAAGTCTCGTCAAACTGCCCGTCACGGTCGGATTCGGCACGCGTACCTGCCACACGGATGCTTTTGAACCGCAATGACTTGGCTCGGGGCGGCGTAGCCTGGGGCTGGATGTTGTATTTTTGGAGGACGGACTTGGCGACGCTTTCCTCGACGGCGGAACGTTCCGCGATGGCGCGGAGCCAGCTACTCTCGGTGGATTGGATGGGAGCGGACTTGCTCATTTCAGCTTCTCCGAAATCTCACGCAAGCGGTTCTCGACTTCCCCACGAATGCTCGGGATGAGATCGCCGTAAAGTGTTTGGCCGTAGGTGGGATGCTCATATTGCCAGTCCTTGAGCTCCGAACCGCTCTTGCCGGATGCCACTCGCATCACCAACGCCATCCGGTCCCGGTACCACGCCAAGGTCGGATGGTCGGTCACACAATTGTCTAGGAACGAGACGGCCTTCGACGAGATCAGGTATTCATAGCGACGTACCTTGCCGTCCTCGCCTTTGAGCTGCATCGCCTGGACGAGTCCGTAATAGCTCAGCAGGGAAAGGGCATCCTCGATGTTCTCGTAGGCACCCCGTTTCCACCGGACCATGCGTACGAGCCTGACGGACGGTTCATCAGCTTCGAAAATGCCTTCGACCTTATCAAGAAGGTCCACATCCGCCTTGGCTTCGACCATGTCCAGCAACGCGTCAGCCAGATAGTCCGGATAGCGTACAAGGAAATCCATTGCCATTAGCCGCTTTTCGGCTCTGAAGACTTTCACGGTTTCTCCTGTAGGCTCGTCGGCATCGTCCGCGCCAGCCACCAGTATGAAGAGCAGCCGCAGGGCGTCACGGTATCTGGCACCGGCGGAAGTAGCTGCGGCGGTGGTATTCACCGACCCCGCGTGGCCTGCACTATCTTCAAGCAAGTCAATGTCCGTCAACTACGCCCCCACATAGACCGAGTGTATGTTAGTCTGGATAAATTCGCGAATATTCGCTGAGAGAACAACACTTATGGTCTTGTCACAACCACTCGCAACCGGGGTGGCCGGTTCCAGACCGTCGGCTTCTCGGCGTTGACCGTGAATAGCTGCCTACGCGGAACAACCCCAATTGGAAACAGAGTTCGTGATCTTGGCCGTTTCGGCGCTATCATGCGCGCGCCAATTATTCAGTGGTGCGATTTCTTGGCCGCGTTTCGGTCATGGTCGCGCCGAGCAACGGAAGGGGCACGGCATGGGGCGCGTCAACTGGGCAAAGATCATTCCGACCTGCGTGTTCTTCTTCGTACTGTGGCTGCTTCAGGGGCAGCTCTCCACGCTCTACGAGACCGTCGAAGCGACCTGCGGAGACTCCGGATGCGGTGAGAAGATCGCCGTCGCCTACCAGCTGCTATCGCTGTCTACCCTGGTGTCGGCGGGAGGCATCGCCTGGGCGTCGTGGCGGTTCAACACGGCCTTCCACAAGGACGGCAAGGCGTAATGAAGTTTCTACTCGAACACACGCTTCGCGACTATGTCGCGCTTGGCAACGATACCACGCGCAAGCTGCTGGGGGCGGAGACGCCGCTCGTCGCTGCCATAGAGGAGTACTACCGCTTTTTTCAGAGTGAACTCTGGACGGCGGACGACATGAAGATGTCACCCCACCAGGCCTTCCTATCGATGCATTCATTCATGACTTGGACTGCGGCCGTGAGGATCGCGCTGTCGGGCCATGCGGCAGCCACGTTTCCCTTGTTCCGAACGGCGTTGGAGGCAGCGTGCTACGCATACCTGATGAAAGATAACGATGACTTGGAGAAGACTTGGTCAGATCGCCATGCCAGCGCGGAAGCGCTGAAGAAAAGTCGCAGGGCCTTCACGTCTGCTGTAAAGGAAGCTGCCGTCCGGATCGATGCCGGGGCCCCCTCGCCTAGATACGAGAAGTGGATCATGGACGCTTACGATGGGGCCATCGACCATGGCGCCCACCCTAACCCGAAATCGATCTACCGTCATATCAACCCACCGAAGGACGCGGGTGACCGCGTGATTGTCCACCTGACGGGTATCTACGATGCCGAGGAGACCGAGACGCTGCGGACGCTGGTCGCTTGTCTCGACTTCGGACTTGTGATCGCGTGCGTGCTCGCGCACGGCCTAAAGGAGGTGCCCGATGACCTCAACGCAAACCTGGAAAGACTGAACCAGCTGAAGGAGAAGCTCTCCGGCGAGTTGCTTCAAATACCCCCGCCAGAAGACTAGGGCGGCTCACTATCGAAACGGTGACGAAACACGATTAGACCTTAACACACCGGTTTGCGCATTCGTGTCAGAATGGAAGGGCTCAATGTCGGCCGATAGCAACTGCAGCTGGGCGGTACTCAGCGCCCGCATCTCGAACAGGATTCCGCGGCTCCTGTCACGGCCGGGGCGCTTCCATTGAGGCCGTGAAGCCTATGCATCCGCGGTGCGCTGAGAGTGCCGGCCGACAAGCCAGCCTCGGCCGCCATCTTACTGCCGAGGCTGGCTTGTC
>NZ_JAMYPF010000042.1:0-6413 GCF_040320205.1 Mesorhizobium sp. M0761
CATGCTGGAGCGGCTCAACGAGGAAATCCGCCGGCGCACCTATGTCGTGCGCATCTTCCCCAATACCGAAAGCTGCCTGCGCCTGATCAGGGCGTTGGCCGTCGAGACCAACAAAACTGGATGGAGGCCTACCTGCGCGAGCACAAGAAGCTCACTCTGCGCCAAGCCGCATGACCAGCATATGGCCGCCCCATTTTGCAGGACTTGACGCACACAACCCGCTTTGCTCTCTCTACAAAGGCATCGGAGTTGCCGAGCCGCAACCGCCTTACATGCCACTGAAAGCGCCAGCCCGATGCTGACTCGCGCCATGTGAATTAAGAAGGGAGATCGAGCCGGCTTCGAGTGAGCCCAGGCTAAGATCTAAGCTCATCCACGTGCATGATCAGCTTACGACGGGCAGTCACGGCGTGGATGTGCCCGCGGTCAGGAGGCGTATCCAAGTAAACCCGCTGGGTAGACTGCAGTTCGGGATCCGAGGCACGCCCGCTGCCCGTAGCGATTTGAGGACAGCATTGTACACGATCCAACGCAATGACCGGCCGTCCGGCCTCTCGTGCAATTTAAATTGAAACGTCTGTCTTGCCGCTGCAGGTCGGCCCGTAAATCAAATGGATTAGCATGTGTTTACCGCTTAGAAGCCCTTGTTTTCGAACTAACTGCCGACAACAAACTGGATAGGCTGTTCTCGTGGTTCGGTCCAGTTCACCAACGCCTATGTCGACATTTTAGGGCGCTTCACTACTAACGGGCACCGCACGATGGCAGCTCGTTCTCTCCGGCAAAGATACTCCCTGTGTTAGCTTCCGTGTTGTGTGCTTGCCCTCACCTGCGGGATACGGAAGGCCATCCCTAAAAGCATCGAATGCGGCAGCGACAGCGCGAATCCCAAAGCGATGCTCCCGCCGTACGCGGACAAAACCGTTTTCGAAGTCCACTATTCCGTCCTTGGCCAGCATCGCCAAACGCTCATCTGAACCGCGAAGACGGATCAAATCAGATCCGTGGGCGACACAGATTGCCGGCACGTCAGCCTCGAAATCGCACATTAATCGCTCGATGATTGCGGCTCGCAGGCGGTCGTCGTCTGTGAGGCGATGGCCCTTCGATGTCGCCAGTCGGCCAGCTGCGATGTGCCGGATGTAGAAATCCCGTGTAACTTCGTTTTGAACGTACCCCTGGCCAAAGCGGCCGATAGCCGACGTGCCGAAACCGATCAGGGTTCTGCAGGTATCGGCAGAGTAGCCCAACGAGTTACGTCGCAGGCGACCTGTTTCCTGTGCCAGCGCGAGCTCGTCGTGCGGCAAGGCGAAATGGTCGAGCCCGATCTCTCGGTAGCCGGCGGCAACCAGCGTCACGGCGGCAGCCGCATGCTGTTCAGCGCGGGCAGCGCTGTGGGGAAGAAATTCCGCCTCGATGAGGCGCTGGTTCTTTATTTGGGATGGGATATGCGAGTAGCCGAACAAGGCAAGCCGGTCGGGGCGCATGGCGACCGCCGCCCTCGCCGTCTCGACGCACGACTCCACCGTTTGACGCGGCAGGCCGTAGATGAGGTCGAAGTTGATCCGGTTTACTCCATGCCGGCGCAGCATTTCCACGGCAGCCGACGTCTGGGCCTCGCTCTGGATTCGGTTGATCGCTTTTTGAACAATGGGATCGAAGCTCTGTACGCCCAGGCTCGCGCGGTTCACGCCGGCCGCTCCCAAGCCTTCCGCCATCTCGGGCGTGAGCGTGCGTGGATCGATCTCGATGGCGACCGTAGCTGTTTTCGAGATGGCGAAGCGGCATCGCAGGAACTCCATCAGAGCGAGGAACTCGGCTGGTCCGATGAGAGACGGCGTTCCGCCGCCGAAATGTATGTCGCTCACGGGCAGCGTCTTCGGCACTCGCTCACAAACCAGACGGATCTCGTCACGCAGCGCCGCCAGATAGTTGAGGATGGGCGCATCATGGCGGGTGATGGTGGTTGGGAAGCCGCAATACCAGCAGGCTGATCGGCAGAACGGAACGTGCAGATAGAGTGACACCGGATCCTCAGCCGGCAGGTTCCTGAGCCATGCCTCATAAGCCTCGGCGCCGACCGCCCCGGAGAACTCCGACACAGCCGGATAGATAGTGTACCAAGGCAGCCGGGCCTCTCGAAATTTCGTGGTCTGCAAAGGCACAATCCCATACTGATAACAACCAACCCTACCCACCGCGCCCGCCTGGGTCCTTGCGCTATGTCAGTCCGTTCCGTTTGGGCTCGAATCTAGATCTTTTTTAGCAATGGGCCACAGGCGCCGCTGCCCATCACTTCGCGCTACGGCACCCTGAACGCCGTTTACGAGGCCCCGGACGCCGATGACTGGGAATCGACCAACTACGCCAATCTCGTCGGCTCGCCGGATGCGTCGACGCTGCGAGCGTCCGGCCGGCGCCAAGCGGCTCTTCGCGCCGACGCCGGGGGGGCAAGGACCTCCTTGACCAGGGCGCCAGCGTCGATTTGGTGTTGCCGGTGGCAAGCGTGACGGATCCGCTCTTCAATCGGATCCTGGGGGGGCCGGCGCCCCTCAAAACCGGTGGCGCGGAACGAGCCCCGATCTGCATCTTGAAAGGCGCGTTTACCAGCCTATGGAGCGCCTCGACCGATCGCGTGCTCGACCGCTTTGAAGTCGCCTACACGCCCTCCCCGTATAATGCACCTGCAAACCGGCCCGTGCTCGCACAGCTGAGTGACTTCAACAAGCTGAAGCTTGCGCTGGCGAGCGACGATCCCGAAGTCATCGCCCGCGCGCCCAAACTGAGCCGTTCCGGACGTGTCGTGACCTTCCTCACCTATCCCGATGCGGCGGTGCCGATGCCTTCCGCGGGCTACCTGCCCGCCACGGCGCCTTGGCTGGTCGCAGCGCCTCCTCCGAGCGGGCGGTTCTTTGGCTATTTCCTGTCGCATTCTTCACACAGGACGCCCGCGGCGAGGAGCGCGACGCCGAGACGAGCGGCTGGCGAGCGAAACGCTGCGCTTCATAAATTACCTGACCCCGCAATTGGCTTGGACGCTCGACGGATACCTGCAACATCAATACACGCAGCGCTACCCGTTGACGGCCCCGACGGTGATGTTGCCGCTTGCAACCGATATCCAAACCCCTGCCACAGCTGCGCTGCGGGACGACCATGGCAGCGAACTGCCGCTGATGGGCTGGCGGTTCTATCTCTCGCCTGCGCGCTTCGAACTTCTGCGGCAATACCTCAGGAAGGCTCTGGCGCCGGCTGACAATGGCGAGGCAAGGCCAACCGCGCTCCGCTCCATTTATGAGCCGCTGGCGGACCTGATTCTGGCCGTGGACCGCGGCAGCGCCGAACTGGTGTTGCAGCGCTGGGCCTATGAGGCCGATGCCCGCGCGGGGGCGTGCCGTCGCAGAGCGGCGCCCTCACCGCAAACGTGGCAAAGGTTGGAACACACAAGCGCGCGCTAAAAGCGTCTGATTCACCTAATGAATTCAAGATCCTTCGGGACTTGCTGCGCCAGCCGCTCGACAAGTTCCAAGCCGCCGTTAAGGTCTTCGCCTCTGGCGTGAAAGACGACTGGCTGACGATCACGATACGTGCCCGGCTGGATGGAGCGGACTGGGTTCCGCAAGCCCTGTCACTGACGGCAGCGACGTGCTGCGCCTCGGCCTTCGCCTGGAGCGCCCGAGCGATGCGGTGGTGCCGGCGGGCATTGCCGACCCAATGCGGCCGCAGGCCACGCCTGGATTCGGCCTTGCAGTCGACAAGAACGAGGTCGCCATCTAACCGGAACTGCAAGGCGACACCTTTGCCGATCTGCATGACCGGGCGGCCACAGAGCTGGGCAAATATGTCTCGGCCAGCATGAAGACCTCACTGCGCGAACGCCTCGACTGGCTGCGTGCGATCCGGGCCGCGCCCGCGCTGCGCTCGCCGCTCCGACTCGCCCGCCGACGCCTTTGGCCTGCGCAACACCGTGCGGGCTCTCCTGCCCGACGTGGCCGCATGCATGGCCGCGCTGGTGACCTATGTGCACAATGACGACCCAGCTTCGGGTACCGACGCGCTGTTCGAACACGTCAAGGACCTTTCGGCAGAGCTGGCCGGCCATCTTTCGATGACGCTGAAGAGCCTGCTCATCACGACCCCCGGGCTCTTCGCCACGACCAAGGGCTTCGGAGTGGCGATCTTCGAACCCGATTCCTGGACCCAACGGCTCTACTCCTTGCAATTGCGTAAGCAGATCCATCCCGCAACCGCGCCAGGCGAGACCGCTAGCGACCCGTCGCGCTTTGATGTCGACCGTTTCCTCTTTCCTCTGTTCCACAACGCTGCGGCGGGGCGTTACTTGTCGATATACTCGACGACGCCCGATATGATGACGAGTTCGAGATCGATGGGAGCGTTTTTGACCCGCCGCGGCCGCTGTGGACACGCGGCGGACCTGGCTTTGTGCTTGGGTCGGGCGGCGCGAAACTGCGCCAGCGCGGCGATGCCCAAGCGCGCAGCGGCGAGGACGTCATCGAGCAGTATAATCGCTTCGACGATGGCCTCGTCCTGGCCCGCCAGATCGAAGCCGATGTCGTGCATTGGAACCCGAACTGACCGAACCGGTCGCCCCGAACACCCGGCGCTTCTACCTGCTGCCCTCGCGACGTCGGCCCGCGACGCCAGTGAAGCAGAAGCCCAGCGCCGACAGCGGACCGCCTCGCGCGCCGCTGCCGGTGTATCTGACAACGCCCATGCGGCCCCTGAACGATCAGCTGGCCGACCTCCTGAAAGGTCGTCTCGATGATAAGAAGATGGTGGCCTTCGGCTCGGGCGGCACAGGGCTAAGAGCGAAGCGCCGCAATCCAACCCTGACAGGGCTGATCCAGCGCGACAGCAATGGGCTAGCCGCGCCCGACTGGTGGCATCTCGAGAGCTATGCCTCCGAGCACTATTTCGTGCTGGAGGGTGACGAGGAGTCCTCGGGCTCCGAAGGCCCATTCCACAATGACCGCATCCGCATCGAGGTCGAGATTGGCGACAGCCCGTTCGTGGACGAGGATGCCGTCGCGCCAAAGACATACGCCGTCGAGGGTGAACTCGGCGACTGGTTCGCATACCAGCGTCTGCGGGTCGCAAACCAAGCGGCGTGATCCCGAAGCCCGCGAAGATCTCGCGTGCTAACCTTGAGAAGCGGCTCCGCGACTGGCTGGCCCCAACGACTGCCGACGATTGGCTCCTGGTCCCGGCGCCGTCGGTCGTGGACTCCGGCAAGCGAGCATCGCAGAAGGGTAACAGCACGACTGTCGTGGCCGGCTTCACGCCCCAGCAAGTCGGATTCTGCGCAGCGGCTCGAGAATCAATGGCCGCAAGGGATTGGCGCGGTGCTGGCCGCCGAAATCATGGATCTCGATGCCGATCCAAAGCCGCAGGATCGCTTTGTGCTGAGGGTGGTTGTGCTGGACGAACCCTGGCGCTTCGCGCGCGTGCGGGTCCGGATCGAGCGCAACAAGGCGGACGTCAACGACGACAAGCTGCCCGACATCAACCCGCTGTTCCAGATGATCGGGGAATTCTCCAGCTGGAGCAGTCATGGGCGCGAGCCGATGCTCCTTGATTTGCGCGACAGCGAGGGACTGGGCTTGCCAGCCGAGGCAGTTCAATTGACTGCGAAGCTGACGCTTGGCGAGTTCCTCAAGAAAGATATGACTACTCCCCTCGACTACGGCGATCAGGTTGGGACAGCCGTTGACGCCCAATTCACCGCATCGGGTTTCGGGCGGCTTCCTCTGTGGAGCCCCGATCGTGTTCGACTGGGGCAGTACGCGGTCTCTGGCATGGTGATCCAACTGCGAGCGGACCTTCATCCGCGCTACGCAAGGGCCGAGCTGAACGATCAGATTGAGGAGCGCATCGAGGAGATCCCGCGCGTACATTTGGCGCCCATGCCGTCCGACCCGACTATGCCAAGGCGTAACTTCGCGCCACTTCTCAAGGGCTTCACGCACACTGACGTGCCCTCGGCCCATCATGCGGTGCGTATTAATTGGACCAACGCCGCCGGCGAGCTAATCGTGAGTTGCACGTGGCCAGTGCGATTCCAATCATGAAACGCAACGAGAGGCGCAGCCGAGCGATCTTGATTTTTGCTGATGCCATCGCACTAGGGTGCTCGATGCGACTCGAACGCGGCCTCGCCTTCGAAGCGCGGCTGTTCAGCGCCCTGCCCTCCTCGCGGCGCAGCGGGCATTGGTGGCGACGCTGGCCGAGGTGTATGTCCAGGGCGTGTCGACCCGCAAGGTGAAGGCGATCACGGAAGAACTGTGCGGCCATGCCTTGTCGGCCTCGACGATCTCGGCCATCAACAAGCGGCTGGACGAGAGCCTCGCTGCCTTTGCCAGGCGCCCCCTTCAAGAGCCGTTTCCTTACCTCAT
>NZ_JAMYPF010000043.1:0-2500 GCF_040320205.1 Mesorhizobium sp. M0761
CTCCAGGGCAAGCTCTTGCTTGCTCCGGACTCTCCAGGGCAAGCTCTTGCCTGCTCCGGATCTGAAGCAAGCGTTTGCTTGCTTATCTGGACGTAAGCCTGGGCCTATGAACAGGATGGCTTACAGATAGGTATATGGCTGACCAAATGAAAGGGCCGCTTGCGCGGCCCGTGATCCCTTGGCGGGCCTTTTCGTAGAGAGAAGATTTCAGTTTCATCCGGTTTGCGGATGAGAGTTCAACGTGCGTTTTGCAGACCTGGCAGCGACCTACTCTCCCGCGTCTTGAGACGAAGTACCATCAGCGCTGGAGCGTTTCACGGCCGAGTTCGGAATGGGATCGGGTGCAGCCGCTCCGCCATAACCACCAGGTCGGCAAAACGCACGTTATATCGAGAAGCTGTTTTTTCGTGCCAAGGCGACGTTTGTGTTTTGCTTACGGGCGTAAGCCCGCAAGCGCGACTGCGCGTCGCCGGTTTTCCGGCGCCCTCGCGGAGCATAGGCCCTGTAAGGGCCGCTCATGCGTGAGCGCTGGTCAGATCATCGTGTTCACGATGAGCATAAGGAATGAGAACGATCAAGCCGATCGAACTATTAGTACCGGTAAGCTTCAAGCG
Organism: Mesorhizobium sp. M0761; assembly: GCF_040320205.1. Classification (NCBI taxonomy): domain Bacteria; kingdom Pseudomonadati; phylum Pseudomonadota; class Alphaproteobacteria; order Hyphomicrobiales; family Phyllobacteriaceae; genus Mesorhizobium; species Mesorhizobium sp. M0761. Next base: position 615 of record NZ_JAMYPF010000043.1, read on the forward strand.
TTGCCGCTCTTCCACACCCGGCCTATCAACGTGGTCGTCTTCCACGGTTCTCAGGGAATACTCGTTTTAAGGTGGGTTTCCCGCTTAGATGCCTTCAGCGGTTATCCCGTCCGGATATAGCTACCCTGCTATGCGGCTGGCGCCACAACAGGTCCACCAGAGATCCGTCCATCCCGGTCCTCTCGTACTAGGGACAGATCCTTTCAATATTCCTACACCCACGGCAGATAGGGACCGAACTGTCTCACGACGTTCTGAACCCAACTCACGTACCGCTTTAAATGGCGAACAGCCATACCCTTGGGACCTGCTCCAGCCCCAGGATGCGATGAGTCGACATCGAGGTGCCAAACAACCCCGTCGATATGGACTCTTGGGGGTCATCAGCCTGTTATCCCCGGCGTACCTTTTATCCGTTGAGCGATGGCCCTTCCACGCGGGACCACCGGATCACTATGACCGACTTTCGTCTCTGCTCGACTTGTCAGTCTCGCAGTCAGGCAGGCTTATGCCATTGCACTCAGCGAACGATTTCCGACCGTTCTGAGCCCACCATCGCGCGCCTCCGTTACTCTTTAGGAGGCGACCGCCCCAGTCAAACTACCCACCATACATTGTCCCGGACCCGGATAACGGGCCGCGGTTAGACATCCATAGTAATAAGGGTGGTATTTCAAGGGTGGCTCCACCTGAGCTGGCGCCCAGGTTTCAAAGCCTACCACCTATCCTACACATGCCACTACGAATGCCAATGTAAAGCTATAGTAAAGGTGCACGGGGTCTTTCCGTCTAACCGCAGGAACCCCGCATCTTCACGGGGAATTCAATTTCACTGAGTCTATGCTGGAGACAGCGGGGAAGTCGTTACGCCATTCGTGCAGGTCGGAACTTACCCGACAAGGAATTTCGCTACCTTAGGACCGTTATAGTTACGGCCGCCGTTTACTGGGGCTTCGATTCAGAGCTTGCACCCCTCCTCTTAACCTTCCAGCACCGGGCAGGCGTCAGACCCTATACGTCGTCTTGCGACTTCGCAGAGCCCTGTGTTTTTGATAAACAGTCGCTACCCCCTGGTCTGTGCCACCCTCCTCTACTTGCGTAGAAAAGGGTCACGCTTCTTCCGAAGTTACGCGTGCAATTTGCCGAGTTCCTTCAGCATAGTTCTCTCAAGCGCCTTGGTATACTCTACCTGACCACCAGTGTCGGTTTCGGGTACGGTTTATAAGGAGGAGCTATTTCCTGGAACCGCTCCGCTGCCCGTTCAATCCGATAAGATTGGACAACTTGTGCGATCCGTCACTACCTCCAAGCCCACGAATATTAACGTGGTTCCCATCGACTACGCGTTTCCGCCTCGTCTTAGGGGCCGGCTAACCCTGCTCAGATTAGCTTTAAGCAGGAACCCTTGGTCTTTCGGCGGGGGAGTCTCTCACTCCCCTTACGTTACTCATGTCAGCATTCGCACTTCTGATACCTCCACCACCCCTCACGGGTATGGCTTCGTCAGCTTACAGAACGCTCCGCTACCGCTTGGCCCTTGCGGACCAAACCCTAAGCTTCGGTGTATGGCTTTAGCCCCGTTACATTTTCGGCGCAAAGACCCTTATTTAGACCAGTGAGCTGTTACGCTTTCTTTAAATGATGGCTGCTTCTAAGCCAACATCCTGGTTGTTTTGGGATCCTCACATCCTTTCCCACTTAGCCATAACTTGGGGACCTTAGCTGTAGGTCAGGGTTGTTTCCCTTTTCACGACGGACGTTAGCACCCGCCGTGTGTCTGCCGACTAGTACTCCCAGGTATTCGGAGTTTGGTTAGGTTTGGTAATCCGGTGAGGACCCCTAGCCCATCCAGTGCTCTACCCCCTGGGGTATTCGGTCGACGCTCT
>NZ_JAMYPF010000044.1:0-4415 GCF_040320205.1 Mesorhizobium sp. M0761
CCAGGGAATCGGTGACGTTGAACATCACCAGCCTGCCATGACCGCCCTCTCTCAGCGAATTTGCAGAACTCTCAGCACACTACCCGCATGATCGGGATAACACGGCGGTCACGAGACACCTGACGAGTTGAAGGAATGGGAGCGACGCTCCCTGGAAGGCGACTTCTCGCAAATGCCGCGTCCCTTCCGTTGGCGTCAGTCAGCGCGCTTTGCGCATTTCATGAATGGCTATAAGGAGGCGGGCGGTTTGATCAATTCGCTCGTCTGCACCGCAGAATTGCCAGAGATGTCCTGGACGGCCGTTCGCCGTGGTACGGAAGCGCGCGGGACTTTATGGCTCTGGCTGAGGGCGTCCTTGACGACCTGTGCGAAGACAACGCGAGGATGGAGGGCATCAATACAGCACCCGCGTTCCGCGACGCCTTCATGTCCAAACGCTGCCTGATCCCTGCCGACGGCATCTCGCCGTGAGGAAGAAATGACGCTGAGGACGCCAACTGTCGTCGGGTCCGCTGGCTGCATGGGTCACGCCGCAGGCGTTGCAATCCCTTCTAAAGCGATGATCCTGGTGTTAGCGGAACGTTTGCGGATCTCGATCAGCCGGGCGTATTCCGGCGAATTATACCAGCCCATCAATGACGCCATGTCGGGGAATTCGACAATGACCAGTCGGTGTGGATCCCAATCACCTTCCAGAACCTTGGTGGCGCCACCGCGGCCCAGGTACCGCCCACCGTACCGCTCTTCGGTAGCGGGAACGTCCCGCCGATATTCCTCGAACAAGGCAGCGTCTTTTACGTCTACATCCGCTATCAGATAGGCAGCCATCTGTGTTTCCTCCTTAGACCTACCTCGCGCTCCTCGGCTTCGGCGTCGTCGGTCCGCACCCTGTCGACGATCTCCGTGGCGACATCCAGCGCCAGCGCGCTTTTCGATGATTTTGGCGCTGCCACGGCTTTCCTTCTTTCGCATGGTTCGCAAAGATTAGCATGATCGCATGCTCTCGTGTCTGGCGGTCTCCCTCAAAGCGTCATCGACCGCCCTTCAGATGAGACACCGCCGTCTCGACAGGTAGGCTCGGCAGGGTTCGGTTTTTCTTCGGTCCTTTTCATCCAAAACTTGTCGAAAAGCGCGAATGAAAATAGGAAATATGCAACCTGAAAGATGATAAAAATCAGCAAGGTCCATGCAAGGGACTTCCAGAACGAATCCGTTGCTAGGTAAATCCAGGTCGCTACCACGGTCGACATGGCAAACATCCCAATCAGCAATCGCGGAAAAAACAATATGTTCAATGCGCCCCATAGCTGGACCGACCGGTCTCACGTCTACTCCCCAGAAGCACGTAAGGCTTCACTAAATTAGTAATTGCGCGCCAATGGCCAGAACCAAACCTTCCGACCAGCTTTCCCGGGCTGAAATCGACCGCTTCCTGGCAGCAGCCGAAGCGCTGCACAAGAGCATCGTCGGGCCGCTGTGGCGTACCACAGCGAGCATGCCAAGCTCTGTGAGGTCCCTCCACCCCTTTTGAAGGCGATCGAGAACATCACCGACCCTAAGGCAGCCAGACGGCTCCCGCGCGGCTGAGACGGCCCTGTCCCGTTCCTTTGGATGAACTGCGCAAAGGCCATAGGCGATAAGATAGGTATTGCCCTGCGGAATCGGGTGTGATTCTAACTGCGACGACACACGAATTGCTTACAGACGACGGTTGGGCCGAGACGATTGAGCTTCTCGGCGGCGAAGATTTGCTTACGCGGAGCGCCCGCGAGACGAAGGCGTTCCTGCGCCCGCGGGGCTTTCGATCGGCGCCCGATCTGTTGCGCCTGACGCGCGGCGGCTTCTCGACCAAATCCATCTGAAGACACCGAACGCGTTCATTTGGACAGCGACCCATACTTGGCCCGCCGGCTCATGCTGGCGGGCTTTTTTGCGTCAGTCGGGAACATCCTCACTCTGAGGCTGTTCGGTCACACCCGGCTCGTTCTTCAGCGATTCCTGCCGGTGACCAAGATGTCCTCTCCACTCGTCATGGTCGGCCCGCGCAGCCTCGAAAGCAGGCGCGGGCCTCATTCGCCGTCATTGCTGTGTTGTCGGTGCGCAACCGCTTCTTTGAATGCGCGTGCTGCTGCATCGCAAGCGACACGTGAGGAGCCGTTCACGGACAAGATGATTTCGGCTGCCTTCACGGTCAAACCGTGTTTTTCGGCGAACTCTGCGGCTGTGTATGCGAGTTTTGTTTTTTCGCTACTCCGCATTTCTGACTCCATAGATCTCTTGCGCCTCGTGCAAGCTCTGTCGGGCCTGTTGCAGTGATCGATGCAAGTTCGCCAGCAATTCGTCGGCGTCGGCCGTCGGACTGCCTTCGTGATCCAGTAAGCCGACGATAATATCCTGCTTGGAAACGATGCTCTCGTTGTGAACGAGTTGGCCCATAAAATACATGAGCCGGCTCTGTGCCTGTGTGGGCATGGGCCTTCTCCCTGGTCGGGCGAAAGCCTGATGATCGCTCCCAAGCGCCTCGTGCCTGTTTGTTTTTGATTTTTCGAGGCGACGGCAACATTGTGCGCTCGTTAGCAGGCCATGGCAACCGGGCAGGCAATAGCAGCATCCATGGTGCGCCGCCCTGACCGCGCGTGCCGGTCCCCTGGCCCCGCTCGGCCGCTACTTTAGTGTTTCTGGTTGACCATCGTGATCGGCGCACCGCATTTTCGCGTTGAGGGACAAACTGGGGATCCTGAATGAAGAAGCCTTATCAGAAGCCTGAAATAACAAGCGCGAGAAGCTCTCGGCCGTAACGGCTGTGTGCACGCCATCAACCTGCACCGATGAGTGAGAACCTTTAGACCGGCGCTTTGCCGAAATTCGCTAGCCAGTTGGCTTCGGCGGCGGGCTTTTCCGCTTCCAGGCGCCGAAACTTATCTTCGCGTTCCTGTCACCACGAGCCATGCGGTTTCCGTGCTCGGTCTCGGCACTTCAGGGTCGCTGAACCCTGCATCTCGCAAGGCAGCAAATGACCTCATCGGCTCGCGAGGTGTAAAAATGTCGGCCGGCATGTTCATCCTGTCCATAAGCGCCTTCGGGAGGAAGCCCAGGACGACGCGACCGCCTGGTTCGATGACGCGAGCGAGCTCTGCGGATCCGGCTCTAAGGCTTTGCCAGAAGTACACTGTGTGGACGCTGAGCGCCTTGTCGAATGTGCTATCCGGCAAGGGCAAGTCCTCGACTAGCCCGACTCGGAACTCGGCTCGTCCGGCGCGCACTGCATCTGTAGCGGGCCACCCATCTGTCAACCTTCCGACATGGAGTATGCCGAAGAGCTGGCGGCCATCCTGAATGCCAACGACCTAAAGCAGAGGCTATCTCACGGGAGGTTCCCCGGAGGGTTCGCCTAACTGAGGTGTGATTCGCCCGCCTTCGTAATGCCCATCGAGGGTGGTTTGTCCGATCCGAACAAGCATTTGTTATTGAACTTCCGACTACCAGGGTCTTAATCGACTTGCCATTGCTTTTCGTAGGGAGGCTGTGATGGGCAGCGTGGTGCCAATTCGCAAGGCCACGCCTCGCGTGGAACTGGTCGGAGCCAGTGGCGAATGGGTCGTTCGCATCATTGAAACTGACCAAGAAATTACACGCTCATTCGGCCTGGAATCGTTTGCGCTGTCCTTCGCGGAAGGCCAGCGGATACGCCTGCATCTCGACCAGGTTGTGCGGCTTTAGGACTCGCTACGATTGGATAACCTCAGTGCCGGGAGCACGGAGACTTCACCGCAGACCATGCCGAGCAGCGGGATCGACACGAAGCTGTCTCGGTGGTGATCGTGAAATCTTCTGCTCGACAAGCAACACCCATGAGGAGAATGCTTCCGCTGTCCGAACTCACGACCTTGCAATTTGGCGCATTTCGCGAAGCGCGATCGACCCAGGATACGCTTGTGTGCGGATCTAGGACTCCAGTCGAGGCTCACTAGCGGAACAGCCGCTTAGCCATGTGGCTCGCAATCACGGAAGGTCAGTTTGCGACCCAAAGCTCCCGGTCAGAATGCGCCCCCCCCTTGGCCGTAGAGATGACGCAGCGTGAAGCACATGCACGTGAGGAGGAATTGCAGCAAACCTTTCGTCTGGGCCGTGGCTTCATCGAATCGGAATGGGTTTTTTAGAAATTCGTTTATCTATTCGTGATTTCTAATAAAATATGGGATCCAGTGCATTCATCCGGTTCTGGCCTGCATTGGTCCGCGCAACACGCGCCAGGAACGGTAACGTTGCCGTCGTCGTTGCCTTCACCTTGCCGGTCGTGGTCGGCGGCGCCGGCCTCGGTATCGAGACGTCCTTCTGGTACTACAGCAGCCTCAAGCTGCAGGCCGTTGCCGATGCCGCGGCCTATGCCGGTGCGCTCGAGAAAGTCGCGGGTT
>NZ_JAMYPF010000045.1:0-3527 GCF_040320205.1 Mesorhizobium sp. M0761
CGCGAGCACAAGAAGCTCGCTCTGCGCCAAGCCGCATGACCAGCATCATGGCTGCCCCATTTTGCAGAACTTGACGCACACAACCTGCGCTGCCAATAGTTGCCGTTTTGCGCCCTGTCATACCGTCGGAAGGCAGCAGGCGCTGCTGATCAATCGCGCGTGCAGGACGACTGCGTTCTTCAACATGATTAGACCTTGCTATTTGCTGTGGCGTGCCAGCCTTCTTCGCCCGTGGTGGCCGTGGCATAAGGCCAAGAGTGTCGGGCGATCGATCCGGCTGAAATCAAAAGGGGTTGTGGGATCGCATGGCCGATGTTGAAGCTCCGCCACAAGGACAGCAGGTCTTGCCTGAACTCGCACATGGCGATTGCGTGTTCGACTGTGATCATCCGTGGGATCACGTCCGAGGCGGGATAATAGGTGATCGCCAGGGAGTATTGCGCATCTGGCTGCCCGGGCGGACTGCAGAAGAACTCCTTGGACCCGGCTTAGACGTACCCGTCTCCGAATATTCCGGGCAGATCAAAATCAATGCGCTGATAGGCAATTTGGGCGGACGCCGGCTGCCTTTTGATCGGAGGCCGTACTTCGCCATCAAGTCGGCAACCCTTGATGTTCTGCGCGATGCGGACGGTCGCCGTCTGCCTCTGGACGAACTGACCAGCAGGCTAAAGGAGAACTCAGGTTTAGCGCACGACCTCATCGAGGACGCGTTGCGCATGATGATCGCGGAAGGCTCCGGAGGCGCAACGATCAACAAGGGCGGGGTTGTCCTGTATAGCCTCTCGTCAATGGTCTCCGAGCATTTCTCGCGGATCGACTATCTCGCAACCTTCGCCGAGGAATTGCTTATCAAAAGTCGCCGCGTTGACCTTCTCATCCAGCATACTGGCACAGTGGGAAGCTATCGCGAGGAGATGTTGCGCGCGCTTTTGCGCCAGATTGTCCCCCGTCGCTATGAGGTAAGCACCGGCTTCATTGAGTACTGCCCAAGGCAGCTTGACATCCTCGTTTGGGATGCGGCCGAATTTGTCCCGTTGTTCAGGGAGGGTGATGTTGTCGTTGTTCCTCGAGCCGCCGTGCGCGGTGTCATTGAGGTCAAGACCACCCTGAACACGAATGCCCTGGACGAGGCGATGGAGATCCTTTGGGACACTTTCAGGACAAGCCAGACCGCCGTTCCGGTGTTCAAAGGCATTTTCGCCTACGAGGCAGACTACGCAAGCGATGCGGCTGTGGCAGACCGGATGCGGCACTTCTACCGCAGCACAGACCCAGACAAGATCCGGGAGCGCGAGCACTGGTACATGTATGCGGGTGTCAACATGGTGTGTGTTCCGCGAAAGCTGTTCGTGCGGGAAACCTACAAAATCCCAGAAGACGAATCCCTATTCCCGCAACCCGTTCTCTCCGGAGTGGTAAGCAACTGGCCCGGCGACACCAAAACAGCTTTCTTCCTCGGCGGCCTGCTCTCCCATCTCGATCTATCGTCGATGGCGAAGTCCGACGCTATCCGGTTATTTAATCCGCTTCTCAACACCATGGATCTGAATGATTTAGGCCCGATCTATGAGAACCCTTGGCGCCCACGCAGCGGGCTGCCCGGGATGGAAGCCTTGTTCGATCCCGATGGCGCAAGGACCTACGTGCAGCGGGTTCAGGACTTCCGGCAAGGCAAGATCGGCAAGGACGACATCACCAACGGCTTATCTAGACAGCTGAATCGCACCCCCCCACTGAATGACGAACCCGCAGGGTCGGGTTCCAAAGGCGCCACATCCGACGGTGCTCCGGCTGAAGGGCCTCCGCCAGAAAACGAGCCTTGAATGGGGTAACGCAGCCCCTATTCGATCTGTCGACCGTCGTTTCGGCACTTCTTCGCGTGTGCATGTAGCACGGGCGACGTCCCGCTCGGTCTCGGTCAAGCATTGCCGCAACCGCTCGACTGTGTCGTCCGCATTCATGCTGCGAGAATGCTCAGCTATTGCTGACAGCGCTGCATGATGTGTGCTTCTTGCATCTCAACCGACAGCCGTTCTCCAACCCGAGCCCAAGTTGCTATTCAGCTGAGGACGGCTGCTTTCGTGGGCGCCGATGGCCATCCGCGCGGCCGATATCGGGTCGTATGTGGACTACGCAAACCTCGCCTGAGAGTGCCAACTCCGAATGGCAACTTTCCGCCGGACGTTCCCCATAGCCAGACCGGCCGGAAACCGGACCTTAGCAGACTGAAGTCAGGCTGTTCCCATCCCGACAGCGGTCGCTTCGGAAAAACTCCATCGCAGAACGGCTGTTGTTTGTGTCAGTTGTCGTCCAGTCGACGGGCAAGGCGGACGCCGGGTCCCGCTCCATTCTGTGAAATGAATTCGATTCCCGCCGCTTCCAACGCAGAAGATATGGCCTGAAGTGTTGCCGTCCTGGGGAGCGTTTGAGAGCTTTCAATTCTGGCGAGCGTACGAACCGTCACTCCAGAGGCGTTTGCCAAGTCCTCTCTCGTCCAGTCAATCAAGGCCCGAGCTGCTCGGATCTGCTGAGGCAGTATGTCCGTTTTCATGACATTCATCTTGTTAAAAGTCACAAAAAGTGACATAAACGATGGTAGCTAGCGGCCGCACCGGTGCTCGATACACTCGGTGCGGCCTGACCACTATCAAGCTGTTAGGAGCTCGGATCATGGCTGATTCCGACAATACCACGCCTTTGTCTTTCGTCACCCGCAGGAGGGTACTTGGTGCAACGGCGATTGCAATCTTAGGATGGGAAAGTAGTGCTCTCGCCGGTACGGCGCCGGCCGCAGCTGTCCCTTCCGATCCCGCGCTAGCGATTTGGCGAGAATGGCGCAATGCTCACGAAGCGAGCGAGCGTCTCTGCGATCAAAGTGCGCGCTTGGAGCGCACACTCGTGGAGACCGTCGGCTTCCCTCATGAGACCGTCCAGTTGCCCGGTGGCGAAAATGTAACGATCCATTCCATCGGGTCACTCCGCGAGGTGCTCGGCTCTGACCCCGACGCCGATGACGTTTGCGCCGAGGCAGAAGTCCGCTTGGCGGCTCATCAAGCACGCTGGGATGCCGCCGAGAGGCGAATTGGCTATTTGTCCGTGACAGAGGCGGAAAGGAAGGCAGCTGATCGAGCCGAAGAATTGCTCGAAGCATTGGCTGCGACACCTGCAACCTCCCTTACCGGCGTAGCGGCCAAATTGAATGCGGTGCTTCTTGAGAGCGAGGTGCGGGAGGGAGGCGCAGAGTTTCCCTGGCCGCAGATTCGCTCGGCGTTCGATGATGTCATGCGGCTGGGCCAAGAAGGGTGCGCTCGCGCCGGCAGATCATGACTGTTTTTCGTCCGTGCTCAGATCGGCGGAACCGGGAAAGGGAAGGTAGCGGCTTTTAGCCCCTAACCCCTGGCCGTCCAAGGCGGTGGCGCGGAAAAGGCGGCATAAGCGTGGTGGGTTCAACCGGTCGCCGCAACACCTTTAATCTGAGAGGATTGGGAGGTGTCGCATGGTGACGTCACGGATCTGGTTTACGC
>NZ_JAMYPF010000046.1:0-2902 GCF_040320205.1 Mesorhizobium sp. M0761
TGCTCCCGCCGAATATGTTTGATCCCGGCATTTAATGGAGCGCGTCAACAACACCGTCCGGCTGAAGGTTTGGAAGGGATTCATCATGGTCGGCCGCAAGGGCCCGAACAGGCTTCCGCCTCCACACCTTCAGTGGGATTTCGGTGCACGACCAGCGCGACGCGCAGGGCTTCGTCACTGTACACGCTGACTGCTCCCGGGCGCCCCGGCCCATGGCAAGTAGCGGAAACGGGAAAGCGCCCGCCCAGGGGGGCGGGGCGGGCGCGGTTCCGTATGGGTTTTCTGGATCAAACGAAGGTGAAGTCGGACGCGGTCAGGCCCAGGTCTGCCACGGTGACCACACCGCCCAGGTGGGCGAACTCGTGCGCGCTGCCGTCGGCGGTGACATAGGCCAGAGTTGCGAGTCTGTCGGTGTAGCTGCTTTGGTAGACAATGATGTCACCGGCGTGCTCGCCGGAGATCGCACTCGCCGCCTCATTAGCAGAGTTGAAAGATTCGCCAGTGATCACCACGACGTGTTCGCCGTTCGCACCCGAGGCCGCACCGCTGTAGAAGCTGCTCACCGGGTAGCCGGACTGTATGCTGGCGTTGTTGACGAAGTTCGCGCCAAAACCATCGTTGTAGAGGCCCACCGCATCGAAGGCGAACTTGTCCTCCGCCGGGTTGAAATCGGTGATAGTGGTAATGTCCGACGTCGACCCGACAACCCCAGGCACCGGATTGTGGAACTGGAACACGAACGTGTCACTGTCGCTGCCCCCGGTCAACGTGTCCTGGCCGTCACCCACGTAGAGGACATCCTGGCCGGGTCCGCCGCTGAGCCTGTCATTGTCCTCACCGGAGACGCGCGCGTTGAAGCGGCCGTTGTCGCCGGAGAGATCGTCCCAGCCATCTCCGCCGAAGATGCGGTCGTTACCCTTGCCGCCGATGGCTCGGTCACTGCCCGCGCCACCAGAGATCTCGTCGTTGCCGCCACGACCGTCAAGCCAGTCACCGCCCTGGTAACCCTCGATCCAGTCAACACCCTCGGTGCCGAGGAGTGTTTCGGAACCCGGGCCACCTTCGATAATCTTTGCCATTGAAAATACTCCTAATGATGCCCCTGCCTGAGTCGTTCATATTCGTCATCGGACAATTGGAGAAATCGATTGCTTGGATAGGCATACATTTACGAAATGGATGCATTCTCGTTCACTTCGCCCTTCTGCTGAGCAGTTGCGGGCTCGCAGGCGGCGGGGACACGCCCCGGCAATCGGCCCGAACATTCACACTCAAAGAACGGTCCAGGAAAACTTGGCAACCGGTCGTCCTGGTTGGGCCGCCCTCGGAAGAACGGGCATGGGGCTGTGTTGCCGAGTCGCGCCGGCACTGCCCATTGCGAGCAATGGAACGTTAGGGAGCGCGTTCGCGCGAGCCGAGATCGGAACTGACAGGCGCACCAGGTAGTACGAAATGCCGGGTTCACCAGGATTTCTCCGACCACCCCGCCAGTCGGGTGCTGTATCTTCTCACTAGGAAACGACGACAAAGTGTCCGGACGCTACAACCGCACCGGAGAGATTCGTGAAGGTCGCCCAGGCTCCGGCTCCTCCCACAAAGATCACGCTCGCCAGAAGGCCCGCCACCAGGTGCCGGCGAATGGACTCGAAACGTCATTGTTCTGATGAATGCCGGACACCGGGATCCTCCATGTCAGCGCGCTCTGCCACGTGATCCTGTGTAGACTCGATGGCCTTCAGGACTTTGGAACGCGCACCGAATGATCGCTGCCGTCCACCTTCCATCACCAACACCAAATCGACGGCGCGGATGGCGCTCGGCCGATGGGCGACGACAACCGCAATGCCCTTGCGCTCGCGCACGGAGGCGATCGCATTAACGACTGCAGCTTCGCCTTCCGCGTCGAGATGGGCATTGGGTTCATCCAGCACGACAAGGAAAGGGTCTCGATAAAGGGCCCGGGCAAGACCGATAAGCTGACGCTGCCCGGCGGAAAGTGCCGATCCGGCCTCACCAATCGGAGTTTCGTATCCGTGCTCAAATCGGAGGATCAGTTCGTGCGTGCCCGCTGCTTTCGCCGCGGCGACAATAGCCTCAGGGTCAGGATCATCTTCAAAACGAGCGATGTTTTCGGCAATGGTGCCATCGAACAATTCAACACCTTGTGGCAGATAGCCGATGTGACGGCCTAGTGCTTCCCGGTCCCATTGATCGAGGCTTGCGCTGTCGATGCGAACCTTCCCGGCGACCGGCGTCCATGCGCCGACGATGGCGCGCGAGAGTGTCGACTTGCCCGAGCCCGACGGGCCGATGACCCCGAGTGCGCTTCCCGCCTGAATGGCAAACGCAATGCCGGTCACGGTCGGCTTGCTTTCACCGGGCGGAACGATTGTCACGCTTTCGAGGCGCAGTTCGCGTTCAGGTGCAGGCATTAGCATAACAGGAGCGGTTTCAGGAACCTTTTCCAAGAGGTCCTCCAGCCGCGCCCAACCCTGGCGCGCCATGAGGAAGGGTTTCCAGCTTGAAATGGCGAGGTCGACCGGAGCCAGCGCACGCCCCATCATGATCGAACTGGCAATCATGACCCCGGCCGTAGCCTCTTCCCTGACGACAAGGTACGCACCGACGGCAAGAATGGCCGATTGCAGCAGCACGCGCAGCGACTTTGAAATGGCACCCAGCCCACCTGCCACGTCCCCAGCTTTCCGGTTGGCGGCCAAACACTTGGCATTGGCCTTTTGCCATCGGGCAGCGATCCGCTTTCCAAGACCGAGAGCTTGCACGACCTCGGCATTGCAACGCGCTGCTTGCAGCAGACCATTGCGTGCCATGTTGTGGGCAACGGTATCGCTTATCGGCCCTTGCGAGAGAGTGTTGGCAAGGAGTGTCAGAGATGTGAGAC
>NZ_JAMYPF010000047.1:0-1676 GCF_040320205.1 Mesorhizobium sp. M0761
GGGTCCCCCCCCCCCCACCGCGCCGCGCCCATAATCCGCGGCCCCCCCCCCCCAACACCCCCCCCCCCCCCCGCCCGCGGGGGGTGGCCCCGCCCCCCCCCCCCCCCCCCGCCCCGGGCGCCCCCCCCCCCCCCCCACCCGCCGGCCCCACTGGTTTCCCTCCGCGTTTTTCCCCAAACACCCGCGGGGGGGCGCGGGGGCCACCGCGCGCCCATGCCGAAACTTTGGCAACGGCGTTGCCGCCGCCATGGGCCTATATCGCCACCGCGCAAGCCTATGACGGCGAAATGCGCGAGCGCATCGCGCAGCACCGCTCGCGCCGCGGCGAGGGATGGGCGACCATCGATGCCCCGCTTGATCTTGCCGGTGCGCTCGAGGCATTGCCGGACAGCCAGCCGGTGCTTGTCGACTGCCTGACGCTTTGGCTAACCAATCATATGCTGGCCGATCATGATCTGGAGGGGGAGTGCCGGCGGCTGGCCGATGTGCTTTCGCGGCCGCGCGGACCGTGGTTCGTGGTCTCCAACGAAGTCGGACAAGGCATCGTGCCCGAAAATGCGCTGGCACGCCGGTTCCGCGATGCCGCCGGCCGGCTCAACCAGCAGATCGCGGTGGTAGCTGATATGGTGCTTCTGATAGTGGCGGGGCTGCCGCTCAAGGTGAAATAATGACTGACATCGACGCAAAAGACGAAGAGCGCCATCGCGCCAAGATGGCCAAGCGCAAGGCGGTGCAGGACGCCGAGGTCGCGGAAAAGACGGTCGAGAAGGGGCTGCTGATCGTCAACACCGGACCCGGCAAGGGCAAGACCACGGCTGCCTTCGGGCTGGCGCTGCGCATGCTCGGCTATGGCAAGCGCGTCGGCATCGTCCAGTTCATCAAGGGCAAATGGCACACCGGCGAGAAGGATGCCTTCGCGGCGTTTGGCGGCCGCGTCGTCTGGCACACGATGGGCGAGGGTTTCACTTGGGAGACGCAGGATCTGAAGCGCGACATTGCGGCGGCCGAAGCCGCCTGGGCCAAGGCGCTGGAGCTGATCGCCGATCCCTCGATCAGCCTCGTCGTGCTGGACGAACTGAACATCGCGCTGCGTTACGACTATCTTGATCTCGACAGAGTGGTGGCGGCGCTGAAAGCGCGGCGCGAAGGTCTGCATGTCGTCGTCACCGGCCGCAACGCCAAGCCGGCGCTGGTCGAGGCGGCGGATCTGGTGACGGAGATGGGCGTGACGAAGCATCATTTTTCGGCCGGCGTGAAGGCACAGCAGGGGATTGAGTTTTAGGGCGCTTACCTCCCCCTTGTGCGATTTCTTAGCCTCCCTCTTGTGGGGAGGGTCGATCCGCAAAGCGGATTGGGGTGGGGGTTCTCGTAGGGCGCAGTCCCCCACCCCGGCGCTTCGCGCCGACCCTCCCCACAAGGGCATAGGCGCTAAGATAGCTTTGGCATGGACTGAAACTTGCGCTTTCGTGGTGGTTCGCGCCAGCGATATCGCAAGGCATGGAGATTGTGGCGCAGGGCCGCCAAGGAAGGTTGAGGAAAGATGGTCGCGATCAGGATGGTCGCGATCAGAGAGGCGACGATCTGGCGGGTGGCGCGCCACAGCAGCGGGCGCCCGTCGCTCAAGGGGGAGAGACACCCAACTCCTGCGAGAGGGGTTCGGTCACAAGCGCGATGAG
>NZ_JAMYPF010000048.1:0-1320 GCF_040320205.1 Mesorhizobium sp. M0761
CCGCCAGCGGCGCACCGCCCTCGTTCGTGAGGCGTATATAGTCGCCACCAACCAGAACTGTCAACAGTCATCGACGATGTTTTTGCGATTTCTCGTAGAGATATCCACGGGGCGGAAATTCGTGAGCTGGCTTGGCTGAAATTGTGAGTGGTGTTCCGCTGAGGATCACTCTTCTACCAAGCTCCCACCTAGGCGGCGGCAGGTGCGTGCCATCGGCCTGAGAATCGCCTCCTGGCTAGTGTCGATCCCCACGCCAGCCTAAGCAGCGCTTCAGAGCCGGCCTTCCAGCAATTCCGCCGTGATGTTGCGGCCGGCGAAAAAATACCCAGGACCAGACCCGTTCGGCATCGACTGCGAAAGCAATGCTGACGGCACGTCGCCAGCTGATGATCCGCGGACCAGGCATGATCTCGACCCGCTCTGTGCCGCACTGTGGAAAAGTCGACACGCTCAGGCAATGGTCGCGGATGCCGACAACGAAATTCCAAGCGATCGCCGGCGACGCACGGGTCGGCTACGTCGTCATAGAACTGGCCGAGTTCAGTTCCGCCTTGGGGTGGAAGACAATGCGGTACTCCATTGCCTATTTGGCTTTCGCCTGCTTCGCGTGATGACGCGCCTCGAGTCGCGAAAAAACCGTCTCGACAGGGATGCCCTTAGCCGGATCCTGCCGGAGCTCGGTCAGGCGCGCCGGAACCTCCTCGCGCAGCCATCTCTCCCGCTCCGCCTCGAAATCCTCGAGCATACGTAGGCCGGCGCGAACATCTCAGGCATTGTTGTAGCGGCCTGATTCGAGCTGCTTCCTGATGAAGCTCTCATAGTGGTTCGTTCAGAGCGTAGTCGGGCACGGCAACCTCCTGGAAGATTATGGCGCCGATCAAGCCCGGTAGCAATAATAGCAATGATTGGAAGCGCACGATCACGGTTCGTTTTCCAAGATCTGATGGCGAGAGAATGGTTCGTCGCCTGGTTTTGCAGGGTCCAAAGCGTCCGGTCACCATCGCGCCGGCGCGTGGCGGTTGCCGCGCTGACAGAGCCGGGAGCCAACCGGCTTCGCGTGGGCAAAGGTGCCGAATAACAAAAAGGCCTGCGAGCTGCGGGCGGTTGGGGGTCATGATTTGGCTTTTCTGTCCCACGGCGTCGGCTTCGCCTGCTTCCGACCCCTGGTGCAGGTTAAAATCGCCATAGATCGCGGTCCGAACGCAAAAAGCCCGCGTGAAGCGGGCTGTTTTTGATGTTGGTTGCGGGGACAGGATTTGAACCTGTGACCTTCAGGTTATGAGCCTGACGAGCTACCGGGCTGCTCCACCCCGCGTCACC
>NZ_JAMYPF010000049.1:0-1186 GCF_040320205.1 Mesorhizobium sp. M0761
GGGCAGCAACATGGAAAACTCGACGGCAGCTATCCCGGATTTGTCCAGGACAATGCGCAAGGTCCGCCCACCCATCCCGCTACTCGACGAGCTGAACGGATTGCGTCGCCGGAATGTCGTCCATCCCGAGGCCTTTGCAGTTCTGCTTGATCGTCGTACTGCCGGACCACTGGATTGTGTCGGCGACGACCTGAGTGCAGCCACCGTTCCCCGAGAAGTTGCCAAGGTAGTTGACCTGCTGCCTGGGAAAATAGATGGCGCCTGTCAAAAGCGAGTCCGCGGTGCCGTTGAAGGTGCTCTGCGCCGCAGTCCCGGTCCTGTCGCCGTAGAACAGCACGCCGGAATAGGCTCCGGAGGTAGGCGCGCTCAGCGTCACCTTGGCGTTGCCGTTCATGCTGACGGTGTTGCTGCCTGCCATGAAGATGGTTACCCCGCTGCCGGCGACGACCGCGTTGGCGTTGACCTTCATACCGCCCTGCACGACGTAGACGCCGGGCTGCAGGGTGACGTTGCCGCTGAGGCTCATGCCGCTGCAGTAGGTGCCAGGCTGGAGTGTTTGCGACGTCTTGTTGCCGTTGACATTCTTGCAAGGGTTGCCGGCTGTCGGCGTCGCCAAGCCGGAGAAAGGATCGGCTGCCGGCAAGGCTCGGGTGATGTTGGACTTGCAGACTGTGGTCGCTGGATTGTTCAGCACCATGCCGCCGACCGTGATCAGGCAGTCGGCCTTGAGCACCGCCGAGCCCTGCGTCTTTATGGCGTCCGAGGCAATCGAGTCCGACATGACCGAACAGCCGGTGAGGCTGACGGTGGTGTTGCCGGAAAAGAGCGCAGCCTGGGAGGCCGACGGACTTAGCGCCAGCACGCAAGCCTTGGAGGCATCATTGATCAGCGCCACCGCCCTTGCCTGTTCGGCAACGGGCGCCTGGTTGAAAATCGCCGTGAAGTAGCGATCGAGGTTTTGCTTGACGATGACCTCCACCGCCTTCTTCGCGGTGTTCGGGCCGGACAATGGCGGCGTGTTGACCTGGATCGTGCCCGGCGTGGCAAAATTGTTCGAGGTCGCGGACTGCGTGGCGGCGGCGATGATGGTCGGGTTATCGGAACCCGCGACTTTCTCGAGCGCACCGGCATAGGCCGCGGCATCGGCAACGGCCTGCAGCTTGAGGCTGCTGTAGTACCAGAAGGA
>NZ_JAMYPF010000050.1:0-967 GCF_040320205.1 Mesorhizobium sp. M0761
CAGGCTCGACCGGAGCAACCGGTGATACCGGCGCGACCGGTGCAACGGGCTCGACCGGCGCGACTGGTGCTACCGGAGCCACAGGCTCGACCGGCGATACGGGAGCGACAGGTTCGACCGGCGCCACCGGCTCTACTGGTGCGACAGGCTCGACCGGGGCAACCGGTGATACCGGCGCGACCGGTGCAACGGGCTCGACTGGCTCGACTGGTGCTACCGGAGCCACAGGTGCGACAGGCTCGACCGGAGCAACCGGTGATACCGGCGCGACCGGTGCAACGGGCTCGACCGGCGCGACTGGTGCTACCGGCTCTACCGGAGCGACTGGCTCGACCGGAGCGACGGGCTCAACCGGAGCAACCGGTAATACTGGAGCGACGGGTGCCACCGGCGCGACTGGTTCAACTGGTGCAACCGGAGCGACCGGAGCAACAGGTGATACCGGGGCGACTGGCTCCACTGGAGCAACCGGCTCTACTGGAGCGACTGGCTCTACTGGTGCGACAGGCTCGACCGGAGCAACAGGTGATACCGGGGCGACTGGCTCCACTGGAGCGACGGGCTCGACTGGAGCAACAGGCTCCACCGGAGCCACAGGGGCAACTGGCGACACGGGAGCGACAGGTTCGACTGGTGCAACCGGTTCCACCGGGGCGACTGGCTCGACCGGAGCAACCGGCTCTACTGGAGCGACTGGCTCGACCGGAGCGACTGGCTCGACCGGAGCAACCGGTGATACCGGCGCGACCGGTGCAACGGGCTCGACTGGCGCGACTGGTGCTACCGGAGCCACGGGCTCGACCGGAGCAACCGGTGATACCGGCGCGACCGGTGCAACGGGCTCGACCGGCGCGACTGGTGCTACCGGTTCCACCGGGGCGACTGGCTCGACCGGAGCAACCGGCTCTACTGGTGCGACAGGCTCGACCGGAGCAACCGGTGATACCGGCGCGACCGGTGCAACGGG
>NZ_JAMYPF010000051.1:0-697 GCF_040320205.1 Mesorhizobium sp. M0761
ACGGGATCTCACGCAAGAACGGCTACAAATGGCTAGGACGCTATCGGACGTTTGGGCCTGAGGGTTTGCACGACCTGCCGCGAGCCCCGCTCAATCATGGCCGGGCGACAGCTCAGGATCTGGTTGAGCGGATTGTGGCGGCCAAGGAGCTGCATCCGCTCTGGGGTCCAAAGAAGATCGTGGCACGGCTCAGGCGCACGGCTCCCGAGTTCATGTGGCCTTCAGCCTCGACGGTCGGCGCGATCCTTGCGCGGCATGGGCTTGTCCGCGCCCGCAAGCGACCCCGCCTGCGGGCCTGCGGCAATGGACCCTGGCCACAGCCGCAAGAACCGAACGCGGTGTGGACTGGCGATCACAAGGGCTGGTTCCGGACCCGCGACGGCTGGCGTTGCGAACCCTTGACGGTGATGGATGCGTCGAGCCGCTATCTTCTGGCGCTCGAAGCGACGGGGTCGACGGCCGATAGCGAAGCCTGGCCGGTGTTCGAACGGCTGTTTGAAGAGCATGGCCTGCCGGATCGCTTCAGAAGCGACAATGGCCCGCCCTTCGCATCGGCCGGCGTCACCGGGCTGACGCCGCTTGTCGTGCGCTTCATCAAGCTCGGCATCACCTTGGAGCGGATCGCACCCGGCAGGCCACAGCAGAACGGACGTCACGAGCGCTTTCACCTGACCATGCTGCCGATGGCCGAGGCACC
>NZ_JAMYPF010000052.1:0-612 GCF_040320205.1 Mesorhizobium sp. M0761
TGATGGCTGCGGTCGATGCCTATATCCCGACGCCGGTTCGTCCGCTGGACAAGCCGTTCCTGATGCCGATCGAAGACGTGTTCTCGATCTCGGGCCGTGGCACGGTCGTCACCGGCCGCGTCGAGCGCGGCATCGTCAAGGTCGGCGAGGAACTGGAAATCATCGGCATCCGTCCGACGACCAAGACGACCTGCACGGGCGTCGAGATGTTCCGCAAGCTGCTCGATCAGGGCCAGGCCGGCGACAACATCGGCGCGCTGCTGCGCGGCGTTGATCGTGAAGGCGTCGAGCGCGGCCAGGTTCTGGCCAAGCCCGGTACGGTGAAGCCGCACAAGAAGTTCGTGGCCGAAGCCTACATCCTGACCAAGGACGAAGGTGGCCGTCACACGCCGTTCTTCACCAACTACCGTCCGCAGTTCTACTTCCGCACGACCGACGTGACCGGCATCGTGTCGCTGCCGGAAGGCACGGAAATGGTTATGCCCGGCGACAACATCACGGTCGATGTCGAGCTGATCGTGCCGATCGCCATGGAAGAGAAGCTGCGCTTCGCCATCCGTGAAGGCGGCCGCACCGTCGGTGCCGGCATCGTCGTCACCATCAAAGAGTAAT
>NZ_JAMYPF010000053.1:0-575 GCF_040320205.1 Mesorhizobium sp. M0761
GACCTTAACCTAGGCCGGGAGGATGGACTTGCGATCGTCCGCAATCTGGCGACAAAATCGGATGTTCCTATCATAGTGATCAGCGGCGACCGGCTTGATGAGGCGGAAAAAGTGGTTGCACTGGAGCTCGGCGCAACCGATTTCATTCCCAAGCCTTTCGGGATGCGCGAATTCTTGGCCCGCATTCGAGTAGCGCTACGCCAGCGCATTTCTAGTCCGCGAACCAGAGAGCAGCGCTCATTTCGCTTTGGGGCCTGGAAGCTCAGCGTGAAGCAGCGGCGACTGATCTGTGCGGAGCGTGGCGAGGTCAAGCTTACCGCATGTGAGTTCAATCTCTTGATCGCATTTCTGGAGAACCCCCGCAACGTGCTATCCAGAGAACGGCTTTTGCTCGCGAGCCGTGTGCGTGGAGAAGAGGTGTACGATCGAAGTATCGATGTCCTAATCATGCGCTTGCGCCGAAAGCTGGAGGCTGATGCGGCCAACCCTCGCCTGGTCAAAACATCCCGTGGCGCAGGGTACTTCTTCAACGCTGACGTAGATGTTAGCTACGGAGGCACGTTGGCCGCGTGACA